>CAZOHN010000005.1:0-47557 GCA_964579325.1 uncultured Rhodobacterales bacterium
GCTGCTCTTGCAACGCATGCGCCAGCACGGCAACTGCGCCGAATGGTCGGCCTTCGTGCTGATCCTGATGATGCTCGCCGAAGGCATGGGCGCACCCGCGATCTGGCTGCACATCTCGGGCGCGCTGTTGCTGGCGGGGCGCATTGCCCACCCCTTCGGGCTGGTGCCCGACAATGCCGGCCATCCGCTGCGCTATGTCGGCAATGGCACGAACCTGCTGGCCGCGCTCAATGCGATGGTCTGCATCGGCATCCACATCCTCGGCCTGTGAAAGGGCATCTCCCATGCAATACATGCTTCTGATCTATAACGACCCCGCGCTTGAACCCGCCTATGGCACGCCCGAATTCAACGAGATGATGAGTGGCTACTTTGCCGCGAACGAGCGGATGAAGGCCGATGGCGTGATGCGCGGCGGCGAGGCTCTGCGGGGGGTGGAAACCGCCACCACCCTGCGCATCAAGTCGGGCAAGGTCGAGACGATGGACGGCCCCTTCGCCGAAACGCGCGAGCATCTGGGGGGTTATTATGTCATCGACGTGCCGGATCTGGACGCGGCCCTCACCTATGCCGCTCTGATCCCGTCGGCGCATTTTGGCACGATCGAGGTGCGCCCGCTCATGAACTACAATCCGGCCGGCTGAAACCATGACCGCCCCCGGCCCAGCCAGCGCCATCGCGGTGGCGCGGGAACTCGACCGCGTCATGCGGGCGGACCGGGGGCGGCTCTTGTCGGTGCTGGCGGCGGGTCTGCGCGATCTGTCGCTGGCCGAGGAGGTGCTGCAGGAAGCCGCTGTTTCCGCCTTGTCGCATTGGGGCCGCACGGGGGTGCCCACATCGCCGCAGGGCTGGCTGTTGCAGGTCGCGCGTCGCCGCGCCATAGACCGCCTGCGAGGGGCCACCCGCGACAGCCGAAAGGCGCAGGCGCTGGCCGTGCTGGCCCGGGACGAGGCTGCGCCCGAGGTCGATACCATTCCCGACGAGCGCCTGCGGCTGATCTTTGCCTGCTGCCACCCCGCGCTGGAGCCGAAATCGCGCGTGGCCTTGACCCTTCGAACGGTCTGCGGCCTGACCACCCCCGAAATCGCCCGCGCCTTTCTGGATGCCGACACCACGATGGGCCAGCGCATTACCCGCGCCAAGACCAAGATTGCGGCAGCAGGCATTCCCTTTGCCGTGCCCGACCCCGAACACTGGCCAGCCCGGCTGGATACGGTGCTGACCACGCTCTACCTGATCTTCACGACAGGGTATGTCGCCGGGCCGGAAGAGCCGCGCGACCTTTGCCTCGAGGCGGAATACCTGATCCGGCTGATCGACCGGCTGCGCCCCGACGACGCTGAAATCGAAGGGGCGCTGGCGATGATGCTGCTGACCGCCGCCCGCCGCGCCGCGCGGATCGGGGCAGACGGGGCCAGCCTGCCGCCCGGCGAACAGGACCGCGCGCTGTGGGACGCCGCCCGTATCTCCGAGGGGCGCGAGATCCTCGCCCGTGCGGTGGAACGCCGCCGCCCCGGCCCGTTTCAGATCAAGGCCGCGATTGCCGATTGCCAGATGGCCGACCCCGCCCCCGACTGGCCGCAGATCGCCGCCCTTTACGGTGCGCTGTTGCGCTTCGAGCCGACTCCCGTCGTGCAGCTGAACGCCGCCGTGGCGATTGCCGAGGCGGGCGACCCCGCGCGCGGTCTGGCGATGGTCGAGGCGCTGGAAGGTCTGGACGATTACCAACCCTATCACGCCGCCCGCGCGGCCCTGCGGGCGATGACGGGCGACCATCAAGGCGCTACCGCAGCCTATCAACACGCCATCGCCATCGCCCCGACACGCGCCGAAGCCCTATTCTTGACGGGGAGGATGGATAACCTCTGCCCGCTACGGGATGCGCCTTGAGGCCGATGAACGGCACCTTGGGTGCAACGGGCACCTCGGGCAGCTATGTCTGCTCTTGCAGAATCTTGCGCGGCTAATGCCGCAATGCCAAAGTCCTCCGCCCGTTGCACCGTTGCGTGCGCCCGCCAGCCCTGGAACTCGGGCGCGCAGCTTCCGGGGTCTGCCCTGACGGATATCGGCGCCTCCTACCCCAACCCCTAAGATCCGGTTAACGCCCAACCCTCTTCCCTATATGAATCAACGCTTTAACCCACACGCTCAAGCTTGAGCAGCCCGCCCTGATCGCCGCCCGACGGCCCCGCGTTGCCCCGTCCCGCGTTGCCCCGTCCCGCCCGCCCCAGCCGCGGCCGGGAGCCGCAGCCGTTCAGGCCCCGCCCCCGCGCTCTACGGCCACTGGATGCCCCTGCGGTTCAGGACGATCGCGTAGACGCTCGTCGAGGCCGTGATGAAAAGGCGGTTCTTCGCCCGACCCCCGAAGCACAGGTTCGACACCACCTCGGGCACGAGGATCCGCCCCAGCAGCCGGCCATCGGGTGCGATGCAGTGCACGCCGTCGGCCGCCGAGGACCAGAGGTTTCCGTCGCTGTCGAGACGGACTCCATCGGCACAGCCAGGCGCGATCTCATGGAACAGGCGGCCGTTGGCGGGCCGGCCGTCGATCATGTCGTATACCCTGATGTGCTGCGGGTCCGCGCCGAACATGCGCCCCGTATCGGCGATGTAGAGGAGGCTTTCGTCCGGACCGAAGGCCAGCCCGTTGGGGCAGCTCATGTCGGTGACCATCGCCTCGATACGGCCATCGGGATCGACCCGGTAGACGTTGCAGGGCAGCTCCTGTTCGGCGATCGAGCCCTCGTAGTCGGTCATGATCCCGTAATGCGGATCGCTGAACCAGACCGATCCGTCGCGCGCGACGATCACATCGTTCGGGCTGTTGAGCCGTTTGCCCTGGAAGCGGTCGGCGATCACCGTGATCGTGCCGTCCCACTCCGTGCGCGTCACGCGCCGGGTTCCATGTTCGCAGGAGACCAGCCGTCCCTGCCGGTCGCGGGTGTGGCCATTGGCGTAGTTCGACGGGCTTCGATAGGTCGTCAGCCCCTCCTCGGTCCAGCGCAGGATGCGGTTGCCGGGAATGTCCGAGAACAGCAGGCACCCCGCGTCTGCGAACCAGACGGGCCCCTCGACCCAGTCGAAGCCCGTGGCAATGCGCTTCACCGGAGCGTTGCCAAGGACATAGGTCGCGAAGACCGGGTCGACGACCTCGAAGAATGACATGAGAGCCCCCTTTGCAACACTGATGTGGTATCGATACCATATCCGCGTCCCGGACGGAAAGGAACGCCGCGTGCGCTACACGATCGCTACCGAACAGCTTTCGGACGAGGCGCTTGCAACGCTCTTGCAGGCGGCGCTCTCGGAGGCCCGCCGCATCGGCGTACCGCAGTGCATCGTGGTCGTGGACGCCTCGGCGGTCGATCTGGTGTCGTTCCGCATGGTCGGCGCGAAAGTGCTCTCGATGCGGTCCGCCAGGGCAAAGGCGCAGACGGCGGCATCGACGGGGCAACCTTCGGCGACCCTGCCCGAGGCCGTTCGGGGCGCGGTTGCCGCTGCAACGGAGGGAGCGATGACAGGTTTGCCGGGTGGCCTGCCGATTCGACTGAACGGACGGGTTGTCGGGGGGATCGGAATAGGCTCCGGCACCGGCGAACAGGATGTTGCGGTGGCAAGGGCAGCACTTGCCGCAATCGGGGCCGAAGTTCCCGACTGACAAGATTCACGTTGACAAGCGATCCCGGCCCCGATCATGTTATCGATAACAAACGTGTGGGTTCACGCGGCCGGGGCCGGAATCAAGGTAGTGCCGGCGCACCGCGCGACCGGGGAGGATTTGGGCACATGGGGCAGGACAAGCGTCCGGTCGTCAGCATGCGCGGCATCACCAAGCGCTTCGGCGGGGTCACCGCCCTCGAGGGGGTCGACCTCGATGTCTTCGCCGGTGAAGTCCTCGCTATCGTCGGTGACAACGGCGCGGGAAAATCGACGCTGATCAAGATCCTGACCGGGGTCTATCAGCCGACGTCGGGCGAAATGACGATGGAGGGCGCCGCCCTCGTCATGGCCAGCCACGCCGATGCCATCGCCAAGGGGATCGACGCGGTCTACCAGACGCTGGCGTTGGCGGATCATCTGACGCCCGCAGCCAACATGTTCCTCGGCTCGGAACTGACGAAATCGTTCCTGGGGTTCCGCTATCTCGACAACGCGCGGATGAAGGCCGAGGCGGCGCGGGTGCTGAAGGAGCGCCTTGGTGTCACGCTGCGCAGCATGGACGTGCCGACAGACAGTCTTTCGGGCGGGCAGAGGCAAGCGGTGGCGATCGCCCGCGCGGTCTATTCGACCGACCTCAAGGTGCTCGTGATGGATGAACCGACCGCCGCCCTCGGCCCGCAGGAAACCGCCCGGACGCTCAAGCTGATCGAGGCGGTCCGCGACCAGGGGATCGGTGTCGTCGTGATCTCGCATTCGCTCGACGACGTGTTCCGGATCTCGGACCGCGTGCAGGTGATGCGGCGCGGGCGGCGGGTCGGCGTGGTGATGACGCGCGAGAGCACCACCAAGGACGTCCTCGGGATGATCGTCGGCGCCGCCGAAGGAGCCGCCGCATGAGCACGCAGGCCGAAGCTCTCACCCTGCGCGAACGCGCCGAAGGCTACATGTCGCTGATCGGGCCGGTGGTCATGATCGTGGCGATCATCGCCGTGATGGCGGTTCTCGAGCCGGCGCGCTACTTCCGCGCGTCGAACTTCGACATCATCCTCAAGGAATCCGCGCTCTACATGCCGATGGCCATGGCGATGACGCTCGTCATCGTGACCCGGGGCATCGACCTGTCGATCGGCTCGGTCGCGGCGCTCACCTCGATCGTCATGGCCTACATGGTGAAGAGCTGGGGCTACCCCTGGTGGCTCGCGGTCTCGGCCGCGATCTCGCTCGGCGCGCTCTGCGGCTTCATCAACGGCATGGTGATCACCCGGCTGAAGGTGCCCGACCTGATCGGGACGCTGGCGATGGACCTCGTCTACCGCGGGCTCTGCCTGATCGCCGTCAAGGGCATTGTCCTGTCTCGGTTTCCCGATCCGATCGTCGCTATCGGACGGGGCGACATTCCGGGCTTCCTGCCGCTGCCTGTGGTGATCGGCCTCGTCACGCTCGCCGTGGGATGGTTCATCTACACCCGCACCTACCTCGGCCGCTACGCGCAGGCAGTCGGGTCGAACCCCGAGGCGGCCGAACTTTCGGGCGTTCCGGTCGACAGCACACGGGTGCGCGTCTACGTCCTCATGGGCGCGATGGCCGGGCTGGCCGGCGTGATGCTCGCAGGCAAGCTGAACGCCGTCCAGGCCACCTCGGCCCCGTTCTTCAACCTGCATGTCATCGCGGCGGTGGTCGTCGGGGGCACATCGCTCTTCGGGGGGCGGGGGTCGATGCTGGGCTCGCTCTGCGGGGTGCTGCTGCTGGCGATGATGATCAATGCGCTCGTCACGCTGCGGATCGAGTTCTTCTGGCAGTCGGTCGCCTCGGGCGTGGTCATCATCCTGTCGGTGGCATTCTACACCTGGCTCCAGCGCAAGGACCGCGACGGCGAGAGCAACTGGCTCGGCGTCCTGTCCAAACCTGAAAACGTCGCGATGCTGCGGCTCTTCGGCGTGATCCTCGCCGTGCTGATCCTGATCCTCGGCGGCGGCAGCCTGCTTACCACGGAAACCGCGCCCCTCGGCTGAGGCCACGCGAAACGAACAACCAGGGAGGACGACATGAGGAAGATCTTGACGGCCACGGCAATTGCTCTGGCCACGACCGGCGGCGCACTGGCCCAGGGCCTGCCGCTGAGAGAACTGCCGGGCAGCGCCGAACGCGACCACTGGCTGCCCGAGGAGGTGAACGTCGAGGGCCGCGTCGATGCCATTCAGGAAGTCGTGGGCGGCCCCGCGGTTCCGGTGAGCGTGGCGGTCGAAAGCCCGGTGCGCATCGCCCTGATCTATCCCTCGGCCGACGTGTCGGACTTCTGGGCGCGGGCGTTCCTCGCGCTCACCAAGCGGCTCGAACAGCTTGGCATCCCCTACGAGACGACCGAATTCGCCTCGCGCCAGGTCGAGCACGAATTGCAGAGCACCTATGCCACGCAGGTCAACCAGGATGGCGACCTCTACGACTTCGTGATCTTCGGCCCGTCCGAGCTCGCCACTCAGGCCGACAACATCGACAAGCTCTCGGCCAACGAGGACTTCAAGACCTTCGTCTGGGCCTTCCACACGCCCTTGAAGGACCTCGAGACCCAGCCCGACAACTGGTTCGACTTCTCGTCCTCGCTGGGCGCGGCGAAGATGTGCGACTTCGTGCTCGAACGCTACGGCCGCGACATCACCTACGCGCTCGTTCGCGGCATCCCCGGCATCACCGACAACCAGCGCTCGGGCGAGTGGGCCGATTGCGTGAACGAGCGCGGCGGCTGGACCATGGCGTACGAGCACTATGGCGAGTACACCCGCGAGGGCGGCTCGACCGGCACCAACCTCATCGTGCAGGCCTATCCCGAGGTGACTTTCATCCACAACGCCAACACCGCAATGGCGATGGGCGGAATGGAGGCGCTGATCGCCGCCGGCAAGGCTGCCGACATCGTGTCGACCGGCTGGGGCGGCACCGGACTCGAGCTTGAGGCGATCCGGCGCAAGGAACTTGATGCCACGCCGATGCGCATGGGCGACGACGTGGGCGCGGCGACGGCCGAGGCGATAAAGTACCACCTCGAGAACCGCGCCGACGAGTTGCCGTTCGTGTTCCTCGGGCGCATCCTCATCGCGCACGACGGCATGTCGGCGGAAGAGATCGATGCCCTGGAGCAGGAGGCCTTCCGGTTCTCCGGCGTCGGAGCGCTCAACCGCTGAGGTCGCGTCCCAAGACGACGGAAGGGCGGGGGTTTCCCCGCCCTTCGCCGCTTGCCGTCGGCGATTCTAGCTGAAGGCAATCTGCGCCTTCATCGCCTGCGTCCGGTCGTTCGCCACACGGAACGCGGATTCGGCGGCGTCGAGCGGGAACGTGTGCGTGATGAGCGGTCGCACGTCGATCAGGCCCTTCTGCATGAGATCGACCGCGACCGCGAATTCCGAGTGGAACCGGAACGACCCGCGGAGGTCCAGTTCCTTGACCGTGATTGCCATCATCGGCAGGGTCATGTCGCCGCTCAGACCGAGCTGCAGGATCACCCCCCGCGGGCGCAGCGCCGCAATGCCCCCGGCGAGGGCCGCCGCAGCGCCGGTGCACTCGTAAAGGATGTCGAAGTATCCCTTCTCGGTCGAATACGCCATCATCGCGTCAGGGTAGGCGCCGGTGTTGATGACGCGGTCGGCCCCTGATTGCGTGGCAATCTTCAGCGTGAAGTCCGACAGATCGGTCGCCACGATCTCGGCCGCGCCCGCGCGCCGCGCGGCGAGGATCGACAGCACCCCGATCGGGCCGCAGCCGGTCACGAGGACACGCTTGCCCAGCAGCCCCCCGGCGCGCGTCGTGGCATGAAGCGTCACCGCCAGCGGTTCGGCCATCGCCGCCTCGGCCGCGCTGAGGCCGGTCGCGTCGACGCATTGCGACGCCTCCGCCACAAGGACCTCCCGGAACGCCCCCTGTATGTGCGGAAACGGCATCGCCGAGCCGTAGAACCGCATGTTCAGGCACTGGTTGGCCAGACCCTCGCGGCAATACCGGCAGGTGCCGCAGGGCCGCGACGGAGACACCGCCACAAGCTGTCCCGGCGCCAGACCCGCCACACCCTCGCCGAGGTCCTCGACGATTGCCGACACCTCATGCCCCAGGATCATCGGTTCGCGCAGCCGCACCGTGCCGAAGCCGCCGTGGTTGTAGTAGTGCAGGTCCGATCCGCAGACCCCGCCCGTGGCGAGCCTCAGCCGCACCTGCCCCGGCCCGGGTCGTTCCTCGGGCTGCTCGTCAGGCCGCTCCTCGATCCGCAGGTCCTTCGCGGCATGTATGACGATGGCCTTCATCGCGCCTCTCCTAGAGCACCGGGGTCAGCAGCGGCTGCCCGCTGAAGTGGGCGCCCAGGTTGTCGCGCACGAGCTTGCCCATGGCCATTCGCGTCTCGACCGTGCCACTGGCGTGGTGAGGCTGCAACAACACGTTGTCCAGCGCGAGAAACCGCGGGTTCAACCGCGGCTCCCCCTCGAACACATCGAGCGCGGCCGCACCGAGCACCCCCTGCTCCAGCGCGTCCAGCAGCGCCTCCTCGTCGACGTTCGAGGCCCGCGAGATGTTGATCAGCATCCCCTCGGGCCCGAGAGCCTCCACCACTGCGCGCCCCACGATATGCCGCGTCGCGGCCGAGGCCGCGAGCGTCACGAACAGGAAGTCCGACCGGCCCGCAAGGGCGACGGGATCGGCAATGAACTCCCAGGCCGCGCCGTGCTCCCGCGGACCGACGTCTGAGTACGCGATCTGCATGTCGAACCCGGCGAGGCGCGTGGCGACCTCGACCCCGATCCGCCCGAGGCCCAGCACCCCGGCGCGCCGGCCCCAGACCCGGCGCTGGAGCGGGTAGAGCCCCCTGGCCGCCCAGGACCCGTCGCGCACCCAGGTCTCGGCGCCGATCATGCCCCGCGACAGGCACAGCATCATCGCCACGCCAAGATCGGCGACATCGTTCGTCAGCACGTCGGGCGTGTTGGTCACCCGGATACCGCGCGGGCGGCAGGCTGCGAGATCGACCGCATCGAACCCCACGCCATAGACGCTGATGACCTCGAGCGCCGGGCAGGCTGCGATCATCGTCGCATCCGCCCCCAGTTCGCCCCGCGTCGCGATCCCCCGGACGAGCGGCCCGACACGCGCCAGAAACGCCGCCTTGTCTTCCGCTTCAAAGTAGCGATGCATCTCGAAGGCCGCATCGAGGGGCTCCTGGTCCCATGCGGGATAGGGGCCGACCTGAAGGACGTGTGGCTTGGACATGATCGCTGGGCACCTGAGGCTTGACAGGGTCTGTTATCGATAACATAAGCGGGAGGGCAGCGACTTGTCGAGACCAATTCGAAAGGACGGGCACCCCTTGGACCTGACCATGTTCGACCTCACCGGGCGACGGGCGCTTGTCACCGGGTCGTCGCAGGGGATCGGCTTCGCCCTCGCCGAAGGCCTCGCCGCGGCTGGGGCGACGGTCGTCCTCAACGGGCGGAACGAGGCGAAACTCGCTGACGCGCGAGCGCGGATCGGGGGCGCGGCCGTCCTGCCCTTCGACGTCACCGACCATGACGCCGCGCGCGCCGCCGTCGACCGCTTCGAGGCGCACACCGGACCGATCGACATCCTCGTCAACAACGCCGGAATGCAGCACCGCGCGCCGCTGGAGGACTTTCCGGCGGATGCCTTTGAGCGGCTGTTGCAGACCAATATCGCGAGCGTGTTCCACGTGGGGCAGGCGGTCGCGCGGCACATGATCGCGCGGGGGCGCGGACGGATCATCAACATCGCCTCGGTCCAGACCGCTCTCGCCCGCCCCTCGATCGCGCCCTACACCGCGACCAAGGGCGCGGTCGGCAACCTCACCAAGGGCATGGCGACCGACTGGGCGAAGCACGGACTGACCTGCAACGCCATCGCGCCGGGCTACTTCGACACGCCCCTCAACGCCGCGCTGGTGGCCGACCCGGAGTTCTCGGCCTGGCTGAAAAAGCGCACCCCGGCGGGCCGCTGGGGCAAGGTCGAGGAGCTCAAGGGCGCCTGCATCTTTCTCGCCTCCGACGCGGCCAGCTTCGTCAACGGCCATATCCTTTATGTCGACGGCGGCATCACGGCCTCGCTGTGACGCTGCGCCTCGTCATCATGGGCGTCAGCGGCTGCGGCAAGTCCTCCGTCGGCGCGGCGCTCGGGCTGCGGCTCGGCATCCCCTACCGCGATGGCGACGACCTGCACCCGGAAGGCAACGTGGCCAGGATGCGCGCCGGCCTGCCGCTGGGCGATGACGACCGCTGGCCCTGGCTCGACCGGGTGGCGGCAGTCCTCCACGCCGATGCGCCCGTGATCGTCGGCTGTTCCGCCCTGCGCCGCGTCTACCGCGACCGGATCCGCGCCGGCACGGGCGGTCCGGTCGGCTTCGTGCACCTCGCAGGCAGCCGCGACGTCATCGCCGCCCGGATGCAGGCGCGGGCCGGGCACTACATGCCGGTCACGCTCCTAGACAGCCAGTTCGCCACCCTCGAACCGCCCGGCCCCGACGAGGCCGTAACCGTTGCAATCGACCGGCCGCCCGACGAGATCGTCACCGAAATCGCAGCGAGACTCGAAGGAGCATCCACATGAGCACACTTGTCGCCCTGATCGGCGCTGGCGCCATGGGCGGGGCCATCGGCGCGCGGCTCCTCCAGACCGGAACGCCGCTGGCCGTCTTCGATCTCGATCCCGACAAGGTCGAGGCACTGGTGGCGCGCGGCGCACAAGCCGCCCCCTCGGCCGCAGCGGCGGCAGGCGGCGCGGGCGCGGTGATCCTCAGCCTGAACTCGGCTCGCATCGTCGAGGCCGCCGTCTTCGGCGCAGGCGGCGTTGCGGAAGGCGCCGCACCGGGCACCCTCGTGATCGACATGTCCTCGATCGATCCGGAAGCCACCAGGGCGATGGCGACGCGGGCGGCAGAGCACAACCTTCGATGGGTGGACAGCCCTCTGTCCGGCGGCATCCCCAAGGCCGCCCTCGGGCACCTCACGCTGATGCAGGGCGGTGCCGAGGCGGACGTGGCCGAGGCGCAGGCCATCCTCGCGGGCGTGGCCTCGAACCAGACCCGGATGGGTGCCCCGGGGGCCGGACAGACGACCAAGCTGATCAACCAGGTGCTCTGCGGTCTGGGCTTTCTCGCCGTGGCCGAGGCGACGGCGCTGGCCGAGGCGGCCGGCGTCGACGTGGCGCAGGTCCCGCGGGCCCTGAAGGGAGGGCGCGCCGACAGCGCGCTGCTGCAGGAATACATGCCCCGATTTGCCGCCCGCGACTACGCCCGCACGGGGCGGATCGACAACATGGTCAAGGATCTGAACGGCGCGCAGGACCTCGCCCGGCTGACCCATACGGCGATGCCGCTTACCGCCGTCTGTGCCGAGGTGCACCGGATGCTCACGGCGGCCGGCCTTGGCGGCGAGGACGAGGCGGCCCTGATGGAATTCTTCGCAGGTCCCAGGACTGATCGCTTGCCATGATCACACGCTATGCCCTGTTCGAAGGCACCCTCCGGGAAGGCCAGACCGAAGCCTTCCGTCGCGATGTGCTGGCCGAAATCCTCCCGGTCTGGCGCCGCTTCCCCGGTGCGCTCGCCATTCGCGTCACCTTCGCCGATGACCGCGACGAGGGCGCGCCCGAATTCCCCCTCATCCTCGCGATCGACTGGCCCGACCGCGCCACGGTCGATGCCTTCCTCGACCACCCGATCCGCAAGGAAGGCCGCGCCGCCACCGAAGCCGTTCTCGCGCGCTACTTCACTGGCCGCATCCACCACCACGTCACGACGGCCGAAATCCACGACCCCGCCTGACCCGGGCCGCCAAGGGCTGGCTTTCGCCTCGGGGTAACGATACCACATCGCCATGGACGTACCGCGCAAGCCCCCGACAATGGCCGACGTCGCCCGGGTGGCGGGGGTCTCCCCGATGACGGTCAGCCGCGCCTTCAAGCGCGACTCCTCCGTCAGCGAAGCGACTCGCGCGGCGATCCTCAACGCCGCCGACGACCTCGGCTACGTCTTCGACGCCACGGCGTCGAACCTCCGCTCGCAGAAGACCGACTTCGTGGCGGTCACGATCCCCTCGATCAACAACGCGAATTTCGCGGACACCGTCGCGGGGCTCTCGGAGGGCCTGAAGGATCACGGCCTCCAGACACTCCTGGGCTACACCAATTACGACATGGACGAGGAGGAGCGGCTGATCGAGCAGCTCCTGCGCCGCCGACCCGAAGCCATCATCGTCACCGGTGGCCGCCACACGCCGCGCGCGCGCAGGCTTCTGGGCAACGCCGGCATTCCCGTCATCGAGACATGGGACCTCCCCGAAGACCCCATCGGCCACGTCGTCGGCTTCTCGAACGCGGCCGCCGTGCGCTGCATGGTCGAGCACTTCGTGGCACAGGGGCTGACCCGGATCGCCTTCGTCGGCGGCGACGCCAAGCGCGACACCCGCGGCACCGACCGCCGGGCCGGCTTCATCGAGGCCATGACGGCGCATGGCCTCGACCCCGGCCGCCTGATCGCGGCCGGAACGCCGCCGATCTCGATGCGCGAGGGCGCTCTCGCCATGGCCCGCCTCCTCGAGACGATGCCGGACACCGAGGCGGTGATCTGCGTGTCGGACCTTTCGGCCTTCGGCGCGCTGACCGAATGCCAGCGCCGCGGCGTCGACGTCCCCGACCGGATCTCGGTCGCGGGCTTCGGCGACTACGAGATCGGTGCCATCTGCGTGCCGCCGCTTACCACCATCAACCCCTTCCCGCGCGACATTGGCGCCCGCTCCGCCGGCCTGCTCCTCGACATCCGCGAGGGGCGGCAGGTCGGCACGGCCACCATCGCGATCGCACCGGAACTCCTGATCCGCGGCTCCAGCGTCTGACGCCGGCGGCAACGTCGAAAGCCCTCCGGCCGCGCCGTCAGAGCGACCGCCACCCCCAGCGATCCGCCAGGTCGAGACAGGCGGCGACCGAGGTCACAGCCTCGGTCGTGCCCAGGCTCCGCAGCGAGGCGGCGGCGGCGGCATGGCCGAGCCGGATCGCGCGTTCCAGCGTCCAGCCTTCGTGCAGGCCATAGAGCGTCCCGGCCGCGAAGGCGTCGCCCGCCCCGTTGGCACCGATCACCTTGTGCAGCGGCACCGATACCGACGGCACGACGAGCGGGGCGCCATCGCGCATCACGGCGACAGCGGCTTCGGGGAAATGGGCGATGACAAGGTCCATCGCCCCCCTCCTCAGCACAGCCTCGGCCATCCGCGTCACCCGCGCCACATCGGCGGCATCGGCCGCAACCGACGGCTCTCCCGCGACAGCGGACATCTCGAAATCGTTGACGATGAACAGGTCGAGATAGGGCAGGCACGGCTGCACGATGCGCTGGAGCCGATCCGGCGCGATCGAGCAGAGCTCGAGGTTGGTCAGAAGGCCTGCAGCCTGTGCCTTGCGCAGGACCGTGACCCAGCCGTTGGTATCGTCCTCCCAGTTCCGGTCCATCTGGCGATGGATGCCCGGCAGGCCGAGATGCAGGTAGCGCGCCTTGGTCCTGCCGAAGTTGAAGTGGTCGGGGTTCAGGATCGCGCTGGCACCCTGCAGGAAGATGTGCGTGCGCCGTCCGGTGCGGTTCGAGGTGTAGGCATCGGTGTAGTTCGTGCGGATCCCGGGCATGATCAGAAGGCCCTCGCGCCCGATCCCCCAGGCATCGGCCTCGGCCAGCAGGAGCCTTCCGTCCTCGTCGTCGCCGATCACGCCCACCGTCTCCACCGGCATCGCCGGATCGAGCTTCCTGAGGTCGATCGCAAGGTTGCAGCCCGATCCCCCGCCCGCGACGCTCTCGCTGAGGATCTCGACGACCTCGTTCTCAAGCGGCCAGAACTCGACCACCTTGTTGTGGTCGGCACACCAGGTGCCGCCCGTCAGCACACCGCGGCGCATCGTCATTTCAGGACGGCCTCGGTAACCTCGATATCGGTCTCGAGCGTTCTTGCGGGCCGGATGCCCTTCTTGGCAAGCCGGTCGTGATAGTCGCGCACGGCATCCTCGGGCGTCTGCACCCGCTCCACCACGCGGCGCATCGCGGCGACGATCTCCACCTGGTCCTCCGCGAAGTAGATCTTGCGCCCGAACAGCGCGATCCGCGCTCCGTATTTCTCGGCCTGCGACACCAGTTCGAACGTGTCGCGCGTGGTTCCCGCGGCACCGCCCAGGATGCCGACGACAAGGTTCTCGGGGTCGAAGGCCGCAAGCTCCTCGGTCGCGCGCGGACCGTTGTAGACCATCTTGAGAAACAGCGGCCGGTCGGCGCGCGCCACACCGGCCAGGCAGCGGGCTATGGCATCGTTCACGAAATCGCCGAGGGGCGTGCTGCCGGTATCGATCGGGAAGGCCGGGTTGAACACCTCGAGGAAGTGCCGCATCCCCGCCGCCTGCGCCTCGTCGCGGAACGCGGCATAACGTTCGAGCGTCAGGGCATCACGCGCGAGATCGTTGTAGAAGGTGATCGCGTAGAGCCCGAGGTCGGCCAGCGCCCGCGCCCGGTCGAGCCGCGCGGTCCGGAACGGCAGCGCTGGGTGGCTGCGGTAGGTCGCCCCGCGGAAATCCCAGATGTCGGACGCATCGTTGAGGCGCACCGCGGTGGTGACGGGGGTGCCGTCGCACAGCCCGGGAAGCGCCTCGGCCGATGAAAGCGACGTCAGCATGATGTCGATCAGCCCCGAGGCCACCATCTCCCGCATTGCGGCGCGGTACTCGGCAAGCGGTCGCGGGCGGCGGCCATCCGGGCCGTCACGGAAGCCCGGCGTGCCGACACCCTTCGCCATGTCGCCATCCTTGGCATCGGCGATGATGAAGTCGGTCGGGGCATAGTGGCCCGACCTGATCCGGTCGAGCTTGGCGTCGAGGCTGCGTTCTGAGGTCATTCGTCTTTCCAGTTGGCAATCGGTTTGCGGGAGGTGCCGTCAGACACGCTGCCCGGTCGTCGCGTCGAACAGGTGCGCGCGCCCCGCCGCCACCGCGATGCGGACGGAATCGCCGGGTCTGGCGGTGATCCGCTCGGTCGAGAGCAGCCGCAGGGATTGGCCGCCGAGGTCGGCGTGCATGTGCGTCTCCCAGCCGGCGGGTTCGATCAGGGTGAGCGTGGCGGGCAGCAGGCCCGCGCCGTCGAGCCGCAGGTGCTCGGGCCGGATACCGTAGACAAGCTTCCGGCCCGGCTCCAGGTCATGCCCGTCGGGTAGCGGCAGGACGTGGCCGCCGGCGATCCGCAGCCCGCCCTCGCCGACCTCGCCCGCGATCAGGTTCATCGCCGGCGACCCGAGAAACTCGGCCACGAAAAGGTTCGCGGGCGCGTCATAGATGTCCAGCGGCGCGCCAACCTGCTCGATCCGCCCATCGTGCATGACCACCACGACATCGGCCATCGTCATTGCCTCGATCTGATCGTGTGTCACATAGATCGTGGTCGTCTTCAGCCGCTGGTGCAGCGCCTTGATCTCGGCCCGCATCTCGACGCGCAGCTTGGCATCGAGGTTCGAGAGCGGCTCGTCGAACAGGAACACTTCCGGTTCCCGCGTGAGCGCCCGCCCCATCGCCACCCTCTGCCGCTGCCCGCCCGACAACTGCGCCGGCAGGCGTTCGAGCATCGGGCTCAGCTTGAGCACGTTCGCCGCGCGCGAGATGCGCTCGCGCATCACTGTCTCGGCCGTCTTGCGCATCTTCAGGCCGAAGGCGAGGTTGTCGGTGACGGTCATGTGCGGATAGAGCGCGTAGGACTGGAACACCATCGCGATCCCGCGGTCCTTGGCGTGAACGTCGTTCACCACCCGTCCGGCGATCCGCACCTCGCCCTCCGACACGTCCTCGAGCCCCGCGGTCATCCGCAGCAGCGTCGACTTCCCGCAACCCGACGGGCCGACCAGAACGGCGAACGCGCCTTCCGGGATCGACAGGTCGATGCCGTGCAGGATCGGAACCGCGCCGAACGACTTCCTGAGCCCGCGGTACTCGACGAAACCCTCAGCCATGGCCGCCCCTCATCATTCAGGATTTCACCGCGCCGGACACGATGCTGTCCACGACGCGCCGTTCGAGCAGGAGATAGACCGCCAGAAGCGGCAGCACGGTCAGGACGGTGAAGGCGTTGTAGACCGCATAGTCCTGCACCCCCATCGAGTCCTTCAGCATGTAGAGCTGGTAGGGCAGCGTTCGCATCCCCGTCTCGTTCACCAGCGCCAGCACGAAGGAGAACTCGTTCCACGCCTCCCGCACACAGAGCACCGCCGCCGTCACAACGCCGGGCCAGGCGATCGGCAGCATCACGTACCGCAGCCGCGCCCACATCCCCGCGCCGTCGATGGTGGCGCTCTCCTCGATCTCCTTGGGGATCGACCCGAAGAAGCCCACCAGGATCCAGGTCGCCAGCGGAATCGCGCTGGCGGTGTAGGTGACGAACAGGACGGTATAGGTGTTGATCAGGCCGAGGTCGGTCATCAGGTCGTTCAACGGCACGATCAGGCTCACCCGCGGAATGATCCGCGGGATCAGGTACATCAGCAGCAGCAGGTGCCGGAACCGGAAGGCGTAGCGGGCAAAGCCATAGGCGGCCAGCACGCTCAGGAACAGCGGCACGACGGTCGCGACCACCGTCACGATGATGCTGTTCAGGAGCCACTGGTTGAACCCCGGCATCGTCAGCACGGTGACGTAGGCATCGAGCCGGAAGGCGCGCGGCAGCAGCGACTTGCTCTCGTAGATCTCCAGCGGGTCCTTGAACGACGACAGCACCGCCCAGAGGATCGGCACGGCCGTCCAGATCACCAGGAACGTGAGCGGCAGCCCGATGAGCAGCGCGCGTCTCATTCCGCGCTCCTGTAGCGCCGGTCGCCCAGGACGAAGATCTTGATGTAGACGAGGCTCAGGACGGTGTTGAACGCCAGAAGCACCACCATCAGCACCGCCCCCTGCCCGAAGTTCAGCTGCTGGAACGCCAGCTCGTACATGTAGAGCGACACAAGCTCGGTCGCCTTCAGCGGCCCCCCGGCAGTCAGCGCCAGCACGATGTCGAAGGTCGAGAAACTGATGTACGAAACCCAGATCAGGCTCACGCCCAGCATCGGCTTGATCATCGGCAGGGTGATGCTGAAGAAGGTGCGCACCGGCGTCGCGCCGTCGATGCTGGCGGCGTCATAGATGTCGCGGTCGATGGTCTGCAGCCCGCCCAGCAGGATCAGCGTGGCAAAGGGCACCATGAACCAGCAGTTCGCCAGGATCGCCACGATGAAGGCCAGCGTCGGGTCGCCCAGCCAGCTCTGCGCCGGGATGCCGAATTGCGCCAGCACCGTGTTCACGAAGCCGCCCGAGGTGGTGAACACGAAGCGGAACATCACCGCGGCCGCGATGCCCGACACGAAGTAGGGCACCAGGCTCAGCCCCCGAAAGAACCGGCGCCCCCGGGTGACATGGTAGAGCGTGAGCGCGAAGATCATCGACATGGTGATGCCGAGCGCGATGCTCGCCGCGACGAACACGAGGGTGCGCTGCATCGCTGCCTGAAAGCGCGGGTCGGCGAAGACCGCGGCATAGTTCTTCAGGCCCACGTAGGTCTTGTTCATGAAGAAGTCGGTCTCGTTCACCGAAAGAACGATCCCTCCCCCAACCGCATACCCCAGAACGCCAAGGACCACCGCGAGGCCCGGCACCACCAGCAGGTAGGGCATCACGCGGCGCTCGAGGCTTTGGGACCGCGACGAGATCTTCTGAGCCATTGGGCCTTCCGGGGATCGAGGGGCGGAGGCGCGAAAGGGCGCCTCCGCAAGGCATGTGTCAGAGGCCGGCGGCGGCGTTCAGGAGAGCCTGGTACTCCTTCGCCAGATCGGCGGCCGGCACGTTCGGGTCCGCCACCATCCGGTCACGCAACTGCTGCAACACGTCGTAGATCTGGATCACCCGGGTCGGGTGCGTCGGCAGCGAGATCAGGTTCGACGACAGCGGCGCGATGTCCTGCGCCCAGGGCTTGGCCGCAAGGTACTCGGGGTCGTTCGACACCTCCGTGTTCGTCGTCGGCTGATAGCGGATCGCGACCTGCTTGGCGATCGCCGGGCGCGCCAGATACTCGAGCGCGCGGACCGCGGCATCATCGTCGGTGTTGGCCGTGGTCACGATGAACGGGAAGGCAAAGCCCGACTGGACATGCGGCTCGGTCTGGCCCGGCCGGGTCGGAAGACGCTCGAAGGTCCACTTGCCGCTCTCGTACGGCACCTGCTTGTGCACCTCGACGTAGATGTGCTCGCCCTCGTTCATGATGCCCGCACGCTCGCCGATGAAGGCCGCGCGCATCTGGCCCGAATCCCACGATGGGGTGTCGGGGCTGGCCGACTTGTCGCGCATCAGCTGCTGGTAGAAGTCGATCCAGGCATGGCCGATGGGAGTGTCGACCTGCGGCACGCCATCGCGGATCTCCCCGCCCATCGCGAGGAACTGCGGCAGCTCCCATGTGGGCGACACGCAGCACCCGATCAGGCTGAAGCCCAGAAGATCGCCGCCCGAGCCGAGCGTGCTGACCGCCTTGGCCGCCTCAAGGACCCGGTCGGTGGTCTCCAGCGGGGTCTGGATGCCGGCCGCTTCCAGCAGGTCCTTGCGGTAGGTCAGGTAGATCGACTGCGCGAACAGCGCCACGCCGTAGACCTTCCCGTCGACGTCCGAGGCCCCTTCCCAGGCCAGCGGGGAAAGCTGGTTGTAGGTTTCCGGGAATTCCGTCTTGAACGTCTCGATCTGCGCCGAGAACTCCTTGATCACACCACCCAGCGCGAGCTGGTTCACGTCGCGGGCCTGGATCTGCACGATGTCGGGCGCGTTGCCCGACCGCAGCGCAAGGATGAGCTGGGCGTTCACGTCCTCCAGCCGGATCACCTCGAACTCGACGGCGATGTCGGGGTTCTCGGCCTTGAACTGGGCGAATTGGTCTTCGGGGATGAACTGGTCGCGACCGAACCAGACCTTGATCTTGCGATCCTGGGCAAGCGCCTCCGTCGCGGCCAGGCCCGAAAGGATCGTGCTCGAGGCGATCAGCGCAGCAGACAGCAGCAGCTTCGCCGCACGGCGAGTCATTGTCATGGAAATCTCCTCCCAATCGGGCTGTCACCGCCCGCTTCTTGCTGGCACGCCAATCATCGGTATGACTCGGCGCGTAGGGAACGCTAGGCGGCGGATTGCCAACCTGTCAAGGATTGCAATTTCCGTTGCCAAGTGCAGACAGGCAAAATGCGCCGCCGGACTGGCGCGGGAGGACGGGATGGGCAAGCAACGCACCGAGGCCGCGCCGGGGCCGGACCGCTTGCGCGAACGGATCGTCGAACGCTACAGCGCGCTCAGCCCCCAGCACCGCACCATCGCCGACTTCGCGCTCGCCAACCCCGACGAGATGGCGGTCGAGACCGCCAAGGAACTCGCCGCCCGCATGTCGGTGCCCACCTCCAGCGTCGTGCGGTTCGCCCAGGGTCTCGGCTACGACGGGTTCAACGCCCTGCGGGACGAACTGCGCCGGGCGCTCGTCTACAAGCTGGGCGAGGCGCGCGAGCGCGCGGCAGTCCGCGACCAGGCGGCGACGGGGGCGGTGGCGGTCCTCGACGCGATGCTGCACGAGGGCGCGCGCGATGTCGAAAGGCTGTCACGGGCGATCGACCGCAGCCGGTTCGACCACGCGGCTCGGGAACTCCGCCGCGCCGGGACCATCGCGGTCGCCGGTCAGCAAGCGTGCTACTCGATCGCCGCCCTGATGCACTGGACCCTGCTCTCCCTCGGCCGGCGCTGCCGGATCGTCGAGAGCGCGGGCGGCTATGGCGCGCGCGAGGTCGACCTCCTCGGCCCCGACGATGCGCTGCTGGCCGTGAGTTTCGCGCCCTATCAGCAGGCGGTGGTCGAGACGGCGCAGGCGGCGCAAGCCCGGGGCTGCACAGTCGTCGCCCTCACCGACAGCCCCGTTAGCCCTCTGGCGGCCCACGCCGACATCGTCGTCGAGGTCCCGCAGCGCACGCCCCTCATGGCACATCCCCTGGCCGTGGGCATCCTTGCGGCCCAATCCCTCGCCATCGCGGTCGGCGAGGCGACGGCATTGCGCTAGCCGAAACCCGGCCAAAGATTGAAATCCGGTTAACGTCAGAGACGTTGTTGTTTCATATCAACTGGTTGACTGGTTTGCTCAACGTGAGCATCCCCCGGGGTGCGCCGCGCCCCGGGGGTCTTCCCTTCAGCGCCCCATCGCGGGCCGCGAATAGCGGTTCGAGTAGGCGATGATTTCCTCGGCATCGCTGTTGGCGTCGATCATCACGAACGGGCCCGACCAGACGGGCTCGACGGGCTGCCCGTTCAGGTGCGCATGAAAGGCATCGGCCACGGCCACGCCGCTGTCGTCGATCGAGCGGAGCGGAGAGGCGCTGAGCCAGCCCTCCTTCATCGCCTGGACCTCGTCCCCGGTGCCACCGAAGCCGATGGACTTCACCTTCTCCGAAAGCCCGGCACCGCGGAGTGCCTGCCCGATGCCCAGACCGACCGCGGTCGACACCCCGTAGATCACGTCAAGGTCGGAATGCGCGGCGATGAGGTTCTGGGTGGCCTCGAAGGCCTTCACCCGGTCGAAATCGGTGTGCACGCCCACCACGATCTCGATCCCCGGATGCTGCTTGAGAACATCGACGAAGCCCTGCATGCGCTGGTCGCTCACGACCCCGGGGACACCCTGGAGGATCGCGACCTTGCCGGACCCGCCAAGCTGCTCGACCGTCCACTCGCCCGCAAGCCGTCCACCCTCGGCATGGTCGAAGGCGATGTACTGCATCGCCCGCACGGACTCGTCGGCGTGGGGTTCCAGGAAGTTGTAGACCACGGTCGGGATGCCCGCCGCCTTCAGCTTGCGCAGGCCGACGGCCGCCGATTCATACTCGGTCGCCCCGAGGAATACATAGTCCGCCCCCCGCTCGATCACGGCCTCCACCTGGGCAAGCTGGCCCGCATGGTCGGACGCGTTCTGGACCGCAAGCTGCGTGACCTCGTACTTGACGCCCAACTCGTCGAGGCGCGCGCGCATCGACCAGTACACCCTCTCCCACGCATCCGAGATGTCGAACGACGGAGATAGATAGGCGATCTGGAGCGGCGCGTCCTGGGCGAATGCGGCCGGCGCTGCCCCGATCGCCACACCCGTCGCCAAGAGAGCCGCAAGAGCCGTACGTCTGGTCGTGTTCATCGAATTGTCCTCCCTATCGATGCAGTCTCGCTTGCCTCAACGATCCCTGGCCGCCACCGCACGACGGCCGCGCCACTGCGCGATCCAGGCGATACGGTTCTCGCGGATGTTGTTGATGGTGACGGCGCAGATCACGATCACGCCCACGGCGACAAGCTGCCAGAAGAACTCCACCCCCGCGATGACGAGCGCGTTGTTCAGCATGGTCAGAAGGATCGCCCCGAGGAGCGTCCCGTAGAGCGTGCCACGCCCGCCAAACAGGCTGGTTCCGCCGATGATGACCGACGCGATGATGTGGATCTCCATGGCCGTGCCGAGCGTTGCCTGCGTCCCGTCGATCCGGGCCATCCACAGTAGTCCCCCAAGCGCCACCGCAAGGCCGATGTAGGCGTAGACCGCGATCTCGATGCGCCACACCTTGATGCCGGACAGACGCGCCGCCTCGCGGTTTCCCCCCACCGCCCGGACATGGACGCCAAAGCGGGACATGTTGAACAGCCAGTGCGAGACGGCCACGAAGCCGGCCGCGATCAGGATCGGAACCGGAATGCCGAAAAGCGTTCCCTGTCCCAGCCAGACCACCTCCGGCGGCAGGCCGTAGTAGAGCTTTCCGGCAGAGTGGAGCAGAGCAAGGCCGCGGAACGCCACCATCGTGCCAAGGGTCGCTATCAGAGCCGGCACGGCGAGGAAGGCGACAATCGCACCGTTGACCGCCCCAAGCACCACCGCGAGGCCGAACATCAGGATCAGGGCTGGCACATAGTGCATACCGCCCTCGATGAAGCCGAAGGCGATGCAGGTCACAAGCGCCATGAGCGAGCCGACCGACAGGTCGATGCCGCCCTTGGTGATCACCAACGTCATGCCCATTGCCACGATCACGTAGGTCGAGGACTGCGTGAGCACGTTCAGCATGTTCGACCAGGTCGCGAAACGCGGGTTGATCAGGGTGAACAGGACGATCAGCGCTATCAGCACGAGCGTCAGGCCAAGACTGTCGAGGCGAAAGCGCCGGTCGGCCTGTCCGATCAACTTCGGCCGGGAGCCTTGTGCGAGGGTATCGGTCATCTCGGGCTCCATTCGCTCAGCCGTGGCCGATTGTGATCATGCGGACAATCTGCTCGCGGGTGACGCCGGCGGTGTCCACGACACCCACCATTGCCCCGTTCTTCATCACCGCGATCCGATCCGCGATCTTGAACACGTGTTCGAGGTTGTGGCTGATGATCAGCGTGGTGAGGCCCCGCTCGCGGAGCCTTTCGACGAGCGCCAGCACCTTGCTGCCCTCGTCCACCCCAAGCGCCGCCATCGGCTCGTCCATGATCAGGAGGTTGGGCTGGCTGAGCAGGAGCCGACTGATGGCGATGGTCTGGCGCTGCCCGCCCGACAGCCTCCGCACCGGTTCGTTCAGCGTCGGAAGGCCGATGGCGAAGTTCTCCAGCAAGGTAACGGTGCGCTTGCGCATCTCGACCTTGTCGAGGATCGGCACTCCGAGGACGCGGCGGGTCAGCTCGCGCCCGAGGAACACGTTCTGCGGCACATCAAGCTCGTCGACCAGCCCGAGGCTCTGATGCACAGTCTCGATCCCCAGCGCCGTGGCAGCGTTGGGAGAGGACAGCGTGACGGGCTGGTTTTCGATCCGGATTTCACCGGCGTCGGGCACGATTGCGCCGGAGAGGACCTTGATGAGGGTCGATTTTCCCGCGCCGTTGTCCCCGACGAGTGCCATGATCTCCCCACGGCGGATGTCGATGTCCACGTCGCGAAGGGCCCTCAGCCCGCCGAACGACTTGTTCAGGCGACGACCTTCGAGCAGCACTGTGCCCTGCGCGGACCGCGCTTCGACCGTATCGAGCATTTCTCCTCCCGCAGCGGGTTCATGCCCGCCTCGTCGTTCTTCGTTGCGCGTCCGGGCATTCCGCTGGGCCTGGCGACCTCGCTGACGCCACTCGCAGGTCGGCCCTTGGGGCCACTCGGCGCGCAACCTTTTATTGAGCGTATGACGGGAAATCCGCGCCTGCGACGCGAAATCGACCGATCTTGCAAACTTTCCTGCAACAGGAACCCTCTGGACGGTGGGCACCCCCTTGGGCGATCCTGAACCGAGAGCCGACTGCAACGGCCGACCGGGAGGAGTGTTGCGCATGGTTGCCCTGATGGATCCCGACTACGAGGTCATCGTCTGCGCGCCATCGGAGTCCTTTCGCTGGAACGTGCACGGCTATCCCCACCACCTCGCGAAATGGCACTACCACCCGGAGTACGAGTTGCACCTGATCCTCGAAAGCTCGGGGCGGATGATGATCGGTGACTACATCGGTCCGTTCGAGGCGGGCTGCCTGGTCCTCACGGGGCCGAACCTGCCGCACAACTGGGTGAGCGACCTCGCGCCCGGCCGGCGGATCGACGCACGCGACATGCTGGTTCAATTCAGCCCGGAGTTCGCGCGGTCCCTTTCGGGATTGGCGGAACTGTCGAACGTCGGCGCCTTGCTCCAGGAATCGCTCTATGGCGTCGAGTTCAGGGGCGACGCCCGGGCGCAGGGAACCCGCCTGTTGCGCGAGATCGGCCGGGCCTCCGGAGTGCGCCGGCTGACACTGTTTCTCGAACTGATGGACACCTTGTCGCGCGTGAAATTCGAAAGACGCGTCCTGTCGCATTGCGCCCCGGAAATCGGAGTGCATACGGCCATGTCGAAGCGGCTTCAGACGGCAATCGCCCATGTCTATGACAGCTACACCGAGACGCTCCGCCTCGGCGATGTCGCCGGGCGCGTCGAGATGGAGCCGAGCACGTTCTCGCGCTTCTTCAAGAAGCAGACGGGACACACTTTCGCGCGTTTCGTCAACCAGTTGCGCGTCAACCATGCCTGCCGGCTTCTTGTGGCCACGGACAAGACGATCACCGAAGTCTGCTTCGAGTCCGGCTTCAACAACACCGCGAACTTCAACCGACAGTTCTTCGCGTTCTGCGGCGAAACGCCGAGCAGCTACCGCACGAAGGCCCGAGAGATGGCTTGGACCAAGGTTGACGACGCGGTCGGGTGATCCGGCGCGACTGCAAGAATGTTTGCGACATGAGGGATACAGGCGTGGCGGTGCCCGCCGTTCGCTTACTAGGGTTCGCAGGACCATCGGGGAGGACGATGATGAATTCGCCTGCAGTTCGGCGCGCCGGGGCCACGCTATCGGAGCCAACGGCGCTTGTTCTCGAGCGCAAGGGAGAGCTGTCGCTCCGGGAGTTTCCGCTCGTCGAGGAGCTAGGCCCGCACGACGTGCGCATCGCGATACACACGGTCGGGATCTGTGGCTCGGATGTGCACTATTACACGCATGGCGCCATCGGCCCGTTCGTGGTCCGCGCGCCGATGATCCTCGGCCACGAGGCGTCCGGGGTCGTCACCGAGGTCGGATCGGGCGTGACGGGCCTCGCCGTCGGTGACCGGGTCTGCATGGAGCCCGGCATTCCAAGCCCGCAGAGCGCCGCGACCCGTCGCGGCCACTACAATCTCGACCCCGAGGTCCGGTTCTGGGCCACGCCGCCGGTGCACGGCATCCTGCGGCGGAGCGTGGTGCACCCGGCGGCCTTCACCTTCAAGCTGCCCGACACCGTGTCCTTCGCAGCTGGCGCCATGGTGGAACCGCTTGCCGTGGGCGTCCACGCCGTAACCAAGGCAGGCGCCCCTCCTGGGCATGTCGCGGTTGTTGTCGGTGCAGGCCCGATCGGGCTGCTCAACGTCATGGCCGCCCTCGCGGCAGGAGCCGCGCATGTCGTCGTGGCCGATATCGACGACGGTAAACTCGCCCTCGCGGCCGGACTGGGCAGCGTTTCGACGGTGAATGTGACCACCGGATCGCTTGAGGCCGCAGTGGCGGATGCCACAGACGGACATGGCGCAGACGTCGTCTACGAATGCTCGGGCAATGCCCGCGCGGCGGCAGGCGTGTTCGGGTATCTGAGCCCCGGCGGCACCGTCGTCTACGTCGGCATCCCGCTCGAGCCGATCGCCTATGATGTCGCGTCGGCACAGATCAAGGAAGCACGGGTGGAGCATGTGTTCCGCTACGCCCACGTCTTCCCGCGCTGCGTGGCGATGCTCGCCTCCGGGGCCATCGACGTTTCGGCCCTCATCACACGCTCCTTCGGGTTCGCAGACTCGGTCGCGGCGTTCGAGCTTGCGGCCAAGGCACCGCCCGGCGAAATCAAGATGCAGATCGTGATCGGCGACTGACGCCGTCGCAAGAAGGGAGGGATTGCCGTGGATTTTACCGGATGTTCTGTCATGATTACCGGTGCGGGCAAGGGCATCGGGCGCGAGACGGCGCGGCTGCTGGCCAGGCGCGGCGCCGAGGTGATCGCCATCTCCCGCACGGCGGCCGACCTCGACAGCCTCGCTGGCGAGATCGGGTGCCGGACCGTCGCGGCCGACCTTGCCGACCCGGACGCCGCGCGCGCGGCCGCGCAGGCCGGCCTGCCGTGCGAGTTCCTTGTGAACTGTGCCGGGATCAACATCCTGCAGAAGTTCGTCGACGTGACGGTGGAAGCCTTCGACTTGGTCCATGCCGTCAACACGCGCGCCGCGATGATCGTCGCCCAGGAGTTCGCGCGTGCCCGGATCGCTGCGGGTGGGGGAGGTGCCATCGTCAACGTGTCGAGCATCTCGTCGTTCATCGGTTTCGACGACCACGCCTCCTATTGCGCGTCGAAGGGGGCAATGGACGGGATGAGCCGTGTGATGGCGAACGAACTCGGGCGCCACGGGATCCGGGTGAACTGCATCAATCCGATCGTCACGATGACGGAACTGGCCGCCCGCGCGTGGAGCGACCCAGCCAAGTCCGCTCCGGTTCTGGCCCGGATGCCGGTCGGCCGGTTCGCCGAGACCATCGATGTTGCCGAAGTGATCGCGTTCCTGCTCGGCGACGAAGCTGGCATGCTCAGCGGACTCGCGCTGCCGGTCGACGGAGGGTTCCTCGTGCGCTGACCTCAACGCCAGACGACCGGGGCGAGGAATGGATCCTGAAGCGTCGAGGACCGACCATCTGAGCCAGACAGATTGATCCTCGACCCGAACACCCAGACACCGAGACTGAGCACCTAGGGCCTGTCCCAGAAGCGTGTGTCGTGGATCGAAGAGGCCTTCGGATTGGCCAGCATCATTGGCGGTATAGGCCCCGTACCGTCCTTCGCTGCTTCGAGCGGGAACGCTCGTGCGTCATCCTCAGAAAAGTGGCAACCAAAGTCGCCCGACTGTCCTTGTTGCCAATGAATTGAGGCCGAGAACCAGGATCATCGGCGCATACTGCTCGCGCCGACACGTCGATTGCGACCGGCAGCCAGGCGCAGTCCACAGGCGACCGTTCCGCCTTGGCCACGTCTTCAGCGACCTCTAAGTGAACCATGAGGCATTCCGTGATCGTTGGAGCGGCTTGAAATCCTGCATCAGGGGGCATCTGCTTCTTGGTACGTCCCCCCATGCACACCCGACGATGCGACAGCACCGAAAGCCGGGGCCGTGCAAAGTCAGTCGGCGAAGACGCTGCCGAAGTGGGCCAATGGGTCCGTCGGAACGCCGGCAGCGGCAAGGCAGCCCCACAACGTGACGGCGATGCTGTCGAACACAGGAACGCCCAGCTGATCCTCAAGCGCCGCGACGACCATGGGGCCACGCATGTTTGTGCAGATGATCGCAAGTGCGTCCACCCCGGGCGCGGCGGTGGCGCGGCACATGCTCGCCACTTCGGCTTCGGGCAGGCTAGCGAAGGCGTGGTTCTCTGACAGACCCGCGTGAACCTCCGACGGTATTTCGATACCTATCGCGGCATAGTTGGCGATGATCCGGCACTGGACATCTGCGGTGTAGGGCGTGACCAGCCCGAGCCGTCGCACGCCATGCCGCGCCAACAGGCTGTTGAGGGCAAGGATCGCACTGGTGGCAGGAATGCCGGTGCGCCGGGTGATCTCGGAACAGAGCGTATCGTCCCGATCAAAACCCAGCCAACTGGCGGAGGTTCCGTTCCAGGCGATGACGGCTGGTCTTGCGTCGGCCAAGAGATCCGCCGCGGCGAGTATGGGCGCGGGGTCGAACTGCTGGTCGGAGTTCGAATCCAGCGCGATCTGTGTCACGCGGAAACGGGCGAAATGCGCGCTGACACGGTCGGCAAGCGGGATCAGGAGCGACTGCGTCAGCGGCTCGACAGCGGTGTTGGAAGATGGGGTGAGCATCCCAAGCCGGATCGAGGGCACGGAAGCTGCGGCTGCATGAAGTCCTTGCACGGCCCGGACTCCTCGCGAAGGGGCAACCTGTTCTCCGGATCTCAAGGCGGCAGGGTCCCTGGTTGGCTCAGAACGGACACGACGGACCGCCCTGTGTTCAACAGGTGCTCGCGCCAGACCGCCCCGGCGGCTTCGGCGGCACCTGCGCGGAGCGTGGCCATCAGGGCTTCGTGCTCCTGCACGGCCTGCTCCCAGCGCGCGTCGTCCATTATGGCCATATAGCGACCGCGCCGGGCCCGCAGCATGAGACGGCGGTGGCTTTCGGCCAGGGTTGCGTTACCCGCGCCTTCGATGATGAGGTCATGTATGGCGCTGTTCGTATCGAAGTAGTCATCGAGGCGCAGCGCCTTGCGATGGGACAGCATTTGCTCGTGCAGCGTTTCCAGCCGGGCCATCGTGTCCGGTGAGGCTTGTCGGCAGAAGCACGCCGCCGCCATCGCCTCGAGCGTCGCGATCACTTCGAACAGGCTCTTGGCCTCGGGCGCGCCATAGGGGGCGACGCGGGCGCCCCGGTTGCGGCTGAGCTCGACGAGGCTGTCTTGCCACAGCAGTTTCAGGGCCTCGCGCATCGGGGTGCGCGACACCCCAAGCGACTGGCACAACCGCCGCTCGACGATCCGTTCACCCGGGCGAAGCACGCCCCGGATGATCAGGTCGCGAACATGTGCGGCGACCTGTTCTGCCAGCGCTTCGGTTGCCGCAACGGAATCCAGAGGCGACGTCGAGACATCATCGCCCCCGTCCAGATCCATTGCACCGTCCCCAGCCGTCATCTCACCCCTCGGGGAGAAAATCATAGCAGGGCACCCCTTTTCATTCCAGCGCCTCAGACACGAGAACTGGGACGGTAGAAGGGCTCGTGGCGTGACGGGTCGATGTAGTCGGCGTAGAACTTCCGCGCATGGGGCAGCAGCAACTTGGCAAGGTTGCGGCGCTCGACCTCATCATCCGAAAGGGCGTGGGACAAATCGTCGTGCAGCGCCTTCAGGGCGCCGTCGCGGTCTACACGCGTGAAACGGCCGTCTTCGTAAAGAACCTCGCCATCGCAGATTACCCGGGTGACGCCTCCGGTCTTGGCGCGCTGGATCACCGCGTCCACGACCGGGATCAGCGGGTCGAGATAGGGGTAGCTGACATGCTTCCAGTCTATCATCACGAGGTCGGCAGCCCGGCCGACTTCGAGCCGTCCGATCTGGTCCCCGAACGCGGTGGTGCGCGCGCCGCCCTCGGTCGCCATGCGCAGGACCTGCGGGATGGTGGGGACATCGGCCTCGACCATGCCGGGAACGCGATGGGCGCGGGCGACAAGCCGCATCTCGTTCAGCATGTCGCGGTCATCGTTGAGGCCGGCCTCGTCGAGGCCGATTGCAGTGTTGATCCCCTTGGCCTCCAGGTGGTTCAGCGCCGCGACACCCGAGCGCAACCTGAAGTTGGACGAACAGTTGTGACAGACGCAGGCCCCGGCGGCCGCCATCTTGTCCATGTCGCTCTCGTTGAGCCAGACCCCGTGACCCAGGGTCATGCGGGGGTTGAGCATGTCGAACCGCTCGATGTAGTCGACAGCCGTGCAACCGCCCCGCCGCCATGCGTATTCCTTCTGATAGGCCGTCTCCAGAAGGTGCATGTGCATGGGCACGTCGAACTTCCGCGATGTCTCGGACAGCGCTCCCAGAGCTGCGTCCGAACACCAGTGCAGGTTCGCCGGGGCAAGCTGGATCCGGACACGGCGCTTGTGGTGATGGGCTGCGTGCAGGTCGCCAAACAGCGCAATGCTTTCGTCCAGTCCCACGCGGAACCGCTCGAACCAGCGCTTCATGGGGTCCTGCAGTTCCTTCGGCAGGCTGGATGTGAACTCCTCGTCGTCCTGATAGACCAGCCTGTTCTGATCGCGCACGGCATAGCAGTAGGACACCCGCATCCCGATGTCCTCGTAGGCGCGGATCACTTCCTCGGACAGGCTCTTGACCTGCTCCAAAGGTCCGGGAAGCCAGCCATGGATATGCTGGACAGTGGTGATGCCGGACCCGATCATCTCGAACGCCGAATAGAGCGTGTCGAGGTAGAGGTTCAGGTTGCGCGTGACCATCCGCGTGACGAACCACAGTTCCAGCGGCATGTCGGGCGAGCCGAGCTGAAGCGGCGTGAGGCCGACGTGGTGATGGCCGTTCACGAAGCCCGGCAGGACCACGTCCGTTCCCGATCCGATCACCGCAGCACCTGGGTTGCGGGCCTTCAGCGCGTCGAAATCACCGATGTCGATGATGATGCCGTCTTCGATCAGAAGCGCACCGCCCTCGATCTGGTCGACGTCGAAGCGGTTCTGGGTCCCCGTTATCAGGGTTCGGCTGCGGACAAGGGTGGCGGTCACTTGATAGCTCTCCGGGGATTGGGGGCTTCTGTCTTCGAGAGGCGTGGAGGCCGGTTCAGTCGCTCAGCGCTTCCTGTTCGGCGAAGGCACGGTCCACTTCGTCGCGCAGCAGGGCGGTCAGTTCGCGCCGAAGCGCCTCGGCCTCGGGCGAGAACGGATCCCGAGGGCGCGGCAGGGTGTTCTCGACGATGGTCTTGATTCGGCCCGGCCGCGAGGTGAACACCACCACGCGGTCCGACAGGGCGACGGCCTCGTCGATGTGGTGGGTAACGAACAGGATCGATGCCCCGCTTTCGCGCCAGACGTCCTGAAGGAACTCCTGCATCTTCTGCCGGGTCTGCACGTCGAGTGCGGCAAATGGTTCGTCCATCAGCAGGACCTTGGGGCGCATGGCCAGCGCACGGGCCACGGCCACGCGCTGCCGCATCCCGCCAGACAACTCGTCGGGGCGCTTGTCCATCGCGGCAGACAGGCCCACCTCGCGCAGGGCGATCATTGCTGCCTCGCGCCGCTCGGCAACCGAGGCGCCCCGTATCGCCAAGCCGAAGGCAACGTTCTCCCAGACCGTCAGCCAGGGGTAGAGCGACGATTCCTGAAAGATCAGGCTGCGGTCGGACGAAGGCTGCGCAACCGGTTCACCGAAGAAGTTGATTGTCCCCTCGGTCGCGTCCTCGAGACCGGCGATCAGGTACAGAAGCGTGCTCTTGCCGCAGCCCGACGGTCCGAGAAGCACGACGAATTCCCCCGGCTTCACGTCAAGGTTCACGTCAACCAGCGCCTGATGCGCCCTTGGCGTGCCCGCGGCCCAGGTCTTGCCCACGTTGCGACAGACGACGGCATCGCGTTTCGAGAACGGAAGGTCAGACGACATTGCGCACTCCCGTCTCCGGCAGCCAGTACAGCACGCGCCGCTGAACCATCCGGAGCGCGTAGTCGGTCAGGAAACCCAGAACACCGATCAGCGCGATCGTAAAGAACACGAGGGACGGATTGAACGTGTTGCGCGACAGCATGATGATCTGGCCGAGCCCGTGGCCGACGCCGGTTGTCTCGGCGACCAGTACGACCATCCAGGCCGCAAAGAGGTTCATGCGGAGAACCATCAGCATCGGCGGCAGGATTGCGGGGATGATGACCCGGCCGTAGACTTGCCGCTTGGTCGCCCCCATCGTTCTCGCGACGTGGATCAGGTTGCGGGGCACGTTGTCGATATGCGTCACGGTCGCGAGAACCATGTGAAAGAACAGCGTGATCACGACCATGAAGATCGCCGGGCCGTTGCCGATCCCGAAGAGAAATACCGCGACCGGAAGCCATGCGATGGGCGAAACCGACGACAGAAGCATGACCGTCGGCATCGTCAGCCGGTCGAAGAGGCGGTAGTATCGGGCGAGTATGCCCACGACCATCGCGAGGACCGATGCGATGGCGAGGCCCGCAAGAACCCTGCCCATGGTGGACAGCACCGTCGTGATGAGCGACTCAAGCCCTGACGGCGCAGTGGCCTGGTCCACGCCCACGGCCCACCGGGTGGCCGTGTTGAAGTACTGCAACTGGTCGGGAATGTTGCCCAGGAAGACATGCGGGGGCGGCAGCAGCTTCCGGTCAGCCCAGCCGAGGAACGAGCACAGCTCCCAGATCAGGGCGAACAGGCTGATCGAAGCCACGGTCCAGCCGAGCGACGACAGAGCCGTTCGGGCCTTGTCGGAGAGCGCGAAGGCCGGGCGGCCCGGCACTGCCGACCGCCCGGATGTCACGCCACCGAGTCCCTTTTCGGGCGCAACCTCCATCATCAGGCCGACTTCAGCTTGAGCGCGCCATAGAGATCGGGGTTCTCGGCGATCACCTCTTCGAGAAGCGACCAGTCGATGGCGTCGCGGCCCGGCTTCTTCTTGATGTAGCCCATCTCGACCACGCTATCGACACGCTCGAGGATGAAGTCGGTCTGGCTGCGGGCATCGACCACGGCGGGCTGCTTCGACATTGCCACGCGCGCGTTCTCGATCGACGTCTTGTAGTAGGTTCCGACAACCTTGGTCAGCACCGCTTCGGGCTCGTTCTCGGCCATCTGCTGGGCGCGCATCATGCCCTTGATCAGGGCCTTCAGGGCATCTGGGCGCTCGGTGATCAGGTTCGTGCGCGCGGCAAGCACGCAATCCGTGTACCCGGCACCATACATATCTGTCCCGTCGGTCAGCAGGTGCGAGCCGGGCACGTCATTCAGAAGCGCCGAGGCGTAGGGTTCAATGGTGCAGAAGATGTCGATGGCGCCGGCCTTGAACATCTCGGCGGCCTCCGCCATCCCGCCGAGATAGCGGATGGTCACGTCGTTGAAGGAAATGCCGTTGCGCTTGAGATAGTCGAACGGCATCACTTCGAGGGTATCGAGCTGGAAGGTACCCAGAACCTTGCCCTTCAGCTTCTCAGGCGTGTCGAGCCCCGGCTGGGACACGAGCGCGCAACCTTCGATCCCACCGCCGGCGATGATGGTGATGGGCACACCCGCATCGTAGAGCGCCATGAAACTAGTGTAGGGCGTCAGGCCGATGTCGACCGCGCCGGTCCCCATGAAGGTAACCTGATCGGCGAAGGTCGGGGTGTTGATGAACTCGAGATTCAACCCGTCCTCGGCCGCGAGCTGCTCAGCATGGGCCAGGAACAGGTTGAGATTGCAGAAGCCCGCGCCATGGGTCGAGGTGAGCTTCTCGCCCGCAGCCATCGCCCTGCCGGCCAGACCACCTGCGACAGCCATCGACAATGTCATCGCGCCGGTGGACTTCATGAAACTGCGGCGGTTCAGGCGGGGTGCCGCAAGGCGCGCCGTTTCAAGCCCCGCTCGGGTGATCAAACCATGATGGTCGCACATTCGTTCATTCTCCTGTCTGCGCCCCGGACCACACCGACGCGCCGGTTTCAGTTTCCGCCTGGGCTCATCCGACGCTGCGCCGCTGAACCTGCACCACAGAGCGTCGCCCCTGCAGGCCGAGCTCGGCGGCATGTCGGCCTCATTTGGAACTTTAGGAGCATTTTGGCATTCAATCCAAGCAGCGCGGCCTCGGGCGGCAACTTCCCCCATCGCTGTTCGGCTGATGCTCAAGCGTGCGGCAGAACCTGCGCCAGTTTGATCATCATTCAATCAATGTTGAGCCAAAATTCTGTCGATCAGATGATTCGGCCGATCAACTTGCGGGCGGGAATCGGTGTTGCGGCAGTAGCGAAACCTGAATGTTCATTCTTTACGTACTTCTTATGGCATGCCAAAATCAGCAACACTGATGTATCCAGCAACCAAGCGCACAACACCAAGTCCGAGCAAACATGCGACTGCTCTTCCTGAACCCGAACACATCTCTTGCCCTGACGGACCGAATGGCTGCCACGGCGCGCTCTGCCCTGCCCGAAGGGGTGACCTTGCACACCTCCACGGCGACGCGCGGCTTTCCCTACATCTCGAACCGGTCGGAGGCACAGATCGCCGGGGCGATCACGCTCGAGATGTTGGCTGCAGAGGCGCAAGGCACCGATGCCGCCATCATAGCGGCCTTTGGCGACCCCGGCGTGCGCGCCGCACGTGACCTGTTTCCGTTTCCGGTCATCGGCCCGGCCGAGGCCGCGATGCTGACCGCCGCGATGCTGGGGGACCGCTTTGGAATTGTCGCCTTCACCCCGCGGATGCAGGGTTGGTATCGCGACGCCGTGCACGAGGTTGGGCTGGACCGGCGCTTTGCCGGGTTCCGCGCGCCCCGGGGAGCGCCCCGCAGCCCCGAGACGGCGCAGGAAGAACTGCGCGAGTCGCTCCTCGAATGCATACGCGCCTGCCGCGAGGAAGACGGGGCCGATGTCGTGATCACCGCGGGCGCGCCGCTCGCAGGTTTTGCCGCCAGCGTGCGCTCCGAGGCGGCGGCGCCGCTGGTCGATCCGATTGCTGCCGCCGTGCAGCAGGCCCTGACGCTGGCGCGGATGGCGATCCATGACCCGAGGGCACCTCGGGCCTGGCGCGACCCCAAGCCTTCGACCGGTCTCGATCCAGCGCTTGCGGCTCGGTTTCAGGACCGCCCACCCTTTCCAACCTTGATCGCGATTGAAGAGCAAGCTCACTTCAGCCGGGTCAAGCCGTGACTCCTGGACGGTTTCGTGTCGCAGCAGATGCGGCTCAGGCTGCTCCTTGTACATGGCCGGAAGACATTCGCGCGGTAATCGAGGACGGGACCTTCGATCCGCCGCCCTGGAACGTGGTGCTCGGCCCCGTTCGAGGGCGCTCAGGCCCCGCAGGGGCGATCAACTGCGGCGGCAGGGTCGAGGCCGAATGGGGGCCGACAGCGCGGGCCGACATGGCTTTCAGCGTCACCAAGAGCTATATCGGCCTGCTCGCGGCGGCTGCGCTCGACCGCGGTCTGATACCTGACTTCGCTCAACCGGTCGCATGCAGCGTCGAAGATCCGGCGTTCGCCTCTCCCCGGAATCGGCAGGTCACCTGGCGACACCTGCTTGACCAGACCAGTGAGTGGGAAGGGTCGATCTTCGGCATCCCCGACACGGTAGACCGGGACCGGCAGCTTGCGCCGACCGACGACCCGACCCGCTTCAACCGCGGGACGCCGCTACATCGGCCGGGAGGCTACTGGGACTACAACGATACGCGGGTCAATGCCCTGTGCCTGGCGTTGACGCGGCTCTTCGGTCGCAGCCTGCCGGATGTGCTTGCCGACCTGCATCCGGCCTTTGCCGACCGGCAGACCTGGTCGTGGGACGGGTACGGCCCGCGCAGCACGGTGCAGATTGACGGACGCCCGACCGAAGTGGCCGTCGGCGGAGGCCATTGGGGCGGTGGTCTTGCCGCCAGCGTTCCGCATCATCTTGCCCTTGGCGAAACCGTCCTCGGGTGCGGCGTGTACCGAGGGGTCCGTATCGTTTCAGCCGAGGCGCTGGAGATCCTGCTGACCCGGTGCCCTCTGCAGCCGGTCTATGGCGGACTATGGTGGCTGAACAGTGACCGGCGCCTTTTCCCCTCTGCCCCGTCCGACAGCATTCTGGCGATGGGCGTCGGCGCAACCATCGTGTGGGTGTCGCGCTCGACAGGACTGGTGGCATGCCTCCGATGGGTGCGCCCCGAGGCGGTGGACTCCGTCCTGGCCGCCCTTGTCCGAGCGGTGGACCGGATCTGATCATGCAGAGCCTGGCCGATTTCGTGGCGGACATTCACGCCGGCAAGGCCGATCCGGGTGAGGGCGTCGCTCAGGCGGAAGCAGCGATCCGGAACCTCAACCCAAACCTGAACGCCGTGGTCGACCATTGCCCCGACGCGGCATCCGGCCAAGTTGAAGTCCTCCGATCGCGATTACGCTTGGGAGAACGTCCTCCACTGGCCGGCATACCGATCACGGTGAAGGACCAGTTCCATGTCGCAGGCTGGCCAGTGACCGAAGGCTCGCTACTGCTGCGCAACCGTGTCGCCACGGCCGATGAACCTGTCGTGGCGCGGCTACGCGCAGCGGGCGCAATCCTGGTCGGGCGAACCAACATGTCAGAGTTCGGGTGCAAGGGCGTGACCGACAACCGCCTCTATGGACCGACACGCCATCACCTCGACCTCGATCTGACCCCCGGCGGGTCATCGGGCGGGGCCGCCGTCGCCGTGGCGACGGGAATGTGCGCTATCGCGCTGGCCGGAGACGGCGGGGGATCCGTTCGCCGTCCAGCAGCGCATGTGGGTGTTGCGGGCTTCAAGCCGTCCACGGGCGCAATCCCCACCGCGCGAGGCCTTTCGCACACGGCGGTGCCGGGGCTCATGGCGCGAGACGTGGTCGACATCGCACATGTGTTCGCGGTGCTACGCGGAGCCTGTCGTGGCGATCCTGTCAGCGTGGAATTCGGCCGCGGAACACTTCCCGATCCGAGGACAATTCGTTTTGGCTGGGCGCCAACGCTGGGTCTCTCAATTGCGGTGGACGATGCCGCGGCAGAGGCGGCAGAGGCGGCGCTAGTTCAGATCGCTGCCTCCGGCTATCGCATCGGCCCGGCGCAACCGGTGTGGCCCGACGGCGCCATGGAGGCGCGTCTCATGCCGCTGCAATACGCCGCGCTTGCCGCGCGATGGGGGGATGCCTGGCACCGCGACCCGACGGTCTTCGATCCCGATATCTCTGTGCAGATCGAAGCAGGTCTTTCCCTTTCCGGCGTGGAGGTAGCACACGCCGATGCACTGAGCCACGCAGTCGCCAGAGCGGCGGCGGCCTTTTTTGAAGACGGCCCGGACCTCCTGCTTGCACTGACCGCACCCTGTACGGCATGGCCGCTGGGCAGGCTTGGGCCCGAGCGGATCGGCGGTGCGCCGGCCGGTCAGCGTGACCATGCGGCCTTGACGCCACTCATCAACCACTCGTTCCTGCCGGCGGTTTCCATTCCCTGCGGCAGCGACGACCGTGGTCTTCCGTTCGGGCTGCAGGTGATCGGCCCCCGGTTCTCGGACGACCTTGTTCTTTGCGCTGCTGCGGCAATCGCCACCGTCTTGGCGGCGTGATCGACGCTCGCGCTGTGAAGGACGGGGACACCACGTGATGTGGCTTTCCCGCTTCGTTCCATCCGGAACTGCGACCGGCGCTTGGCCGACAAGGAAGCCACTCTCGGGTGCAGGCTTCGCATATTGGTTCGGTCACCCCCTCCGGGCCACCCAAGGCGGGATGTCGAGCAGCCACCGGGCCGGGTCGCGCTACTTTGCGCAATCGGACCGAGGGGCCCAACCCAGCCCCTGCCCTTGCCCTTGCCCTTGCCCTTGCCCTTGCCCTTGCCCTTGCCAGGAAAGCAGTAGGCAGCTCTGGCGGACCATTGCACGATGCAGGCCCGAAAGGTCTCCAAGGAGGGACTCGATCAAATGTTGACCTCGTTCGACACCCAGCGAGAGTTGGGCGCGGCCTTCACCCTCGGACAGAGCGTCGAGAGTTGGGTGCCACTCCCGGGAGCTAGCGCGTGCAGAAGACCTCCGGGAGGAAGGCTCGTTGCCCCGCGAAGAAGGTCTGCTGCGGTGCAGGCTCTTGTCTCGCGCCACAAGCGTCCGCTTTGGCCTTCGGCAGCTTGGACGGCAGCTGCACGGTGTCCGTTTCGGATGGTCAATCCTCAACCGACGGAGGGTGGCGAACATGGCTGGCGATGAGGTCGAGCATTAGCCGTGCCGCCTCGCTCCTTGGGCGGTCTGCGCGATAGAAGACTGTGATCTCGTAATAAATCGGAGGGTCCAGTCGGCGGACCTCCAGACCGAGGCTGCGAAACATGCGCGCCGACCACCGGTCAACCACCGACACTCCCTGTCCATTTGCCACAAGCGCACAGATCGTGCTGAAATACTCCGCTTCGATGACTTTCTGGAAGTCGCCCCCCTCCGCGACCACGGCATTGCGTATCTGGTAACCGATCGTGCGCCCAGTTGTCATAGAAACGAATGGCAGACCCGCCAAGTCTGCCGGGCGCAGGACTGCGGCTGCCGCTGCAGGATGCCCGGATGGAAGAATGGCGACGCATTCGAGCGCGTACCTCCGCTTCTCCACATTCGCCAGCTCGACCGGAAGCTCTGCGACGGCAAAGTCAACAACGCTTGCTTCAAAGTAGCTGCGTACCTCTTCCGAAGTACGATTGATCAACCTGACGGATACATCGGGCATCTGGGCGCGGAACTCCGCGATCACGCCCGGAAGAAGGGAAATCGAAGCCGAGGGGTGCGAGGCCACCACGAGGGTCCCGGTCTCGCCAGTGCGCAACCGCTCGGCCGCGATGTCGAGGCGGTCGAGCATCGCAAGGGCCGGTCGTGCCGCCTCGTAGAAGTCGATGCCCCGAGACGTAGGCCGCAGCCGGTTGCCTCCTTCGCGCTCAAACAGCAGGAAGCCGATCTCCCGCTCAAGTCGTGCCAGTTTTGCACTCACGGCGGGTTGGGTGATGCCCAGAACAGCGGCAGCCTGCGTGACCGAGCCGTTCTCCATCACCGCGCGCAGTCCAAGGAGCAGGTGAGAGTCGATTGGCATGAATGAAACTTATTGACTCATGGGTGTCCTGGCGTAGCGTCGATTGAAGTCACGCGTATCTGCTAAAATACAAGCTTCTACTAGCATAAGCAATAGTGATGGCTAAGGCTGTATCAGGTGGGCAACGCGGCTTTCAGGGCTCGAGCCGTGGTGGTGGGCCTTGACGTTCAAGCCCGGACGGGTCCGGCAAAAGCGGAGGGAAGAATGAAAGGCTACAGCACCTGCGGCGTGATTCTGGCCGCGGCCATCGCCATCGCCCAGCCGGCGACAGCACAGGACAGCCACACGATCGGCTTCACCGCCGCGCTGAGCGGTGATTTCGCGGCCTTTGGCGTGAACATGCGGCGCGGAGTGGAACTCGCGATCGCGGAGATCGCCGCCTCCGGAGGTCCGAGCTACAGCCTCGCGGTTGCCGACGACCGCGGGGAAGCACGCGAGGGCGTCCTCATCGCACAGCGCTTCTGCTCGGACGATGCGATCTCGGCGGTTCTCGGCTATTCCTTCAGCTCGATCGCCCTTGCCGCGGTGCCGGTCTATGACCAATGCGGCCTGTCGGTGGTCGGGTCTGCCGTCACGAGCCCCGACCTGTCCGGAGCCAGCCCCTGGTTCCGCCGCAACATCCTGACGGATGCGGTGCAGGGCGCCATGATGGGATCCTACGCGGTGGAGGGCCTCGGGCTGTCATCGGTCTATGTCATCCACCAGCAGGACGACTACGGAATAGGCGTCGCGAATGCGTTCACCGGCGCGGCAGAGGAAGCCGGCATCGACCTGCTTGGCACCGAACCCTACGTGCTGGGCGCACGCGACTTCCGCACCCAGCTCACGCGCATCCGCGCGGCGGAGCCGGACGCCATCTTCATCGGCGGCTTCTACAGCGAGGCGGCGAAGATTGCCGAGCAGGCCCGGGCGCTGGGCCTCGACGCGCAGATCCTCGGCACGGATGGGGCGTTGAACCCTGAACTGATCACGCTGGGTGGTCCGGCGGTCGAAGGCATGATCGTCTACGGGATGTTCGACCCCTCGGTGGCGACAGAGGCCACGGCGGGCTTCATCATGGCCTATGAGGCCGCCTATGGTGTTGCCCCCAATGCGTTTTCGGCGCTGGGCTACGATGCCATGATGACGACCGCCGAGGCGGTTCGGCTTGCAAAGGAGGCCGGCGACCTGAGCCGCACGGCGATCAACGACGCCTTCGGCCGGATCGACGGCTTTCCGGGCGTGACCGGACCGACAACCTTCGACGCACAGGGCGATCGCGCCGGCGCGCTCTACTTCCTGAAGGTCGAAAACGGCAGCTTCGCCCTCGCGAACTGACGGCACTCCAGCTGCCCGTCGCGGCTTGGGCCGCGCCGGGCCCCAGCGTCGGTCCGCCTGGAAGGATCAGCTTCGACATGGATATCCTCGGCCAGCTTCTGGTGAACGCGCTCATGCTGGGGTCGATCTATGCCCTTGCAGCCGTCGCCTATACGCTGGTCTACGGGGTGCTCCAGTTGGTGAACTTCGCTTTTGGCGAGTTGTTCATGCTCGGTGCCTTCATCTGCGTCAGCCTCATGCTTCCGGCCGTGGCTCTGTTCGGCTACCAGGTACCGATGCCGGCGCTGCCGTTTCTGGTGGCGATGCCGCTGGCTGTCGTGGCGGTGGCGGGCATCGGGGTTCTCGTGGAGCGCCTCGCCTACCGCCCCCTTCGCAACGCTCCAAGGCTCGCACCCCTGATCGCCGCCATCGCGGTGTCGGTTCTGCTGCAATCCCTGGCCCAGAGCGTCTGGGGTGCGGAAGAGCTTCGCTTCCCCACCTTCGCGCTGGGTCAGTTGCCGCCGATCATCCTGTTCGACACCATCTACGTCAGCGTCATGGAGATCTTCGTGCTCCTCGCCGCGGTGGCCAGCATGATCGGGCTGACCCTTTTCGTGCAGTACACCCGCATGGGCCGCGCCATGCGGGCGACCGCCGAGGACCCCACGGCGGCGCGTCTGGTGGGCATCCCGGTGAACCGCGTCATCGCGGTCGCCTTCCTCATCGGTTCGGCCTTCGCGGCGATGGCGGGCATCCTCTACGCCCAGGCCTACAGCTTTGCGCACCCCACCATGGGGTTCCTGCCGGGCCTGAAGGCGTTGACCGCCGCCGTGCTCGGAGGCATCGGCTCGATCCCCGGGGCGGCACTGGGCGGCATGATCCTGGCCTTCGCCGAGACCTTCGCGGCCGGCTACATTCCCAACGGAGCGGCCTGGCGCGATGCGGTGGGATTCGCGATCCTGATCCTGATCCTCATGTTCCGGCCGCAGGGCCTGCTGGGCCGGAAGGAGTTGAACGAAGCCCCCTCCGGAAGCCTCGTGGGCGACAGGACCGAACCGCACGGCCTCTTTGCCCCGCTCGACCGGTTCTTCGGCCGACTGGGCCAGGGCAGCACCGCTCTCAACATCGCGCTGGCCTGCATCGCGCTTTCGCTCGCCTTCATCATCACCAACGACTACTGGCTGCGCATTCTGGTCTTCGTCGTAACCTACGGCCTTCTGGCCAGCGGACTGAACATCGTCGTGGGCTTCACGGGCCTTCTGGACCTCGGTTTCGTGGCCTTCTGGGCGGTCGGGTCCTACTTCACCTCGATCCTCTTCGTGCTGGTGCTGAAGGGCCAATTCGGCATCCAGCCTGCCGACATCTGGTGGCTCTTCTACCTGAACCTGATCGCAGGCGGCGCGCTAGCGGCGCTGATCGGAGTATTGATCGGCACGCCCACGCTGAGGCTGCGCGGCGACTACCTGGCGATCATGACGCTGGGCTTTCACGAGATCATCCGCATCGTCGCCACCAACTGGATCGACCTGACCCGCGGCCCGATGGGCATCCGGGGCATCCCATCCCCCAGCCTGTTCGGAACGCCGCTGATGACGCCGCAGTATCTCTACCTTCTCGGGCTGGCGCTGACGGTCGTTCTGGTCTTCGCAATAGCGCGGGTGGTCCGCTCCTACGTCGGGCGGGCCTGGGTCGCGATCCGCGAGAACGAGGTGGCGGCCGAAGCCATGGGGGTGCCGACCGCCCGCTACAAGCTTCTGGCCTATGCGTCGGGCGGCTTCATCGGCGGCACCGTGGGCGTCTTCTTCGCGCATTCCCAGCAGTACATCAGCCCGCTCAGCTTCTCGCTGTTCGAGAACATCCTGATCCTGATGCTGATCGTGATGGGCGGGCTCGGGACCTTCATCGGACCGTTCCTCGGCGCACTCTTCTGGATCGTGTTCCTCCAGGTGGCGCAGGCCATGCCGTTCATCCAGTCTCACCCCGAGATGCGCTACGCGCTCCTCGGCCTCGCACTGGTGCTTCTGATGATCTACCGCCCGCAGGGGCTGGCGGCGCGCGCCCGCGTCAGCCTGTTGATGCCGCGATGACCGCGCTTGTGGAAACGCGCGGCCTCTCGGTCGAGTTCGGCGGCCTGCACGCGCTTCGAGGGGTGGACCTGGACATTGCCGAAGGTGCGATCCACGGGCTGATCGGACCGAATGGCGCGGGCAAGTCGACGATGGTCAACGCCCTGACCGGACTGGTGAAGTCCTCGTCCGGCAGCATTCATCTCGACGGCCAGCCGCTGCACGGTCGTCCGGCCTGGGAGATCGCCGGAGCCGGCATTGCCCGGACCTTCCAGAACATCCGTCACTTTGCCGGGATGACGGTTCTGGAGAACACCCTCGTCGGGGCGCACCGCCATTTCCGCGCCAGCTTCGCAGCGCTGATCCGCCGGTCTTCCGCCGCCCGCTCCGAAGAAACGGCGCAGCGCGCCAAGGCCCTCGAGCAACTGGCCTTCGTCGGCCTTGCGGGGCGCGAGGAGCAGATGGCCACCGGCCTTTCCTATGGCCACCAGCGCCGGCTGGAAATCGCGCGCGCCCTGATGCTGGCACCGCGGCTGCTCCTGCTCGACGAACCGATGGCCGGCATGAACGCCGCCGAGAAGGACGAGATGGCAGAGATCGTCCGCGCCATTCGTGCCCGCGGCGTCACGGTGCTGGTCATCGAGCACGACATGCAGATCATGCGCGGCCTCTGCGACCGGCTGAGTGTCCTGCACCACGGGGAACTGCTGGCGGACGGCCCTCCGGCGCAGGTCTTCGCCGATCCTGCGGTTCAGGCCGCCTATCTGGGGCGTGCGGCATGAACGCGCCCCTGCTCGAGGTCGAGACGCTCGCGGTGAGCTACGGCATCATCCGCGCGGTCGAGGACGTCTCGCTTTCGGTGCCCCAGGGCAGCATCGTCAGCCTGATCGGCAGCAACGGCGCCGGCAAGACCACCACGCTCCGGGCCATCTCGGGACTGATCGCGCCCTCCGCCGGGCGCATCCGCTTTGCCGGAACCGACCTCGGCCCGGTCGCGGCCGAGCGGCGCGTCGAGATGGGGCTTGCGCAGGTGCCCGAAGGCCGACGCGTGTTCCCACGCATGACGGTGGAGGAGAACCTGCTGCTGGGGGCATACCTGCGGCCCGGAGACCCCGAGGTCGCCGACGACCTTGCGGCCTTGACTGACCTCTTTCCCGTGCTGGCGCAGCGACGGCGGCAACTGGCGGGCACGCTCTCGGGCGGCGAACAGCAGATGCTCGCGATCGCGCGGGCGCTCATGTCGCGTCCCCGGATGCTCCTGATGGACGAGCCCACCATGGGCCTCGCGCCGCAGATGGTCGAAACCATCCTCGACCGCATTCTCGAGATCCGCCGCCTCGGCACCACGATCCTCCTGATCGAACAGAACGCCATCGAAGCGATCCGGCTTTCCGACATGGTACATGTGCTCCGGCTGGGCCGGGTCGTCCACCATGGACCCGGCTCCGAGATCGGAGAAGACCTCTTGCGCACGCTCTACCTCGGCCACGACCTCTGAACACGGATCCCATACATGCCCCGCCTTCCCCCCGACCTGATCGTTTCCACCGGCACCTTCATGGGGGTGCCGGCGGCCCGGGAGGTGCGGCCCGGTCAGGGCGTGATCCTCGGCATCCCGTTCGACTGCGGCACTCACCCCACCCGGATCGGTGCCCGACAGGGCCCCCGCGCGATCCGCGAGCAGTCGGGACTGGTGCGACCCGTGCTGCCCGAACTGGGCGACCGCGACATCCTCGCCGCGATGGAGGTCGTGGACCTCGGCGATGTGGCCGTGGTCGCAAGCGAGGTCGCGCCTGCCCTCGTGGCAATCGAGGCCGCCCTCGATCATGTCGTGGCGCATGGTGGCTACCCGGTCACCTTCGGGGGCGACGGGCTGGTGACGCTGCCGCAGCTGCGGGCACTCCACCGGCACTACCCCGACCTCGTGGTGATCCATGTCGATGCCCATACCGATGCCTACGACAGCCCCGGCTTCACGACCTCGACCTCCTTCACCCGCGCCGCCGAGGAAGGCGTCGTCGATGTATCGCGGTCGTTCCACATCGGCGCGCGCGGCACGTTGATGGCCCCGGGTGCCTATGCCCATACCCGGTCGCTGGGATACAATCTCATCCTCGGTGCCGAGGTGCGCAGCCGCGGTGTGGCTGACGTCGTGGCCGAGGTGCGCCGGGTTGTCGGAAACCGTCCGGTCTACCTCTGCTTCGACATGGACTACATCGACCCTTCGGCCGCACCCGGCGTCTGCACGCCCACCTGGGGCGGACCGGATGTCGCGGGCGCCTTCGACCTGCTCCACGCTCTGGAAGGCCTGAACATCGTCGCCACCGACATCAACACCGTGAGCCCTCCGCATGACGTGGGCGGCATGACCGCCTGCCTTGCCGGCCACGTCGCGGTCGTCGCGCTCAACCTCATGTACCTGGGCCGAAACGCCCGCTGACCGGAGAATGGCCTTGGTCAAGATCCTGATTACCCACAACAACGACCTCCTCGTGAATTTCTACAGCCTTGCGGCGGTGGACGAGTTGCGCAGCTTCGCCGACGTGCGGCTGAACGGAACCGACACACCGCTGCGCGATGAGGCGCTTGTCGAGGCGGCGCGCGATGTCGACATCGTCCTGTCCGACCGGCTCGCCCCGGGAACGCCCGAGGTGTTCGCCGGCTTGCCCGACCTCGCCGTCTACATGCGCTGCGCGGTCGATATCCGGAACATCGACGTCGCGGCCGCCTCCGCCGCCGGCACTCTGGTGGTCCGCTGCAGCGCCGGCTACGGCGACGCCGTGGCCGAAACCGCGCTTGGCCTCATGATCGCGCTCGGCCGGCGCTTTGGCTACTGCGACCGGCTCTACAAGCAAGGCGTGGCCGATCAACCCATGGTACTCGGCCGGCAGCTTGCCGGTTCCACCATGGGCCTGATCGGCTTCGGCGCCATCGGCGAGCGCATCGCCGAACTGGCGATTGCCGCGCGGATGAAGGTGCTGGCCTTCGATCCCTACAAGCGCATCGTCAACGGCTGCGTTGCACAATCCGACCTCGACGCCGTCCTCGGCTGCGATTTCGTCGTCTGCGCGGCCTACGCCACGCCCGAGACCGAGCGCATGATGAACCGCGACGCCTTCGCGAAGATGCGGCCGGACGCATATTTCGTGAACATCTCGCGCGGGATCCTCGTGGACGAGGCGGCGCTGGAGGAAGCGCTTGTGAGCGGCACGATCGCCGGGGCCGGGCTTGATGTCGGCCTGGGCCATGACGAGCAGCCCAACCCGCGGATCGCCGCGCTGCCCAACGTGATCGCGGTGCCCCATGTCGCTGGCCTGACCCGCGAAGCAACCGATCATCAGGCCTTCGAGACCGTTCGGCAGATCCGCGACCTGATGGACGGCAGGCTGCCCGAACTTGCCGTCAACGGGCATCTGGCCCGTCGCCTGGACCGGCTGAGGAGCACGCGATGACCAACACACTCTTGCCCGCCAGGCCGCCGCGCACCCGGTTGCCGGAGGGGGCCTGCGACTGTCACATGCACATCTATGGCGACCCCACCCTCTACCCGGCGCCACCGGATTCGCCGTTCAAGCCGGTCGCGGGTGGGACCATCGACGCCTACATGGACCTGCGCGCCGTGCTCGGGCTGACGCGCGCCGTGGTGGTGCAGCCCTCGGCCTACGGGACCGACAACCGCTGCACGCTCATGGCGGTGGAACGGTTGGGCGCGAATGGTCGCGCCGTCGTGGTGGTGGACGAAACCAGCGAGGATGCCGAGTTGCAGCGGCTGACCGACGCCGGCGCACGGGGCCTTCGCTTCTTCATGCTGCCCGGCGGCGTACTGGGCTGGGACAGGCTCGCCCCGCTGGCTGCCCGCGTCGCGCCGTTCGGCTGGCATATCCAGTTGCAGATGGACGGCCGCTTCCTGCATGAGCGCGAGGACGAGATCCGCTGCCTGCCCTGCCCTGTGGTGATCGACCACAACGGCAAGTTCCTCGAACCGGTGGGAACAGACCACCCGGGCTTCGCCGCGCTCTGCCGGCTGATCGAAACGGGCAAGGCCTGGGTCAAGACCTCCGGCGTCTACGAGACCTCGAAGACCGGGTTGCCGGACTATGCCGACGTCGCGCTGCTTGCGCGGACGCTCATCGACCGTTTTCCCGAACGATGCGTCTGGGCGACGAACTGGCCGCATCCCTCCAAGCCCGCCTCTCCGCCCGACGACTCGCTGCTGGTCGACCTCTTCGCCGAATGGTGCGGGTCGCAGGCGAGGATGCGGCAGATCCTCGTGGACAACCCCGCCGTGCTCTACGACTTCTGATGAGGCAACGATGACCAATCCTTCGCCCGAACGTCTCGCCCTGGAGATGGGTCTTGACATCCCCGACTTCGATGTGACCGGCTACTATGGAGCAGGCTACGGCACGATGAAGCCCTATCATCGGATCGGGACCCTCCTGTTCCTGTCCGGCCACGTCGGGCAGACGTCCGACGGTACAGTCATCTCCGGGCGGCTCGGAGATACGCTGACCACCGAGCAGGGCTATGCCGCGGCGCGCATCTGCGGACAGAACCTTCTCGGCGGCATCCGGCAGGCCGCCGGTAGCCTCGACCGGGTGCGCAGCATCGTTCGCACGCTGAACTTCGTGGTCTGCACCCCGGACTACACCGAGGTGCACAAGGTCTCCTCGGGGCTCAGCGACCTGCTGGTCGAGGTCTTCGGCCCGGAGCGTGGACTGGGCGGCCGCGCCACCATCGGCGTCATGGCGCTGGCGGAAGGCAACTGCTTCGAGACCTGGGCCACCGTCGAACTGGAGTCCTGAGAACCGGAGACCGCCATGCTGCCCGACAGAGACGCCATTGAAGCTGCCATCGCGCCGCTGCGCCACGCCCGCTCGATGCCAGCCGACGTCTATACCTCGCCGGCGATCTTTGCCGCCGAGCGCGAGCGCATCTTCCTGCGTCACTGGTTCTTCCTGTGCCGCGAGGACCAGTTGCCCGAACCGGGGGATTACCGTGCCTTCGAAACCCAAGGCGGCCCGATCTTCCTGGTGCGGGGTCAGGACGGGGCGCTGCGCTGTTTCGCGAACTATTGCCGGCACCGCGGCTCGCTCCTGGTGAAGGGCAGCGGCAACTGCGGCGCGCGGATCATGTGCCCCTACCATGCCTGGAGCTACTTCAGCGACGGCCGCCTCTACGGATGCCCCGACATGCAGGATGCCGAGGGGTTCGACCGGCGCGAAAACGGCCTCGTCGCGCTGCGCACCGACACTTGGGCCGGCTTCGTCTTTGCCAACTTCGCGGCCGATGGCCCGAGCCTTGCCGAGCAATTGGGCGACCTGCCCGAGCGCTTCGCCTCGCACCGGCTCGACCGGATGCGACACACCTGGTCGATCGAGATCGAGGCGGCCTGCAACTGGAAACTGGTGCTGGAAAACGCGATGGAGACCTATCACACGGGGACGGTCCATCGCGACTCCGTCGGCGCCCAGACCCAGCGCGCGATTGCGACCGCCGGGGACTGGCTCTGCATGCAGGTTCTCAGTCGGACGAGCATCGGCAGCCTCGACAGGACGATCCCGCCCTTCGACCCGATCGAGGGGCTGGACGATGATGCACGGGAGGGCACCTATTTCACCGTGCTGCACCCGCTGACGCAGTTCGCCGTCGCGCAGGACTGCATGTGGTGGCTCAACGTGATGCCACTGGAGGTTGGACGCTCGCGGATCGAGATCGGCGGCTGTTTCCCGGAAACGACCGTCGCGTTGCCCGATTTCGCAGCCCGCGCCCGGCCCTACCAGGAGCGCTGGGAGCGTGTCGCGCGCGAAGACGTCGGCATCCTCGAGGACCAGCAGCGCGCTCTGAGCTCGGCCCTGTTCCGGCCAGGCCCCCTTTCGGGGCGCGACGACATGGTTCATGCCGCCGGACAGTGGAACATGCGCAAGCTGCTCGCCTGATCCTCGCGCCCTGCCGCCCGCGTGTGCGGAGTCCTCATCGTCGGCGCCCCACCGGGGCCTGCCGGCTCAGTAGAATCCCACCTCGCGGACGTCGATCTCGGCATCATGGTCCCGACCGTAGGCGACAACGGCCACGGACGTGAGCCGGCGCGGAAGCGGTTCGGACCGCAGGAGCCCGCCCGAGGCAGCGAAGGCGGCAAAGGGCAGGCGCACTTCGGTCCAGTTGCGCGTCACCTCGAAGCCCGCCTGGTAGTACTGCCACGGCAGAACCGTGCCCGAGGTGCGCAGGTGCACGAAATAGCGCTGGTCGTTGCCGCGCACCACAAGCCGCACACCCGTCGTGCCGTCGGGCGGCGGGGTGGAGAGATCCATCCGCATCTGGATGAACCCGCCCCGATTTGCGGTGCTGACGCGGCCGGTCATGCGCGCATGGGTCCGGCCCTCTTCCTCGGCGAAAGTGACGCCCCCCGTCGACACACCGCCCATCACGGTATCGGTGAAGAACCGCCAGCGGGTTTCAGGATGCATGGCAAACTCCTCGATCAGCGTCGCGTCGCCTGAAGGGAACTGCGCCGCGGCTGGGACCAATGCAATCAGAACAAGGACGGCTGAAATGGTGAGAGGGAGCTGAACGCGCTTCGACATGTTCTTCCCCTCACTAGAAGCAGCGCCGCCCTGTCACCATAGCCTGACAGCTACCGTCCGAATGTTCC
>CAZOHN010000006.1:0-45267 GCA_964579325.1 uncultured Rhodobacterales bacterium
CAGGCCTTCCGGGGGAAAGGGCAAGTCCGCCCAGCAGACGATCTGTGCAACTGAGTCCCCGGCAGCAGCGCGCGGTGCCGCCGGACGGCGGGCATCAGGTGCATTTCGGCCTGCCATTCCGCCTCGCCCAAGGCGGCAAATCCGCCGCCCGGCGCGGAGGATCCGCCCAGCATGTGCACGATGATATCCACCCCGCCCATCCCCGCGCGCACCGCATCTGCCACCGTCGCGCAGCCCTGCAATGTCAGGACCTCGGCCATCAGCCGATCCTCAGATCCTGGATGCGGTCGCCTGTGAGGCCAAAGGTAAAGGTCAGCACCACCGGGCTGCCCGGAAAATCGCCGCTGACACGGGCGCGCACCAGAAGCTTGTCCCCGGCCTCGGTCATGTCCAGGGGCTCGGCCCGGTGGCGATACTTCGCCTTGGCGGCTTTCCACCAGGCCTCGATTTCGGCTTGGCCGCGATGGATGGCGCCTTCGTCATGCACAACGGCATCCTGGGCGAAAGCCGCCGCGAACGCCGCGCCATCCTGCGGCGCGTGAGCGGTGAAATAGGTCTGGATCGGGGTGGGCAGGGTCATCTCGGTATCCTTTGTCTCCTTGCCCGGAACTTTGGCCTCGACGGGCCTACGGATAATCAGGATAGTCCGGCATCTTCTGATGACAGAATCGGGACAATCTTGGATGCCGGGCTGAAAGGGTTGGAGGCAGTGCTGGCCATCGCGCGGCGCGGGTCGTTTCGCGCGGCGGCGCTGGATCTGGGCATGTCTACCACCGCCCTGTCCCATAGCATCGGGCGGCTTGAGGCGGGGCTGGGCGTGCGGCTCTTCAATCGCACGACCCGCAGCGTGGCGCTGACCAATGCCGGGCGCGATTTCGTCGCCCGTGTCACCCCGGCCCTGACCGAGATCCGCGCAGCGATGGACACGGTCCGCGCGCAACGTCAGACGCCTTCGGGCACCTTGCGCATCAATGCCTCGGTTCAGGCAGGGCGGGCAGTGGCGCCATTGGTGCTTGCCTTTCTGCGCCGCTACCCCGAGATGCAGGTCGATCTGGTGACCGAAGGTCGGCTGGTCGATACTGTCGCCGAGGGCTTCGATCTGGGCATTCGCCCCGCCGATCTGGTGCCACGCGACATGATCGCGCTGCCGCTTGGCCCGCCGCAGCGCCATGCCGTGGTGGCCGCGCCGAAATGGCTGACACTGCATCCCGCCCCGATCTCACCTGCCGATCTGGACCCCGCCCATTGCATCCGCGTGCGCCTGCCCAACGGCGCCCTGCTGCGCTGGCCGTTCGAAAAAGCCGGCTTGGCCGTGGCCTTCGAGGCCAAGGGACGTCTGACCGTGGATGAAGCCGCCATTGCCCGTGCCGCCGTGCTGGACGGGGCTGGGATCGGTTATTTCATCGAGGGCGATGTGGCCGACGACATCGCCGCCGGGCGCCTGACCCGCCTGCTGCCCGACTGGACGCCGGCACGCCCCGGATTCAGCCTTTACTACCCCGGGCGCCGCAACCCCTCGGCAGGATTCACGGCCTTCCTCGACATGGCGAGGGGGTGAACGGCCCACCGCTGACGCTCGAAGTCAGCGTCATTCTGCGATGCAGTACCACCGGACCTGACATTGGTGCTTGCAGCACGGCTCCGTGTGGTGGAGTGCCGCATCTGAACGGGTCCACCGCGACGGTTAGGCCCTGTTGGCATGGACTTCACCCCGCCTTCGGTCCGGGCTTCGTGTGACCTTTCGGATTGGTTTCAGCTGGGCCGCATTGCGCTCGGTGTCATGTTTCCGGGTGGGCTGAGCGTCCGAGTGCGGCGTCCGATGGCTTGTTCTCCCGGCAAGAGCTCCGCAGCGCGGGCCACGCCGAGCGAACAAGCGCTGTCGAGGAGACCCGGGAGTGGTCCGGGCCATTTCGGCGGCCCACAACGCGCGGGCCGCCAACTTGGTCGCCTAGAACGAAGCGGGAGTCAGATTGAAGCCTGACATCTGCCAGGCGTGCAGTCCCCCACGGTACCAGTAAACGTTGCCGTAGCCTGCGGCGATGGTGCGGAGTGCTGCATTGTAGCTCAGCCAACACATCGGATCGGAGCAGTAGATCACGATGGCCACCGACCTGTCGCCACCCGTGACCTGCCCGAGCCATTGGCTGGCCTGCTGCTGGATACGGTCCTGCATGTCACCGCCCTGCGCAAGCGCAGGCGCCATTACCGCACCGGGCAAGCTGTAGTCGCCACCGAGAACGTCGATCAGCACGATCCGTGTCCCGCCGTTCATGGCGTCGGCGAGCGCCTTCGTGGTGACGAGCTGTCCCCCCGGGATCATCGTGGGGGTCGGGGCGTGGAACTGGCCCTGGCGGAGTGAACTGGTCGGCGGCACGCCGAAGTCCTGCAGTTCGAGTTGCGTAACCTGAGGCGGCACCTGAACACCCGTCTGCACGGGCGGTTGGGGGGGCTGGGGGGGCTGCGGCGGTTGCGCTCCTCCAGCATCTTCGAAGGAACCGCCGCCGGTCACGCCCGGCGTGGATCCGCCTTCAGGCGGCTGCGGCGGCGGCGGCGGAGGTGGCGGAGGCACCGTTCCGCCTCCGCCATTGTCGGATGGCGGTGGAGGCGGTGGAGGCGGAGGAGGCGTGCCGCCGCCCGAACCGGTGGGAGGTGGCGGGGGGGGCGGAGGAGCCACTCCGCCGATGTCGTCGAAGCTGCCGCCGAAATTGCCGGCCCCTGGGCCAGTCGAAGGCCCGGGTGCCGGAGTTTGCGCCGGCGCCTGGACCGGAGCGGGGGCTTCGGGTTCAAAGCTGCCGCCAAAGCTGCCGGCGTCGCCCTGCGCGACCGCAAGCCCGGGCGGCAAGAGGGTAATGGCCGCGACCAGCGCAAGCCCGGAGATCTGCCGTTTCATCGGTCGTTCCTTGCCCAAGGTCAATTCGCGCGGATCTTCGACCCGATCCAGTCGAAGTAGTTGGAGACGCGGGTGTAGACGCCATAGAGCTCGGCATGACCGCAGCGTTGGTTCGAGCCGAGCGGGTTGCGTCCCCAGCTGACGATGCCGACCTGCACCCAGCTGCCATCGCCGCGCCGCATCATCAGCGGGCCGCCGGAATCCCCGTTGCACGAGGTCCGCTCACCCGAGGCCACCCCGGCGCAGATCATGTTGTCGGTCAGCATGTTCCCGAGGTTCGACACGACAATGTTGTAGGCATCTTCAAGCTTGGCCATCGGTACGCGGTTTGCGGTGCCATAGCTCATCAGGAAGGCGCCGAACTCGCGCTTGGTCTGTTCGGCCATGCCTCGGTTGCAGGTGTCGTTCGGCAGGACCTGGATGTCTGTCTCCATCAGGTCGATCGGGATCTGGTCCTGCTCCATGAAGCCCCAGCCTGCGACCACCGCGTTGCCCGAAGGCGCCGCCTCGTCCGGCCGGAGGACCTGCGTCGCGCCGACCGGACCACTCGACTGTGCGATCGGTTCGGCGAGCTTGATGAGCGCGATGTCGTTGTCGAGCAGGTTGCCGTCGTAGGCCTCGTGCGGGATGATCAACACGGCCGCGCGCAAGTCGCCCTCTCCGAGCCGGGTCGACCCCGACATGATCGCGAGCGTGGCAGGATCGACCAGCGTTCCATCGGGCTGCACGATGCAATGGGCGGCCGTCAGGACCCACTGCCGGGCGATCACGCTGCCGCCGCAGAACTGGCGGTAGCTGCGCGAGGTGCCGGACTGGGCGCCCGTGTTGTTGGGGTCGGGCGGCACCTCGGCCAGAAGCGCGACCTGCGCGGGCCAGCTGCCTTGTTGGGAGGGCCGCCCTCCATAGACGCGTGAGGCGGTTTCGCCGTCAATCGTGACCGCGCGGCCGCGGGCAGCGAGCATGTAGCTCATCACGCTGCTCCCGGAGGCCTCCGGGACTGCAATCGTGTCCTGAAGGCTGCTTTGTGCGTGCGCCGGTCCTGCAGCGATGCAGCAAGCGGCAATGGCAGCGGCCAGCAGGTTGCGGGCCTGTATCGGTCTGGTCATGTGTTCAGTTCCTCGCCCGAGAAAGAGATCGTCACTAGGGTCGTCCAGGCGCCGCGCCGGTATCGGCCACGGCAGAAGTTAAGACGCGGCGGAAGGCCAGTTCCTTGGGCAGGACCTGCCACCGGTATTCGGCCACCCAGACATCGGAAATTGACAGACCGCCGAATTGACCGCGCGTGTCGGGGCGACGGCCAAGCCTTTCGAGAAACGCCGCGGCCTGACCCGCGGCAGCGCTGCGCGTGGGTGCGGCCCCGTCGGCTCCGCAGGTTTCCACCAGTCCAGCCAGGTTCAACTGCTCGGCATTGTCGGCCGATTCCGTGATCAGGACGAACATCCGTTCATCTCCGGCGGAGTATCCGCCGGGGCAGTCCGAGCACATGATCATGCTTTCGCCCAGCAGCGTGGCCGCGGCCGTGTCTTCGACATGCTGGTGGCTGACATTGACGCAGAACTGCGCGTCGATGTGGATGCGGTTGACGTCGCGCGCGCCGGGCACCGCTCCGCGGACCGAGATATCGAGCATGTCACACTGCTTCAGGTCGGCGGCCTCGACGAGTGGCCGGGCACCGTCGGCGCGCGCGTTGCCCACGGCGCGGGTGCATTCGCGCACCGGGCTGCCGCCCGTCCCGGGTGGGTCGAGGTCGGTGATGCGCGAGGCGGTCAGGTCTGCGGCGATCTCGACGGGTGGCGGGTTGAGGGGCGAACCGCTCTCGGCGACGGAGCTGAGCACGGCGGCAAGTTCCTCCGCCCTGGCGATGCGTGTCAGGATAGCCGCAAGCGCCACGCCGTCGCCGGGTCCCCAGGACAGACCAACCGGAAGACCCTGCAATGACGCCCGGCGGCCGAACCAGAGGCGACCGTCGTACACCGCGACCTCGACGACGTAGTCAGCGGCCTCCGCTTCGATCCGCGTCGCCGCGTCGGTGTTGACCTCAGCCACGGCAGCGGAGAGCGCGACCGCGAGCGGATCGTCTGCACCTACCGGTTGACCGGACGAGAGGTGCAGCGCAGGCGACAACTTCAAGGCAGCCGCAAGCGGGCGCGCCAGGATGCGGCCGAACCGTGCCTCGGACGGCAGCGACCCGACTGCGTCGCACAGCTGTCCGGCGCGCGGAGCGCACTCGTCGGAGACTGGGCGCAGCCAGGCGCGGGTCGCTTGCGCCTCCTCGACCTGCGCGAGCGCCAGGCTTCCGCCGGGTGGGGCCGCGGCATCGTCGACCAGAGCGACGAGGCTGCCCTCGACCATCCCGTGGACGCGGCCGGCCGCGATCTCGTCTCGCGTGACCGCGAACTGGCGCAAACCTGCGGTCCCGGCCCCGCCGAATACGGCGGCATCGACCATGTCGCCCTCCCAGGACGGGGTCTGAAGCCGGGCACCGCCCGGCACCGCGCCGGAATTCATGTCGCTCAGCACGGCCTGGAACAACTGGCGGTAGGTCAATGCACCGGGGTCTTCCATTCGCGCGGCGAGGCGTGAGGAGAACAGCCCGTACCAGCCCCCGTCATCTTCGGCTTCCGGAGTCAGGTTGACCTCGCGCGCGACCTCCGAGGCGCGGGCCGCATAAAAGGCGACGAGGCGGCCGGGCACGTCCTCGCTTGCTGCCTCTATCGCCGACTCACCCGCCGCAGCGGCGGGACCGGACGCGCGCAGGCCGAACACGGCGGGATCGACAAAGCGTGCGGCGGTGTCGGTGCCGCCCGCCCGCAACCCCGACCCGGAGTGGCATGAGTCCAACACGAACCACACGTCGGCCCCGGTCGCCCGGATAGCAAGGATCGCCGCGCCGAGTTCGTCGTCGGTGATGGCATTCGGGATTGCGCTGGCGCCGGGTTCTCCGCGTGCCGTATCGGCTGGCAGGAACACCTCGTCGAGTCCGTCGGACTCGTCGCCGTTCGTGTCCGGTTGCCTGGTACCGTGCCCGCTCATCGAGATGAAGACCAGGTCGCCTGCGGAACTGTCGGCCGCGAGGGATGCCAGCGCATCCAGAATTGCGGCACGTGTCGGCGTGACGCCGCCCTCCACTCCGTCGGCAACGATGCGGATATCGGTGGCGCCATGCTTGGCAAGCGCGTTGCGGAACAGCTTCACATCGTTTGCGGGGCCGCGAAGCGAGGCAATGCCGATCGTCTCGTCATAGGAGGAAACTCCGACGAGCAGGGCGCGGGTTTCGGCCACACCGGGACCAGCCAGAACTGCGCTGACCGCCAGCGTGCTGGCGAAGAAAATCGCTCCCACCCCCAAGCTCATGACCCTCCAGCGCGTCAATTGCATCGAATTCAATAGCTGTGACGTTACACGGGGGGCTAACCTTGGCAAAAGACAATTTTTCGAGGATCCTTTCCGCCGCTCTGGGGCAGGCCGGAAAAGTCGCGGGGGACACTGGGCACATGGTAAGACCAGAGAAATGCCTTCGCGGACCGCGGGTGCGCGGTCTCGTCGCTTCGGCCGTCCTCGCATCCGGCGTTCTGATCGGGTGGCTGGCTGCCGGGGCGGCGCAGGCGCAGCTGCTCGGCACCGACCCGGCACGGCTGTCTGGCCTTCCGGTACTTGCCGCGACGGACCCTGAGGGTGCCCTGGATGAGATCGCAGCGCTCCTCGACTTGCCGGAGGTGCTGGCGGACGCGCGCGTGGCCTTCGACCTCAACCGTCTTGCAGCGGAACTGCTCGAGAGTCAGGGCCGTCTCGCCGAGGCGGCTGACCTCTACGCCGATCTGGCCGCCTTTGCGCAACGCAATCGCAACCGCATCGGCGTCGATCCGGTTGTGCTCTGGCGCGCGTCGGGCCGGCTTGCGCAGGCTGCCGGCGACCTTACCTCAGCGCTCCGGGCGGAGGAAGCGGTACTTGCCGAACAGCGCGACGGTCTGATGCCGACCATGGTCATCGCGGAAACGCTGGCGCGGCTCGAGGCATTGGCGCGGGCGGCAGGCGATAACTCCGCGGCCGAGGCCTACGCCGGGGCCCGCAGCGCGGCACTCGCACCGGCCGAGACCGTCTCCGGAGTGCGCGGTAATGGACGAGGATATTCGGAGGTCGAAGTCTTCTATGCCACCGATCGTGCGCAGACAGGATCTCGGTATCCCGCCGAGATCTACGGCCACGGACGCGGCGAGTTGGAAACCGGCATCGCCCTCGTGACCGTGCCCGACGATCATGAGCCGGGAAAGCTCGAGGCACCGTCGGTCTGGAGGCTTGAGTTCACCTCCAACCCGGTGCGTCACGTCACGCTGCGCTCGGTCGAGCCGCTTGCGCCGGACACCTTCTTCTCGGAGATGCGGCAACGAATCGACGCCCGGGACCGGCGCGAGGCATTCATCTTCATCCATGGCTACAACGTGGCGTTCGACGCCGCGGCGAGACGGGCGGCACAGATCGCGCACGACATGAGCTATGCGGGTCTCCCGATCCTCTACTCCTGGCCGTCCCGGGGCTCTACCGTCGGATACATATCCGACGCTGCGGTCGTGCAGCTTTCGGCGCGACGCCTTTCGAGGTTCCTCGATCAGGTGGTGGCGCGCTCAGGGGCCGAGACGGTTCATATCGTTGCACATTCCATGGGCAATCGCGCGCTGACCGAGGCGCTAGAACTGATGGCCCTGCGACGGGGCGACGGGGACGGATCCCCTCCGTTCGGCCAGATCGTCTTCGCCGCACCCGATGTGGACCTTGGGCTCTTCGCTGAGATCCTGCCGACCATCCGTCCCCTTGCGCAGCGCATGACATTGTATGCCTCCGAGAACGACTGGGCGCTCGTCGCGTCGCGCAAGCTCCACGGCGATTCCCCGCGCGCAGGCCAGGGCGGACCCGACATTCTCGCGGCGGCCGGCATCGACAGCGTCGACATGTCGGAACTGGGCGAGGACATGCTGGCGCACGGCTATTTCGCGGGCGACCGTTCGGCCCTTGTCGACCTTGTCTCGCTGATCTGGCGCAACCTCGATCCACAGAACCGCTGCGGACTCCGACGCGACGTCCTTGGCGATGGGCTTTCGGTGTGGCGCTACGAGCCGGGAGTCTGCCCCGACGATGCGCTCCTTGCCGTGATAAGCACTTTCCAGGCCGAAGGGATCGAAACGCCTGACGCGGTGAGGGAGGAACTGGCGCGGATCATTGCTGACCCGGAACTGGCGCGGTCGATCGAGCCGCTGGTGGCGCGCATGCTCGCGCCATGAGACGGGCCGCTACCCATGACATCAGGGGAACTTCGGTGCTGACGATCCATCGCTCCTTCCTGAGCCTGCCGAGCGGTATCGTTCCGGGCTTCCTTGCGCCGACGTTCGACCGCCGAGGGGTGCTGCCCGACCCTGACTTGAGTCGCCGCGCGCGGAATTGCGCCCGCGCCTGTGAATGCAGCGTTCGCCGCCGCGTGGTCGGCCCTGATTCAGGTGATGGCCCCGTCGGTTACCGACTGGAAAGAACAATGCGGCGTGCCCGGAATCCTCTTGGCGGACAGGTCGTCGGCGCAACGGTAGGACGAGAACCACTGCCGCTCCTGCAGGTCCCGGCGGGCCCCGGGATAGGCACGACCGCGGGCCGCAGCGTCGAAGCCGGGCCTGGGGCCGGTCGTTTGCATTATGGTCAGCTGGCGGTCGTTTTCAGGCCGCGCCTCGCCTGGCGGTGTCGCGATCACGCCGGCTCCGGCGGGATGAACGGCCAGAACCAGACCCCGGTTGAATTTGGCGGTCCCGCGGACTGCGCCGATGTGGCGGTTCAAGCCCTTGATCTGCGTGGGCATGTCGAACCGGCCCTGTTCGGCCTGTTCTTCGGCCAGCCGTGCAAACGACCCGGCAACGCCCGCCATGTGCATCCGGATCCTGGCGATCTGGTGTCGGGGGACTATCCGCATCCCGCAGTGCCCGTCGGCCGAGGGTGTCGGGAAGACGACCTCCTGCATCCTGTTGCCTTGGAATGGCTTGTGCCAGGCGACCGGTCCCTGCGCCTGCCGGCCTTCGGGCGGGCCGAGGGCAATGACTGCGAGCCCTGCTTCGAAGCCTTCGAGGTCCTTGATTTCGCAGGGCGCAGACGCGGCGGGAGATGCGAGGAACAACCCGGATACGGGCGCTGCGGCAGAGGGCTTCGAGCATTTCCTGCGGGTGGGTGCGGGATCCATGGTGGCGTTGCTCCACTTGCCAGGAGCACGGCATTCTGTACCGGCGCAAACAGGTCCGTCGATCGGGAAGGTAGTGCATGAGCAGGGTGTGGTTGACAGCGGGCCTATGTGCGGCGCTCCTCGGCGCAGTGGGCGCTTCCAGCGCGATGGCCGATGCCGGTGCGTCCGGGAAATCACCCGATCTGGTGCAAGCTCTCTTGCTGCGCGAGGGCGGAGACTCGGTCGGCGCCACGCGTCATGCGGAAGCCGCGTTGGCGAAGGCGCAGGATGATGCCACCCGTTGGGAGGCCCTTCTGGCCCGAACCGAGATCGACATCGCAACCGGTGCGTTGGCGCGGGCCGAACCAACGGCGCGGAGCCTGCTGCTCAAGGGCGAGACGATCTTCGGAGCCCGCGCGCCGCGCCTTGCCGGGCCGCTGGTCGCGCTCGCGCAGGTCAGGGCGGCGCAGGGTGATGACGCGGCCGCGACGAGCCTGTTCCTGAGGGCGGCGCGTCTCGCCCGGGCAGGCTACACCTCGGCGCAGGGGCCGGACGGCGTGCCGCTCGGTGACCCGCAGGTTCTGGCCGATTTCTTCGCCACGCTCGCTGCCTTGGCTGAACACCTGCTGCAGACCGGGGAGGGACGAGCCGCCGCGCTCCTTGCGGCGGAACTGGCCTTGCAGGGCGGCGAGGCGCCCGCGGGACTGCCGCCGCGCTGGCAGGATGCCGTGGCGATCGGTGCCCTCGCGCATCTGCGGGCGGGGCGACCGGTGGAGGCGTTGACGCGCGCGGCACCTTTGTTCCGGCTCGGCCACGCTCCACAGACAGCACGCGCCCGGCGGCTTCTCGACGAACTCGTGGCAGAAGTCGATGCCGCGGCGGTGGCAGAGGGAGATCCTGTCGATGTGACGGATCGTTGGATTGCCGCGGCGCTGGATCGCGAAGCGGAGATCGCCGGTTCGGACACGTCACTCGTGACGGGCATGGGGCCGGTAATGGAGGCTCTTGCGGCGGGTGACGCTGTCCAGGCGGATGCCGCAGCCCGGGTTGCCCTGGCCTCGGTCCGGACAGACGATCCGCTGGTTACAACAGCCTACCTGACCCTCCTTGGCACAACCCTTCGGGCGGGTCGTGAGGATCTCGCCGAGGCCTGGGCTCTGCGCATCGCCGAGATGCCGCCCGCCTACCTTGCAAGTCTCGACGCCGATCCGCTGCCGCTGCTCGCAGGACTTGCCGCCGAGTTGCGTTCGGACGGTGCCCTCCCGGGCGCGATAGCGGTTGGCGAGGCCGTTGCTGTCCTGGCGCCGCTGAGGGCGGCGGCAGGAGAGGAGGACACGACCATTTCGGCGTTGACCCAGCTTGCCACCACCTACACCGATGCCGGGAAGTACCGGGAGGCGGGCGAGATGCTCGACCGTGCCCTGGTGCTCGTCGAGGACGAACGCGCGCGCGGGCCATTGCGTGACGGGCTTGCGGAAGCGGCGATCTCGGCCCGGGTGGGTCGGGCCTTGCTGCGGCAGGACCTGGGCGATCCGGATGCGGCCGTTGCCGACCTTGACGCCGCCCGCGACCTGTTGCTGACGACCGGGGAGGGCGGCAAGCCCGAGGCTTGGCTCTTTGTCGGTGCGGCACTGCGAGACGCCCACGCCGCCCGCGGCGACGCGCCTGCCGCCGAAGCAGCGCTGCGCGAAGTGACCGAGCGCGTGACCGAGTTGGCGGGCGACCCGTCCGCGCCGGCTGCAGAGGGATGGTTCGAGCTTGCACAGTTTCTGGTCGCTGACGGTCGGGTCGCGGAGGCGGCGGACCCGATCCGGAGAGCCGTGGCGGCAACCCGCGCCGCGTTGCCACCGGACGATCCCCTGAGCCTGCGTGTCGCCGTGCTCGAGGCGGCGGCAGGTGGTGGGGCGGGCGACCTCCTCGCTGTGGTCGGACGCGGTGGTGAAACGGCGGCGCTCGCGCTCGCCGAGGCGGCGGCTTCTGCTGCGTCAGCGGGGGATACGTCGGGCGCGGTGGCGTTCCTCGACAGCGGAATCGCGGCACTCGACGCCGCGGCACCGGCGCGTGCCTACTTCGAAGCGGGCAAGGGCGCGCTTCTGCTTCGCAGCGGCGACCCCGAGGGAGCATTGCCGGCCTTGCGGGAGGCGACCCGCGCGTTGACGCGGGCTGAACGGCGCGGAGAGCCGAATGCACGGCGGCACCTTCCCGCGCACGTGGCAGCCGCGCTCGCGCTTTCGGCGGCGACCGAGGGTGTTGCCTCGCTGAACGCTTTCACTGAGGCCTTCCAGGTCGCGCAGCGGGTGGACGATCTCTCGGCTGGCTCCGCGCTTGGCCGGGCGACGGCGCGGCTGCTGGGATCTGGCCCCCAGGCCGATGCCCTTGCACGCCAACTCGAAACCGCCGAGCGGGAACTCGAGGCTTCGCGCGAAGCATATCTTGCCAGGCTCTCCCTGAGCACGGACGTCACCGCACCACGGCAGGCCTTCACCGCTGCGCAGAGCCGCCTCGACGAAGTCCGCGAAGCGGTCAGGGCAACATTCCCGGACTATGCGGGACTGGCCGATCCGCGTCCGCACGATCTGCTGTCGACGGCGCGGTTGCTCGGACCGGACGAAGTGCTCCTGCTTTACGCCACGGCGAATGATGATGGCCCGGACGAGCCCTCCGGGCACGTCTTCGCGATCACGTCTGAAGGCTACCTAGCGGCCCCGCTTCCGCCGCGAGGCGAGTTGCGGCGCATCGCACGGTCCTTGCGGTGCGCGGCGGCCCTGACCGACCGGCGCTGCGGCCTTGGTGGCGGGGTGACCCGTGGCGCTTTCTCACTGGCGACCGATGGCGACACGGCTTCGGGCGAGTTCGATTTCGCGCTTGCCCGGGACGCCTGGGACGCGCTCTTCGCGCCGATCGAGGCCGCGCTCGAGGGCAAGACCTCGCTCATCGTCGTGCCGGACCGAACGCTTTCCTCGATGCCCTTTCACCTTGCGCTCTCCGAACCGGCGGACGCCGGAACGACACTGCGTTCGGCGCCTTGGCTCCTGCGCCGGATGGCCGTCACCGTCGTTCCTTCAGTGGCCAGCCTCGCCGCGCTGCGCAACCGGGACGCGCGACCGAGTGCGGCCGATCTTGCGTTCCTCGGTGTCGGTGATCCGCTGATCGGCACCCAGTCCGCAGGACCACTGCCCTATGACTGCGGCGGCGCGGGCGAGGAAATGCTTCTGGCGGAAGCGCTCGTCCCGCCTGCCGGTCCGATCCTGCGGGATGCCGGAACGGCAGACCCGGTCGCCCTTGCTGCCTTGCCGGCGCTACCTGACACGCGCTGCGAACTCCAGCACAATGCGGCGCTTTTCGGTGACACGAGCAAGATCCTGATCCAGGGCGCGGCGACCGAGGCGTCGATCAAGGCGATGAGCGCACGTGGCGACCTTGCGCGGTTCCGCATCCTCTCCTTTGCCACCCATGGCCTGATTGCCGGTGAAGTCGGGGCATCGAACGCCGGCCTCGTGCTGACACCGCCCGCCCGTCCGGAGCCAGGAGACGACGGGCTTCTCACCACCTCCGAGATCGCGGAGCTGAGAATCGACGCGGATTTCGTCATCCTTTCGGCCTGCAACACCGCCTCGGGATCGTCCGACAGCAGCGAGGGTCTCGCGGGGCTTGCCAGCGCGTTCTTTCTCGCAGGTGCGCGCGGCCTCCTCGTTTCGCACTGGCCTGTCTATTCCGACGCGGCGACCGAGCTTACGACCGGCATGGTCACCGCACTTGCCGGCCCCGACCGCCCCGGACGCGCCGAGGCCTTGCGCTCGTCGGTGCTGTCCATCCTCGACGATCCCGCGTCCTCGCCTCGTCAACTGCACCCGGCGTACTGGGCGCCCTTCATGGTCGTTGGCGACGGACGTCCCGGTCAGGGGTGAAGGGGGGCTCGGCCAAGAAGGAGCGAGCCGATCAGGAGGTAACCGATCACCACCCATACTGCTATCAGCAAGCTGCACTGGATCGGTGCCTCGCGCCGATAGCGCCGGGCGGTCAGCCAATGAAGGCTGTGTCCGCCGCGCTCGGGTTCGGGCAGGAGGAGCAGGTCGCTGGTTACATCGCGCAGGCCGGCATACGCCTCCGTCAGGCCGCGCAGCAGCATGATGACGTTGTAGGTGTAGAAGATGTAGACCATCACGCGGGCGGTGAGGAACGGATCGGACTGGTTGGCGAAGAAGATCATCACGGCGATCAGCGCACCATGCAGGTTGACCGCGCGTTGCCATTCCCCGTCGGTTCGTCCCCTGAGCTGCATCGCCAGCGCGACAAGCTCATTTGCCTTCAGGTGAGAGACGAGCACCGGCTCGCTGGGGTCGGTTTCCGAAGGCGCGGCTGCGGGTTGGGTCGCGGAACTGGTCAAGGAGGGCCCCGTGGTGTCACATGCGCCGGAAGATCATTCCGGCGGAGCCCGGCACGTCGATAGCCAGGGTGTTGCGGTCAATGATCCGCGCCGCAAGCTCGTCATGCGGGTCGAGATAGCTCACGTCGGGCAGGCGCAGCGTGATCTCCGAGGCACCGCGCGTGGTTGCCGTCCACCGCTCGTTTGAAGTCCGGGTGAACCAGAAGCCTTCCTTGCCGGTGGCCAGGTCCCTGACGCCACGGGACGGGAAGAACTGGCCTTCGTCCATCAGCAGCAGGAGCCAGATCGTCTCCTCTCCCGGTGCCTCCGAGGTCGGGTCCGAGACCCAGCAGCCCGTCAGCATGTTGGTGAGGCCGCTGCCCAGATCGTCGGGACCGAGCGCCGGTTCTCCCGGGAACGGGTCGAACTGCTTCGAGTGCGCTGTCCACTGCCAGCCCGTCGCCTCTTCGGCATCGTGGAAGTAGAGCTCCCTCGGAAGACGCCCCAAGGCCATCTCGCGCTTGATCTGCAGGATCGTCCAGGGGCCGAGGTTCTGGCCTTCGTGGCTCACCCAATAGAGCCCCGGCGAGAGGGGTTCACGATAGTCGGAGGCGGCGATGGCCATGCGGCGCGTGTACTCCACGGCGCAGGCAACCGAAACCTCCTCGGCTTGCGCCGCCGCGCCGAGGAATGCGGGAACAGCCAGAAAGAGCAAGGTACGCAACATGCGACTCCCTAGTTTCGCGTCGCGAGACTACACCGAGTCCGCGCTGTTCCAAACAGATGCTGCCGGTCGCAGGCCCTGAAGGGGCTCGGGGCTGCTGTCGCAGAACGGGCCTCCGAAGCGCTGGCTGCGCCCGATGGCGTACCGCGGGACATGACCGGTTGCCCAGCGCAGGAGCCGCGGCCCCTTTCCGTAGAGTCGCGGCGAGCAGGGGGGGCGACGAGACAAAGTTCTCTCCGGCCGCAGGGCTACTCGGTGGGAAACTCGGGGCCTTCGATATGCACCGCGAGGAGGCAGCCGTTCGGCGTATAGGAATGATGCTCCGTCCCGTCGCGGTAGAACACCAGGTCGCCGGGCTTGAGGACCGTGCCATCGCTTTCGATGAGCTCGCCTTCGAGGATCAGGAACTGCTCGTGGCCGTTGTGGCGGTGGGCGCGTGTCTTCATCCCGGCGGGCATCCGGTAGACATGGAAGCCTTCCCCGAGCGGTTTGTCCTGGTCGAGTTGCAGCACGGCGTCACCCAGCGCGACACCATCGGGATAGACGAAATGCTCGAAGCTGCCTTCGTGGATGTTGGCGATGCGGCGGTCGGAGGGGGAGAAGGTCATTTCGGGTCCTTTCGGTCAGAAGGATGGGTCACGGTGAACCTCGGCGCCCCGGAACAGGGTCAGGAGCACGCGGGTTTCGGCGATGGAATAGGGGTCGACGGCAAAGATGTCCCGGTCGAGCACGATCAGATCGGCAGAATAGCCGGGCTTGAGGACCCCGGTGACGCCGGACCGCCAGCAAGCGGCGGCTGCATGCGTGGTGTAGCCGCGCACGGCTTCGTCCAGGGTGATCCGCTCTTCGGGAAAGAAGGCCGCGGCTCGGCCTCTGGAGCGCGGCGGCTCGCGGGTGATGGCGGTACCGATGATCTCGAACGGGTTGAGGGTTGTCACCGGCCAGTCGGAGCTGAGGCAATAGGGCGCGCCGGCGTCGAGGATCGAGCGCAGCGGGTAGGTCCAGCGCGCGCGGTCGGGCCCGATCATCGCCATCGTGTCGTCGGGGATGATCGGGTCGGTGCAAGCCCAGAGCGGCTGAAAGTTCGCCATCACGCCGAGATCGCGGAAGCGCGCCCGGTCTTCGGGGTGGACCAACTGGCAATGGGCAATCTGGTGGAGCGCGGGCCAGCCACCGTTCGCCCGCCGCGCCGCCTCCAGAGCGTCAAGGGTTGCGTGCACCGCAAGGTCGCCGATGCAGTGGACGTGGATCTGGAACCGTGCCGCATCGAGCGCGGTGAAGAGCGCGCGCGCGTGGTCGGGCGCGAACATCAGCGGCGCTGTGCCGCCCTGCGTGTCGGCAAAAGGGGCGATCGTGGCCGCCGTGCGGTTCTCGAAGCCGCCATCCATGAACACCTTGGCCGAATGGAGGTGGAAGAGGTCTGACTGGTGCAACGCCCGCCATTGGCAGAGCCGGGCGAGGGCATCGTCGATGGGTTCCTCCGCCGTTACGTGCATCGTGCCGGCAACCCTCAGGGTCAGGGCGCCATTTGCTTCGGCCCGTGCGTAGATCAGGCGGTGGCGTTCCTTGACGGCGGCATCGAGGATGCCCGTGATGCCGTGCCGGTTGGCCTCGGCCTGCCCCGCCATCAATCCTGCAAAGCTTGTCTCCTCGGTCGTTCCGGGAAGGCGTTCGCGCACCCAATAGATCGCATCCTCGTGCAGCATGCCGGTCGCACGGCCCGCGGTGTCCCGGACGATGTGACCGTTCAGTGGGTCGGGCGTGCTGTCGGTGATCCCCGCCATTGCCATGGCGGTTGAGTTGATACAGGCGTTGTGGAAATTGCCGTCATAGACGAGGCACGGACGGTCTGGCACGACCGCGTCCAGCACGTTGCACGTCAGGTTGTGATCGCCGAAGAAGCCACATTGCCAACCTGCGCCCCAGACCATCGGACCGGCCCAGCGGGCGGCATGTGCCGCAAGTGCGGTCTGGATTTCGGCGAGGGTCTTGCATTCATAAAGTGACGCCGTCTCGATGAGGTCGGTGCCGCCGTCGAGAAGGTGGATATGGGCGTCCTGGAAGCCGGGCAGGATCAGTCGCCCGCCGGCGTCGATCCGATCCGCCCCCGGACCTGCAAGGGCGGCCATCGCGGCGGCATCGCCGAGCGCGAGCGCCCTTCCACTTTCGATGACGAGGGCTTCGGCGTGGGGGCGCGCGGCATCCATCGTGCGGATGCGTGCGTTCGTGACAAGCAGGCGGGTCATTGCGCCGATGCCTCGAGGGCAGCCCAGTCGTCCGCGTGAATAACGCGTGCCGGTTCGTTGATGTCCCGCGTCCAGACATAGAACGCGAGGAACGGGACGCGTCCCGTTCGGGTCAGGTGCGGGCGGAAAGGCGGGTTCCAGACGGGCTCGTGCGCCGGTTTCGACACCAGCGGAGAGCCGGGGCCGAACCTCCAGTCATGCGGGCCTGTCAGCGGGGCATAGAGTTCGGGCGCGGCGTGGTTGTGGTCGCGATAGACGAGGTGGGGCGCCATGACGAACAGGCCGAGCTCGACGCCCGACGCGGCGAAGGTCGCGCCTTCTCCAACCAGCCGCGCGAACGCGTGGCCCTTCGGGAAGGCCTCGCCGATCTCGTCGCGGGGATAGAGGTCATAGGTGATCCAGTCGAGGTGAGGGGCGGCGGCCGCGATGGCGCCCGCAAGTGACGGATGGGTGGATGCAAGGTCGTCGATCGCAGGGGCCAGCCAGCGGTCGGCTACCGGGTTGGACCTCGGCGCGGGCAGTTTGGGCGGCCCCTTTCGCCCGGCAAGGCCCATCCTGACGTCCTCTGCCCCGGGGTGGACGAGGAGGCCGCGCAGATACTCCTCGGACGCCTCCACAAGTGCTGAGAGGACATCGGCAGGGCTGTCGATAGGTAACGGCACAGGCGGCAGCCCCCGCTCGGCGAGCAAGGCCGCAGGGTCGCGCGCGTCATGGGCCGAGGCTTCACGGTAGGCCTCGAGCTGTGCCTCACTGATCCGACCGGCCCGGAAGAAGGCCATTGCCGCGCCATAGCGGACCCGGCCCGAACCGGGCACACCGAGAGGGGCATGAAGAAGCCGCAGGTCGTCAATCATCGCTTCGGTAGGCAAGACGTTCCTCCGCAAGGCGCCGCTTCTCGGCGCGCATCATGATCCAGCCCGCCAGCACCACCCCGAGTCCCACGACGAGGACCGTGAGTGTCGCAAGGGCGTTCACATCGGGCGTCACCCCCAGTTTTACCTTCGACCAGATCACCAGGGGAAGCGTTGTCGCGCCCGGGCCGGTGGTGAAGGAGGTGATGACAACATCGTCCAGCGAGATGGTGAAGGCCAGGAGCCAGCCCGAGAGGATTGCTGGGAAGGCGTTGGGCAGGGTGATGTCCCACAGAACCTGCCAGGGGCGGGAGCCGAGGTCCATTGCGGCTTCCTCGATCGCGCGATCGGCCTGGCTGACGCGCGCCTGCACCACCACGGTCACGAAGACCATCGAGAAGGTGATGTGGGCGAGGGTGACGGTCGTGAACCCCCGCTGCTCGGGCCAGCCAAGCCACCTTGCGGTCAGGATGAACAGCATCAGGGTCGAGATGCCTGTGATGACTTCGGGCATGACGAGGGGAGCGGTCGACATCCCGGAGAACAGGGTGCGTCCCCGGAACTTCCGGAACCGCGCCAGCGCGAAACCGGCCATCGTGCCGAGGATCGTCGCGAAGGTCGCCGAGACCAGCGCGATCTTGAGCGACAGGACCAGCGCCTCGACGATCTGGCGGTTGTTCCACAGCGAGACGTACCAGCGTGTCGAGAACCCGCCCCAGACCGTCGCCAGCCGCGATCCGTTGAAGGAATAGACGATCATCGACAGGATCGGGATGTAGAAGAAGGCAAACCCGAAGCAGAGCACGGTGATGAGAAAGACGGGCCGCCGTGTCATCGGCTTTCCTCCAGCCCGTCGGCGCGGGCCTGATAGCGGCTCCAGAGCATGGTCGGCCCGACCATCAGGATCAGGAGCGCTACAGCCACCGTCGAGGCCATCGGCCAGTCGTTCGCCGAGGAGAATTCGTCCGAGATTACCCGCCCGATCATCGGTGACGACGCGCTGCCCACCAGCGTCGGGATCACCAGTTCCCCGGCCGCCGGGATGAACACCAAAAGCCCACCCGCGACGATGCCCGGGACGGACTGCGGCAAGGTCACGTCGAGGAAGACCCGGAACGGGCGGGAACCGAGGTCCATCGCCGCCTCGTCGAGTGTCGGGTCGAGCCGCTCGAGCGCGGCGTAGAGCGGCAGGATCATGAAGGGCAGGTAGGTGTAGACCATCACAAGGACGACCGCGAAATTGCTGTGCATCATCGGGATCGATGGCACTGCCAAGGCAGAGGGGGCGACGAAGTTCCACGCCTCGGTCAGCGAAGTGTTGAACCAGCTCGACTTGGCCATGAGACCCATCCACGCGTAGACTCGCAGCAGGAACGAGGTCCAGAACGGCAGGATGACCAGCATCAGCAAGATGTTGCGCCAGCGCCGCGACACCCGGGTGAGGCCAAGCGCCATCGGATAGCCGATCAGCAGGCACAAGACCGTGGCCACCGAGGCGTTCACGATCGAGGTGAGGAAAGCCCGGACATACAGTGTGTCGGAGAAGAGGCGCGCGTAGCCCTCAACGTTCAGGAGCGGGTTTTCGCCGCCGTAGCCGAAGGGGGGCGAGGTGGGGGTGCGGGTCGCGAGGCTCATCGCGGTGACGATGAGGAACGGCAGCAGGAACAACACGAGGAGCCACAGGTAGGGGATCGCGATGATCAGGTCCGACCAGCCGCGCCGATGGAACCAGCGCGACAGGGCGGAGGTGTGCGCGCGGGCCTCCACGTCAGACCCTCAGCAGGATCGCCGCGGCCGGGTCGAAGCTGACCCAGACCCTGTCGTACCAGTCCGGCCGACCCTCGCCGCCCCGCTTCGCGTTGACGGCGTGGACCGACAGGAGTTCCCCCGACGGCAGCATCACCCGGTAAAGGCTGTCCTTCCCGAAATAGGCGAGGTCCTTGATCTGGCCCTCGACAACGTTTGTTGACTCCGGACGTTCCGGATGGAGTGCAAGCTTTTCGGGGCGGATCGCAAGCGTGACCTTCTCGCCGGGAATGGCGTGGTCGGTCGCCACCGCAACCGCCTGGCCGAAGGCCGGCACCGCGACCCGAGCGCAGCCTTCCGCGAACGTCTCGACCTCGGCGTCGAACTGCGACATCGAGCCGAGGAAGTTGGCGACGAAACGCGATGCCGGGTGCTCGTAGACCTCCGCGGGCGGGCCGACCTGCTGCACCGCACCCTGGTCCATCACTGCGATCCGGTCGGCGAGCGTCATTGCCTCCTCCTGGTCATGGGTGACGACGATGAAGGTGACGCCCGTCCGCTCCTGGATACTCATCAGTTCGAACTGGGTGTGCTCGCGCAGCTTCTTGTCCAGTGCGGCAAGCGGCTCGTCGAGCAGCAGGAGCTTGGGCTGCCGCGCAAGGGCTCGTGCCAGCGCGACGCGCTGGCGCTGACCCCCCGAGATCTGGTGCGGCTTGCGTTCGGCGAAGGGTGTGAGTTGCACGAGCTCGAGCATCGCGCGCACCCGATCTCTGCGCTCGGCCCTGGTCATCTTCTCGTGCTTGAGGCCGTAGCCGACATTCCGTTCGACGGTCATGTGCGGAAAGAGCGCGTAGCTCTGGAACATCATGTGGACCGGCCGGTCCCATGGTGCCACCCCGGTCATGTCTTGGCCGTCCAGGAAGATGCGTCCGGCTGTCGGTTCCTCGAACCCGGCCAGCATCCGCAGGAGTGTAGTCTTTCCGCAGCCCGAGCCGCCGAGGAGGGCAAATATCTCGCCCTTCTCGATCTCGAGGCTGACGTTGCGGACCGCCTGGAAACTGCCGAAACTCTTCGAGACGCCGTCGATCCGCAGGAACGGCCCCGCAGCTTCAGGCACGATCAGCCGCCCGCCTTGATCTGGGTCCAGATGCGGGTGATTTCGCGGTCCTGTTCTTCGGTCTGTGTCCGTGGCGTGTAGAGACGTGCCATCGTCTCGGCATCGGGATAGACGGCCGGGTCGGACGCGATCGAGGGATCGACCAAGGCTGTCGCGGCGGCGTTCGCGTTGGCGTAGCCCGTGTAGTCGGTGCAGGCGGCGATGACTTCAGGGCGCAGGAGATAGTCGATGAAGGCATGCGCCGGGTCGACATTCGCGGCATCGGTCGGGATGCACCAGGTATCGAACCAGGCCGGGGAGCCCGTCTTCGGCACGAAGTAGGCGAGGTCGACCTCCAGCCCGGCCTCGGCCGCACGGGCCTTGGCCACGCCGTAGTCACCCGACCAGTTGTTCGCCACGCAGATGTCGCCTGTGGGCAGTGTATTGAGGTAGTTTCCGTTGTCGAAGGTCGCGACGTAGGGCCGGATCGCCGCAAGTGCTTCTGCCATCTTCGCATACTCGGCCGGGCCGGCGGTGTTCGGGTCGAGACCGAGGTAGCTCAGCACCATGAACCCGAGGTCGGTCGGGCTGTCGAGCAGCGAGATCCCGCAATCCGCCAGCTTGGCCGCGTTTTCCGGGTTGAGAAGCGTTCCGAGGTCCGCGAGATCGGCATCGCCGATCCGCTCGCGCACCATCTCGACGTTCCAGGTGAAGCCGACCGAGCCCCACATGTACGGCACCCCGTACTGGTTGCCGGGGTCGAAGCCTGCCAGGACATCGAGGATCGCCGGATCGAGATTGCTCCAGTTCGGCAGCTTGGCCCGATCGACCTTCTGGTAGACGCCCGCAGTGATGAAACGCTCCAAGCTCAGGCCTGCCATCAGGACGACGTCGTAGCCCGAAGATCCCGCAAGCAACTTGGCCTGCATCTCCTCCGCCGAGGCGTAGAGGTCGTAGACCACCCTGATCCCGGTCTCGGCCTCGAAATCGGCAATGGTCGTCTCACCGATGTAGTCCGCCCAGTTGTAGACGTTGACGCGGCCAGACTGCGCCCAGGAGGGTTGGACATAGGGGGCGGCGACGACGGTGGCACCAAGTCCGGCAAGGGTGCCTCGGCGGGTCAGTCTCATGGCGGTCTCCCTGGATACCTGTTCTCGTTGTGCGAAAGCCTATTCTGGCCTCGCCGACTGGCAAAGCATTTCGTCATTCAGCCGGGCGATCTCGGTTTCCGGCGGCGCATCGGAGAGCGTCAGGACCGGCATGAGGTCTCGCAGGGCGTCATGATGCAACCTGAGGCCGTATTCGAGATCGGACAGGTGGAAGCCCTCGAAGGCGGAGGACTTCATCGACTCGTTCGACCAGATCGAAAGCTGGCGGTCCTCGACCGATGTTTCGCGGTCGATCCGGTAGGCAAGATAGCGGGCGGCGCGTGCTGCGCGGCTTTCGTCGCGATGGCGGTAGATCCTGCCCCTCAGGCGGGTCAGGGTCGGTGCCAGGGGCAGGTCCTGGTAGAACTGAATGCTCTCGGGCGTCATCGCGAAGACGATGTTGGGAAAGATCCCGTAGTAGGTCCACGCCTGTGACAAATGCGGCGGCAGGTCCTGTCTCGGCGACGAGATGCGGACATAATTGCGGACAGACCAACCCTTGCCCGGCGCATCACCGAACCAGCCGATCGAGAAGGTCAGCCCGTCGGGCAGGAAGATGTCGCGGTAGGTGCGGCCGTAGAGGTCCTGCAGCCCGGGATGTGCCAGAGGAACGTGATAGCCTTCGTTGTCGACGTCCCGGACCGATTTCCAGTTCACTTCGAGTTCGCTCGTCCAGTCCTGGGACGCAGGAAGCGCCTCGTCGAACTTGTAGGCGGCAAAATCGTCGCTGAAACGCGCGAGGAGTTTCGCCACGGGAGGCTGGGGTCCCGGTGTGAAGCGCAGGAAGATGAAGCCGTGGAAGATCTCCAGCTCGACCGGCTTCAAGCCGAAGGCGGCACGGTCGAGGTCGCCGAAAGTCGAGGGCTGTGCTGCGCCGCGAAGCGATCCGTCCAGGTTGTAGACCCAGCCATGGAACGGGCAGACGATCGCCCCTTTGCAGGTGCCCCGCTCGCCGTCGACGACCCGGGCACCGCGATGGCGGCAGAGGTTGTGAAAGGCTCGGACGGTTCCGTCCGCGCCCCGCATGACCACTGCACGCTCGCCAAGAAGGTCGAACGACAGCCAGTCGCCCACTGCAGGCAGGTCGCTGACATGGCCCGCGACCTGCCAGTGTGTGAGGAACAGCCGTTCCCGCTCCAGCGCGAAAAGGGCATCGGAGCGATAGCTCCAGCCCGGCAAACCGCTGCGGTCCCAGTCGTTTGGGACGGGGAGGCTCGCGTAGGGCAGTTTCGTCATGGCGTCGTCTCCATTTCGGCCAGCAACCACGAATGAAACCGATGGATCTCGTATTCTTCGGGCATCAGGCGGGCGCGGGTGAAGGCGGGGGATGCCATCCCGCGCTGGTTCATTTCGGACGCCATTGCGTCCTGGTCGAGTACGGTCCGCGCGAAGGACGCGATCTCGGCAGCGTCGAAACCGGGCTGGTCGAGCGTCTCGGGCGGAAAATGCCACTCGGCAATCAGTCGGGTTTCCGCAGGCGAGAGCGGCACCAGGCGGACCGAGCGGACGTGGTCGACATGCGCCACGACATAGGCGGACGGCCAGAGCGTGAGGAAGGCATATCCTGCCTCCCTTTCTGCGATCGTCAGACCCGGGAAGACCGGACCGCAGGCACCGCCGTCCGGTGTCCAGCTCTCCGCGCCGGGTCGGAGATTCCGTGCAGGACCGTCGGAAGGCGTCCAGTCCACTGCCTCGGATGCGGCCATGACGCCCTTTGCGTATATCGGCACCATGTCGCAGAGTTCCGGGTGGATGCCGGGGCAGTGCAGGCACTCGGAGTAGTTTTCCCAGAAGGTCTTCCAGTTGCACGCCACGACCGCCTCATGCCGGAAGCCGGTCACAAGCCCGTCCATCGGCCAGTTGTCCAGCGTGGCGAGCGGAACGTCCGCCCCGAGGCCGGGAGGATCAGCGGCCATCGAAAGAAACACGAAGCCTGCCCAAAGGCGGATCGTCAGCGGAACCAGGCCATGGTTCTCTTGGCGGAAGTCGGCGGCGGGGATCGCGTGCGCCGTCGAGACGAGCCGCCCGTCGGAGGCAGCATAGGCCCAGGCGTGGTAGGGGCAGATGACGAGCATGCCGAACGGCTCCACTTCGGCCCGACAAAGCTCCGATCCGCGATGGCGGCACGAGTTGTGGAATGCGGAAAGCTCGCCATTCGCTGTCCGGCACAGGATGACCTCGGCCGCACCCACACGGGCCCGTCGCATGGTGCCCGGCGCGATGTCCGCCAGCCGACCGACCATGATCCACTGGCGGGCGAACAGGGTAGCCATCTCGCGGTCGAACCAGTCGCGCCCTAGATAGGCAGCGCGGGGCAGACCCTCTGGACAATGATCAAGACGCGGTGACGGCGGGTGTCGGTCCATGTCCGTCATGGTCGCTCGCCCATGCGGAATTGGACCTGCGCCCAGCGGATCGTCGCGTTCGGAGGGTCCAGAGGCGGGGCCGTCGGGGCACTAGAACACCTGGAGCCGCGCCGGAGCGTCAATTCGGCTGTCGTGTGTGCGTGGCATTGCCGGCCAGTCATGGGCTATCCGGTTGGGATGCGGTGCCCGATCGTGCCACTCCATTGATTGAGCTGTCAATCAATGTATCGCCATTGCCCCTCCGAAACCTTGCGGTAGAACGGTCGCGTCGACATTGCAGGGGGCGGGATTGACCAAGTCAGAAGGCACCGAGCCCAACCGACCGCCGCGCACGATGAGCCGCGAGAAGCGGCGCCGGCAGATCATCGAGGCAACCATCGAAACGCTGGCCTCCCGGGGCTATTCCCGCACGACCCTGACGGAAGTGGCGCGGACGGCGGGACTTTCGCACGGGCTCGTGCTCTTCCACTTCGAGACCAAGGAGAAGTTGCTTGCCGAAACTCTCGCCTATCTGGCCGAGGAGTATCGGCGGAACTGGACCGCCGCGCTGGAAGTAGTGCGCGATGACCCTGCCGATCAACTTGCGGCGTTGATCGAAGCCGACTTCCATCCCTCGGTCTGCGCCCCGTCGCGCCTTGCGGCCTGGTGCAGTTTCTGGGGCGAAGCGCAAAGCCGTCCCTTGTATCAGGCGACTTGCGGCGAGAAAGACGCCGACTACACCGCCGCGCTCGAAGAGATCTGTGCAAGGCTGTCGGCGGCCGGCAGATACGGCCGCGACCCAATCCACATCGCCCGGATCATTCGCGTGACGATCGAGGGGGTCTGGCTCGACATGATGACCATGGCGACCCCATATTCTCGGGACGAGGCGCTGGAGACCGTTCGAGTTTGTGTGGCGCTTTGCTTTCCGGATCACTTCGGCCCGGGTGGCGGTCCAGTTGGCGGCCTTGGTGGCGGCTTGGGTGGCGCGTCGGGTCCGCAGGGCAGAGGCTGAGCGGGCGGACTTGGGAAAACCACGAAGCCTGGTCCCGCAGTTTCAGATGAACATCCAGACCACAAGGGTGATTATCATTGCAAGCTCTAGGCGCGGAAGCGACGAGATCGCGTCGAGGATGCAGCAGGACGGGCGCATGGCATCCGTCCGCGTCAGCAATTCTGAGGCCGGCGGCGGCATGTCCGTGCTTTTGTCCATGTGGTTGGTATCGGTCACTTTCGCCTTGATCCCTTCGATCCGTGCAGGACGACCGCACAGCCACCGGCGTGCAGCCACTGCGCGGCGACCTGCCGGCCGCGTCACGAGCGCTGTTTCACGCTCCGGTCGGGCGCCAGTGTGGCGCAGAAAAGGCGTTGCAGACCAGTGAGTTCGCCAGCACCAGCTGGGTTGGAGCCCTATCGTGGCAACAATTCCTCCGACCGCACCGGGCATTCCTGTCCGAAAGGTCAGGTTTGCATTCGGCGTCGTTTCCTGGGGCGGGAGAGTTTACCAATTTCGGGATGTCTCGAATTGTGGCAAGGCCGCGCAAGCTACTGTCCACGCTTGGAAGACACTGTGTCCAGCCCGGCCCCAAGCACCTGTCGCTGGCGTCGGCGCGACTTCGCAGCGTGTGATGCTGCAATGCAGAAACGCCTTGCGGCAACCTGGAAAACCGTGTTCTGCTCCGCTCCGTAAGGTGGGGACCATGGGACATGTGATCTGCATCGCCCAGCAGAAGGGCGGATCAGGAAAGACGACGCTGGCTGCAAATCTGGCCGTTGCGTTCCGTCGGGCCGGGCAGTCTGTCGCGCTTCTCGACACCGATCCGCAAGGGTCCCTTGGTCGCTGGTTCATGATGCGGCGCGAGCGCGGGACGTCCGACATGGAGTTCTCGACTGCCAGCGCCTGGGGCGTGAGCTACGAATGCGAGAAACTCCGGCGCCAGCATGACTGGGTGATCATCGACACACCGCCGAAGGCCGACGCCGATCTTCGCCCGGCGCTGCGCGAGGCCGACCTCGTGATCGTGCCCGTCGCGATGAGCCAGGTCGATGTCTGGGCGACCGAAGGCGTACTCGACCTTGCTCGGCGGGAGGGACGGTCGGTCATGGTGGTGATGAACCGCGCCCGGCCGGGCACCCGGCTCGAAGGCACGATCTTGACCGCACTCGATGCCTTCGAAGCGCTGCGCGCCCGAACCTCGATCGGCAACCGCGTGGTCTATGCCGAAATGCTTGGGCTGGGTTGCGGTGCCGTCGAGCGCGGCAAGGGGCCGTGGACCGCAGAGATCGCAGCGCTCGCCGACGAGATCGCTGCCGCCCTTTCCGAAGGATGACGGCGCATTCCAAGCAGCCGACGGCCCTAACCACAGGTGTGCACCCTGCAAAGAAGGCGCGGGACCCTAAAGGGAAACAATGAACTTTTTGAAGGCAGATTTGTTTCTAAGTGTAGTGGTGAGCGGCTTCTCGCCTGTCGACATTTAGCGTCTGGGCGAATAAATGCCGTGATCTCGATCCATTAACGCCTTGTTCTTGCGACCTCCTTCACGCTGCCGTGAAGTGGAGTTGCCATGATGAAGTTCCTCCGTCTTGTCCTCCTGTCCGCCGCGCTTGCCGTGATCCTTCCGGCAGGCGGCGCGCTTGCGGCCTGCAACGTCCCGGCCGGTGCCGCGACGATCAAGCAGGAACTCGGCCACCTCCTCAACGCTGCCCGCCGCAGTCAGGGCTTGCGGCCGCTGTCACCGTCCTCGGCGCTCGAACGCGCGGCCCAGCGGCAGGCCTGCGACATGGCCGAGAACGGGGTCGCCTCGCACCGAGGGTCTGACGGTTCCGACCCGCGCAACCGCGTCCGGGCGACTGGCTACTGCACTCGGATCACAGCCGAGAATATCGCCTGGGGCCAGCGTTCGGCCACTTCGGCGGTAAACTGGTGGATGAACTCACAAAGCCACCGCAAGAACATCCTTCTGGACCGGATCGACTCCTTCGGTGTCGCCGTCGCACAGCCTGATGCCCGTGTCGGCGGTGGCCCGCGCTGGGTGATGGTCCTCGCGCGGAGCTGCTGAGCGGCTATCAGTACTCGAAACTGTAGGGTGGCAGGCTGTCGAACGCACCGCGCAGCGCGTCTCCCCAACCCTTCGAGAGCGTCTGGAAGTAGGGATCGTCGGCCCCGATCCGTCCCCGTTCGGTGGGCGCATAACTGTCGCGCTGATAGACGAGGTAGTCGATCGGCAACCCCACCGACAGGTTCGCCTTGATCGTGGAGTCGAATGACAGCAGCAGAAGCTTGATCGCGTCCTCGAAGCTCATGTCGGGCGTGAAGGCCCGCACGAGAATAGGACGGCCGTATTTCGTTTCGCCGATCTGGAAGAACGGCGTATCGCCCGACGCCTCGATGAAGTTGCCTTCAGGGTAGACGAGGAACAGCCGCGGCTCGCCCGGGTTCACCTGCCCGCCAACAATCAATGTGGCATTGAATGCCGAGTCCGCCCTCTGGCCGGCCGAGGCGTGCGACTTGATCACTTCCTTCAGCGTCTCGCCCACCATCCGCGCGACCTGGAACATCGACGGCTCGGCGAGGATGGAAGGTGCGCGTTCGCTCACCGCTTTCGACCGCTCGTCGAGGAGGCTGACCACCGCCTGCGTCGTGGCAAGATTGCCCGCCGAGAGGATCGTGACGAAACGCTCACCCGGCTCGCACCATGTGTGCATCTTGCGGAACACCGACACGTTGTCGACCCCGGCATTGGTGCGGGTGTCGGACATGAACACGAGGCCGCGGTTCATGCGCAGGGCGACGCAGTAGGTCATTGCTGGAGGACTCCTTCGTCCCGATTACTGCTGCACCTGTATGTCGACCGCAAGGCTCTCCTCGCCGTGGTCGCCGAAGCGCAGTCCCCGGATCGGTGCCGCCTCGCTGTAATCGAGCCCGGTTGCCAGCTTCACATAGCGATCGTCCGGCGAGATTCCGTTGGAGACATCGAAGCCGACCCAGCCCAGCCCCTCGACATGGGCCTCGGCCCAGGCATGGCTTGCATCCTGCTGAGCCCTGTCGTCCATCAGCAGGTAACCTGAGACATACCGGGCCGGGACACCCATCGCGCGCGCCGCGGCAACGAAGACATGCGCGTGGTCCTGACAGACACCGAAGCCCCGTTCGAGCGCCAGTTCGGCCGAGGTCCCGGCATCGGTCCTGCCGGTCCGGTACTCGATCGCCTCGACAATCCGGGTCGAGAGCGCGTGGAGACGGGCCACCGGATCGGGTTCGTCCTGCGCCAGCCCGCGGATCAGGCGGCGGGTCAGCGCACCTGCACGCGTCAGGTCGGTGTGACGCTCGAACAACCACAGCGGGGAAAAGCCCCTGTGTCGCCCCATCATGCCGGTGAGGTCCACGGTCTCGACCTCTCCTTCGCTCGTCACGACGATCTCGTGGCCGTCGCCCTCGAACGAGATCAGCATTGCGCGGTTCAGGTGGTGGTCTTCGAAAGTGAGTTCCTCGCGTCCGCCCTCCAGTCGCGTCGCCCAGTTCAGCACGGTCTGCCCCGGCTCTGTCCTTGGGCACAGGCGCGCCTCCTGCAGGCCGTAACTCAATGGGCGCTGGTAGGCGTAGCGCGTGCGATGGAGGATCCTGAGGCGCATGGCGTCCGTCAGCCGTAGAACCGGTAGTCAAGCTCGATCTGCGAGCCGAGTTCCGAGTTTGCCTTCAGGAAATCCATGATGAACTCGTGCAGACCGTTGTCGAAGATCGAGTCGACGGTGCACTCCGTGACCATCATGCGCAACCGCTCGATGTGGTCATTCGAGGGTAGTCGCGCGCCATATTGCTTGGCGAGGTAGGACAGGTTGCCCGACATCTTCGAGACGCAGAAGGCGAGGCTTCGAGGCATCCGCCCGTCGAGGATCAGGAAATCCGCGATCCCGCGCGGCGTGATCTCGCCCCCCGTGAGCCACCGCAGGGCCCGGTCTCCCGCCGCCGCCCGCAACACGGTTTCCCACTGCACATTGTCGAGCGAGGAGCCCACGTAGGTCACGGAAGGCAGAAGCACGTAGTACTTCACGTCCAGGATACGTGCGGTGTTGTCGGCGCGTTCCAGGAAGGTCCCGATCCGGGCGAAGTCGAACACATCGTTGCGCAGCATCGAGCCGTGCAGCGCACCCGTGACCAGTTCGCTCTGCCTGCGGATCAGGTCCAGGACTGCAGGCAGGTCCTGCTCTCGCACCGGGCGGCGCAGCGCGTCCTTGAGGACCATCCAGCTTTCGTTGACCGCCTCCCAGACCTCGCGCGTCAGAGCCGTCCGCACCAGCCGAGCGTTCGAGCGGGCGGTGTCGATGCAGGACAGGACGGACGAGGAATTCTCCCGGTCGCGCAGCAGGAAGTCGACCACCTGAGGCCCGGTGAAGGTGCTGTACTTGGCGAGGTAGGTCCAGCGCGCACCGGCAGTGTCGATAACCCCAGCCCATTCGTCCTGCGGCCCGCCGGGCCGGGTAAGCGCAATCCGAAATCCGGTATCGATCAGGCGCGCGGTGTTCTCCGTGCGCTCGAGGTAGCGGAACATCCAGAACAGGCCGCCAGCGGTCTTGCCGAGCATCACTCCTCCAGCACCCAGGTATCCTTGGTGCCGCCCCCTTGCGAGGAGTTCACCACGAGCGAGCCACGCTTGAGCGCCACACGGGTCAGTCCGCCAGGCACGAGGTCGATCTTGTCCGGCGAGACCAGCACGTACGGCCGAAGGTCGACGTGCCGCGGTGCGAGCCCAGCGTTCGTCAGGATCGGCACGGTCGAGAGTGCCAGCGTTGGCTGCGCAATGTAGTTCGAAGGTCGCGCAATGAGCTTGTCGCGGAACGCAGCCAGTTCGCGCTTCGAGGCTGCCGGCCCGACGAGCATCCCGTATCCGCCAGACCCGTGCACTTCCTTGACCACGAGTTCTGCGAGGTGATCGAGTACATAGGCAAGGTCATCCATGTCCGAGCAGCGCCAGGTCGGCACGTTCTTCAGGATCGCCTTCTCGCCGGTGTAGAACTCCACGATGTCCGGCATGTAGCTGTAGATCGCCTTGTCGTCGGAAATTCCTGTGCCCGGTGCATTCGCGATGGTGATTCCGCCTGCGCGGTAGACGTCGAAGATGCCCGGCACGCCAAGCAGAGAATCCGGGTTGAACGTGAGCGGGTCGAGGTATTCGTCGTCCACCCGCCGGTAGAGCACGTCGATGGGCTGATACCCACGGGTTGTCCGCATCGCGATCCGGCCGTCCACCACGCGCAGGTCCGAGCCTTCGACAAGCTCGGCCCCCATGTTGTCGGCGAGGAACGAATGCTCGAAGTAGGCAGAGTTGTGGATGCCGGGCGTCAGCACCGCCACTACCGGCTTGCCGGTGCAGGCCGCGGGCGCGGACCCGGCGAGCGAACGCCGCAGGCGGGTAGGGTAGTCGGACACAGGCTTCACACGAACGCGCGTGAACAGCTCTGGAAACATCTGGAGCATCGTCTCGCGGTTCTCGAGCATGTAGCTCACGCCCGAAGGCGTTCGCGCGTTGTCCTCGAGCACGTAGAATTCGTCCTCGCCGGTCCGCACAAGGTCGACCCCGACGATATGGGTGTAGACGCCCCCCGGCGGCTTGACCCCGATCATCTGCGGCAGGAAGGCGTCGTTCTTCGCGATAAGCTCGGTCGGAATGCGGCCTGCGCGCAGGATCTCCTGCCGGTGGTAGATGTCGTGCAGGAAGGCGTTGATGGCCCGCACCCGCTGCTCGATCCCGCGTGAAAGGCGCGACCACTCGCGGCCCGAGATGATGCGGGGCACGATGTCGAAGGGGATCAGCCGCTCGTCTGCCTCGGCCGCGCCGTAGACGTTGAAGGTGATGCCGACGCGGCGGAAGAACCGCTCGGCTTCGTCGGACTTGCGGCGCAGGTGCCCGAAGTCCTCGCCGGTCAACCAGTCGCAATAGCCCGCATAAGGCGTGCGCGGCGTCTCGCCTGCGCCGTGCATTTCGTCGAAGAAGCGCGGTGTCTCACTCATGGGGTCGACGTTAATCCCTCGCCTTGGCGCCGCAACGGTATCGCGCATCCCAGCGGCAGAAGCGCCGCGATCTTCGCATGATTCGAGGGCGGATCGCCCAATTATCGGGCAGGTGCGCGATCGGCACTGTCGAGCCAGATCGTCACCGGTCCGTCGTTGACCAGCGCGACCTCCATGTCGGCGCCGAACCTGCCCTGTGCGACGGGGATACCCAGCCCGCGAAACGCCGCCGCCGTCGCCTCGTAAAGCCGCTCGCCCGTTGCCGGATCGGCGGCGTAGGAGAAGCCGGGACGGTTCCCACGTGAGGTGTCCGCGGCCAGCGTGAACTGGCTCACGACTAGCGCCGCGCCACCCATGTCGACCAGTGACCGGTTCATCTTGTCCGCCTCGTCCCTGAAGATGCGAAGCTTCGCGATCCGTGACGCCATCGCCGCTGCCTCCGCCTCGGTGTCGCCCTGCATCGCGCAGACGAGGATCAGCAGGCCCGGGCCGATCTCGCCGATCCGTTCGCCTGCCACCGTGACGGTAGCCTGCGTGACGCGCTGGATGAGGGCTCTCACAACTCGCTGCCCCAAGGCGGGTTTGCGCCCGAACGGCTCACCGTTACCGCCGCCGCACGGGTCCCAAGCGACAGCCCCGCCCGAAGTGTCGCCTCGTCGAGTGTCGCAACTGCCGATTTGGTCAGCGCCCCGGCATCGCCAAGCGCCGCAAGAAAGCCGGCGTTGAACGTGTCGCCTGCGCCTACCGTGTCTGCGACGGTCACCTTCGGGGCCTCGACCGATACTTCGCCGCGCGACGTCACGGCCCGCGCGCCCTTTGCCCCCTCGGTGATCAGCACCACCTTCGCCCCCATCGCCAGCACCTCCCGCGCCAGGCTACCAATCTCGCCCTTGCCCAGAAGCCAGTGCAGGTCTTCGTCCGAGAGCTTCACGATGTCGGCCATCGCGATCATCCGGCCGATGCGCGCGCGGTAGGCGGGTTCGTCGCTGATGAAGCCGGGGCGGATGTTGGGGTCGATCATCGTTACCCGACCTGCAGCTTCGCGCGCCATCAGGGCCTCGTAGGCCGCACCACAAGGTTCAACGGGCAGGCTGATGCCGCCGAAGAATACCGCCTGCACGGCTTTCGGCAGCATGGGAAGATCGGCCGGTGTCAGCATCCGGCCGGCCGTATTCTCGTCATAGAAAGCGTATTTGGCATGTCCGTTGACCAGGGTCACGAAGGCCAGCGTGGTCGGCCGCGCTGAACGGTGCGCAAGGCTCTCGACATGCGAGTCCGCCAGCGCCCGGGACAGTATCTCGCCGAACAGGTCGGTCGAGATGCCGCTGAAGAATCCGACCTTCGCGCCGAGTCGGCCCAGAGCGATCGCGGTGTTGAATACGGCGCCTCCCGGATACGGCGCGAAGGCCGCTTCCTGCCGCGTCGTCTCGCGGGGGAGCATGTCGATCAGGGCTTCGCCGGCGCAGAGGATCATTTCGGGGCCTCGTGGGTTTTCATTCGCCCCTGCTTATCGGCATGGGCAGTCTCCCGCAACGACGCCCGTCTTGACGCAGGTCAAGGCTCCTGAGGCCCGACTCGGGAGAGGGTGTCGGTGTGATGGACCCCGTTCGACCGACAGGAGGAAATCATGGTCGAGAAATCCCATGCCACCGGCTTCTGGCCCTCGCTATATGACCCGCTGCGCACCTGGACGTCGAAGGTCGCGGACTGGTTCGCGCCCGCCTCCGAAGCTTCGTCCGACGAAACCGCCTATCGCATCGCGATGGAGGTGCCCGGCGTGGAGGAGAAGGACATAGAGCTTACCGTCGATGACGGCGTAGTGACGGTGAAGGGCGAGAAGCGCACCGAACGCGAGGAGAAGGGCGAGACCTGGTATTTCAGCGAACGCCAGTTCGGCAGCTTCAGCCGCAGCTTCCGGCTGCCTCCCGATGCCGACGAGGCAGGGGTCAAGGCCGGGATCAAGGACGGTGTGCTGACGGTGACGGTGCCAAAGAAGGGCCCCGAGGCCGCCGCGAAAGCCCGCAAGGTCGAAATCGCGCGCGGCTGACGCTCACCACCCTGATGGCGGCCAGTCGAGTCCACCTTGCTCGTTGAGGTGGATGCCGTAGGCGACCGCCGCCGCGATCGCCGCTGCAAAGATCACTGCAGCGGCGATCTTCCAGGGCGACCAGGGGCGCTCGCCCTGAACTTCGCCGGTCTGGCCGTTGACGATGAAGCGGTAGCTTTTGCCGCGGAACTTGTAGGCTGCCATCCAGATTGGCAGCAGGATGTGCTTGAAGGTTTCGGCCGAATGGTCGGTGTCGATCCGGTCGATCCGCTGGACGTCGCCACCGATGGCGCGGCGCACGTCCTGCTCAATCACCTGCGCCATGACCTCGCGCGCCGAGGCGTGGCCCTCGGGCAGGTCGATGGTGTAGCCCTCCGCGCTGAAGCCGGCGAGGAAGTCGGGGCGGTAGGGCTGAAGCCCGCCCATGTCCCAAGGTTGCAGGCTGTCGACGTAGCGTCGCGGCAGCGCGATGCTGGCCAGCACCACGACGTCGTCGAAATGACGCGACACTTGTCCAGATGCCGGGGTCCAGCGGGTCTTCTGCACGCGTTCCTGCCGGGTCTCGCTCTTGCCGTTCACGTTCACCCGCACCGTCCGCGTCTCATAGTAATGGACGCCTCGCTGGCCGCGGAAGCGGCTCGCAGTATCGGCATCGAAGGTCCAGAACGGGGTGTAGATGCCCGTCATCCGCCGCCCCTTGCGCGCATAGCTCCGCACGCCTGAGGGGGCGAACCACAGCCTTCCCAGCCACCGGCTCAGGGCTGCGCGCGCGCTTTCCTCGGTGATAGCAAAGGGGATCAGTGCCTGCGGCTTGATGTGCCTCTGGGCCCCCGTTCCGATGACGACCGGAGAGGCACAGAACGGACATTCGGTCGCATGTACCGCGCCTTCGAATTCGACCTGTGCGCCGCAGCTGGAGCAGTTGAGGACGCGGGATTCCGCGATCAGCGTCTCGGGCAGGCGGTTGGCGAGGCCAAGCGCCAGGTCGATCTCTTCCATCGCGGCGAGGCGGTCGCGGCCTGCCGGCGCGACCGTCTGGCGATGCCCGCAGTGATCGCAAACCAGCCCGGCCTCACCCGCCTGACCTGGCGAGAACCTCAGGTCGGCGCCGCACTGCTCGCATGGATAGCGATGTGTCTCGCCGCCTGCCGGCGGATCTGTCGCCGTGTCGATCATGCCTGCGCCCGGTCAGACCGGCGGCGGAGGCGGTGGCATGACCGTGAAGAGCCGGGCGAGGTCCGCGACCTCGCCGGCCCGCATCCAGCCATCCTGCCCGGGCGTCCAGACCTGGGTTTCGCGCGTGAGGCTGCCATCGGCTGCCATCCGGCCCATGCTCGCAAGCGAGAACGGTCCCTTCGTCTGGCCGTTCTCTGCGATGTGCCAGACATGCTCGACCGGTGGCGGGGGCGGCGCCAGGGGCGCGGCGGCAGCCTGCGTCGGAGTACCCCAGGGGCCGGACTGGCCGACCACCATGCCCATTCCCAACCCGAGCCCGGCCCCCATGCCGCCAGACGGGTTGTCGGCAGCGCGCGTCATCGCCTCGGCGGCGGAATACTGGGCGTAGCGGCCAAGGTCGCCGACGATCCCCATCGATGTTCGCTTGTCGAGCGCCTTCTCGACCTCCTCGGGCAGCGAGATGTTCTCGATGTAGAACTCGGGGATCGCGATGCCGTAGGCCTCGATCGTCGGCGCGATGGCCTTCGTCACCAGTTTGCCGAGGTCGGCGGTGTTCGCGGCCATGTCGAGCACTGGGACGTTCGAGCCGGCCAGCACCCGGCTCACCTCCTGCACGACCACATTGCGGATCTGGAACGAAATCTCGTCCTTCGTGAACTCGCCGTCGGTGCCAACGATCTCGGCCATGAACCGGCGCGGGTCGGTCACGCGGATCGAGTAGGTCCCGAAGGCACGCAACCGGACCGGGCCGAACTCCGGGTCGCGGCACATGATCGGGTTCTTTGTCCCCCACTTCAGGTCGTTGAACCGCGTCGTGTTGACGAAGTAGATTTCCGACTTGAACGGCGACTTGAACCCGTGGTCCCAGTGCTGGAGCGAGGTCAGGATCGGCATGTTGTTCGTCTCGAGCATGTAGAGCCCGGGTGTGAATACATCCGCGATCTGGCCCTCGTGGACGAACACCGCCGCCTGTCCCTCGCGCACCGTAAGCTTTGCGCCGTATTTGATCTCGTGGCCCTCGCGCTCGAAGCGCCAGACCATCGTGTCGCGGGTGTCATCGGTCCAGTGGATGACGTCGATGAACTGGCCGGAGAGAAAATCGAGAATGCCCATGGGTCAGGTCCTCCGCTGCTGGCGGTCTAGAGGTCTCAACTCGGCCCGCCGAGCAGTTCGGCGGCAATGCGTTCGACGATAGGGCGCGCTTCCGACACAGTCATTCCCGGGCGCAGGCGCGGGTCGTAGAGGATGCGGAGCAGAAGTTCGTCGTGGGTGGTGAGCAGCGCGAACTCTTCGTCGTCGTTGAAGATCGAGGGTCGCGCCGAGGGACTGTCGTTGGCAAGCCCCATGGCTTGCGCGATCTCCTCGTGGAAGCACGACTTGCGGATCAGGTCCGGGTGCTCGGCTCTCACGATTGCAACGGCGCGCCGGTAGGTCGGGGCGCTCCCTTCCGAGAATGCGAAGACCAGGCAGTAGGTCGAGCGCGGCAGGTCGACGATCGTGCGGATCGCCGCGTTGCTGATGCCCGGGACCAGCGCCCTGAGCCGTGGCTCCAGCGCGCGCCGCTCGTCCTCGTTCACGATCAGGATGTCGAAGTTCGCCGCCCCTTCGGTCAGCCGGATCGGCACGCCGCTCAGCCGTGCGAGCCGCCCCGTGAAACGTTCGATTTCCGCCCGGTCCTGCGCCCGCACGTCGGTTGGCACGCTGGCGCCGAACTCAACGCGCATGCGGATCGGCGTCTCCCAGCGCCGCAGGCGGCTCTGGGCGGTCTGTGGCACGAACTGTCCGGCCGCCGTGGTGTACTCGTCGTAGAGCGCGATCTGGATGAAGTTCTCGACCAGCATACGCGCGGTGAAAGGCGTATCCGGCCCACCGCCGTCGGTGCGCAGCATTCCCTGCGCCAGCAAATGCCGCTCGGTTCGAGCGAAGTATTCTCTGATCGCGACGCTTTCTGCCGATTGTTCCAAAGGAAGGGGGTCAACAACCGGGGCAGGGGCAACTGGCTGGCCACCCGGGGTCATGCCAAGTTCGGCGCAACCCGAAAGGGCGACGGCAGCCATCACCGCCGTGCCTGACCCGAGCCGCCTGAGTTTGGTCCGCAGCGTCACGACGGCACAGCGGTCCCGGCGTTGGTGCCCACCTTGTCGCCGCGCGACCGAGCCGAGGCCAGCGTGTCGCGGAGGTCCGCCTCCATCTTCTTCAGGTCGTCCTCGGCTGCTGCACGCTTACGCTTGCCTTCGTCGGCGATCTTCAGGCTGTCCTCGATCGTCGCGATCAGTGTCGCGTTCGCCTTCTTGACAGCCTCGATGTCGAACACGCCGCGCTCCATTTCCGTGCGTACGGCCTGATTGGCTTGCCGCAAGTTCTCGGCATTTGCGGTCAGCAACTCATTGGTCAGGTCGTTCGCCTCGCGTACCGCCTTCGCCGCCTCGGCCGAGCGCTGGATCGTTACCGCTTGCGCCAATTGCGTCTCCCAGAGCGGCACCGTGTTGACGAGAGTGGAGTTGATCTTGGTGACAAGACTCTTGTCGTTCTCCTGCACCAGCCGGATCGAGGGCAGCGACTGCATCGTGACCTGCCGCGTCAGCTTGAGGTCATGTACCCGGCGTTCCAGGTCGTCGCGCGCGGCGCGCAGGTCACGCAGTTCCTGCGCCTTCATCACCTGGTCGTTCTCGGCGGCAGCGGCGACCTCGGCCTCCTTGGCCGGGATGGTCGTCGCGTCGATCTCGCGGATCTTCTCTTCGCCGGCGGCTATGTAGACCGCCAGTTCGCGATAGAAGTCGAGGGTCTTCTCATAGAGCAGGTCGAGAGACTTGATGTCCTTCAGCAGCTTGTGTTCGTGTCCGAGAAGGTCGTTCGTCACCTTGTCGATCTGGTCTTGAACCTTCTCGAACCGGGCGAGGAACTGCGCGAAGGGTGCGGCCTTGCCGAAGAGACGCTCCCACCAGCTTGCCTTGCGGCGCACGTCGAGCTCCGAGACCGAAAAGCCGCGGATCGTGGTGACGATCTCCCGCAGCGAGTCACCGGCCGGCCCGACGTCCTTGTTGCGCACGTCCGACAGCATCGCCTGGCTGATCTGCTGAAGTTCCACCTGCGCGGCCGAACCAAACGAAACGATCGACCCGGTGTTTCCCAGGTCGACCTCGGCCATTCGGCGGCGAATGTCTTCTGCGACCGGGGCAGGGGCCGATGCCAGAGCCGGCACGGCATCGGCCGCTTCCGGTTCGGGCAGGATCACCGCCGTCACCTTTTCCACTTCGGCGAGCGCCCTTGCGGCTTCGGTCCTCACGTTCTCGGTCATGTCGGTTCCCCGTCGCTTTTCTCGTTTCAGTCCTCGGCCCTGATACCTTCACGGCCCAGCCGTTCGCGCAGCACCTCGATCTCGATGTCGAGCGCGCTGCGGTCGTTCTTGAGCAATGTCTGCGTCATCGACGTGAACCCCTTCTCCAGATCGTCGAGCAGGGTCTCGTAGTCGCTCCGCGCCTGCTTGTCCCGGGTACGTGTCCAGAGGTCCACGAATTTCACAGTCGCGTCGCGCGCTCCGTGCAGGTAGACCCCCAGGTAGCGCCGCGCTGCCGTGAGGTCGGAGGGGTCCGCCTCGACGGTGCGGAACATCTGCCGCGCTGTCGCTGAGAACCGGTCCACGCGCACTTCGAGGCCACGATCCTGCGCGCGCAGGACGGCATCGCGCATCTGGCCCAGCGTCCGCTCCGCCTCGTCCACGGCACGAGCCACCCGGTCGGACTGATGCGGGTCGATGCCTTCCACGCCCTTGTCCCGCATCGGGTCGGGGCCGAACGAGAGCATGTGGAGGACAAAGCCCAGAACGGCATAGATCGCCGCGTTGAGCAGGTTGCCGTCTTCTGCCGCGATCCCGCCGAGGAACAGCCCCGCGCCGATGGCGATCGCGGCGAAAAGCTTGCGCGGGATAGCCGGCCTCTTGGCCACGGTGCGCGCTTCGTACGCCTCCTGCGCGATGACACCTTCGCGTGTCAGCCAGGCGCCGAGGATGAGAAGCGCAAAACCGCCGAGCGCGATCGCCATGCCTGTCGGCTCCTTGCCGAAGGCCATCGGCAGGAACGACAGGGGCACGAAGAAAAGGAAGTTGACCCGCCCGCCCGCGCGTGTCCGACGCTTGCCCCGGAAGGTCTCGCCATCCGGCGTTTCCGGTCCCGGTGCGGGGCTGTAGCGGCCGCCGAAACGTTGTGCCATCAGCCTGCTCCCGAGCCGCCGACGTAGAGGATCAACGCCAGCAGGATGAAGTAAGCCAGCTTCTGCAGGCCTGTGTCCGTCATGCCGCTCGTTCCATCCCTGATCGCCGCATCGGCGCGACTATAGGGGATCGGCAGGGGGGGTGAAAGCCGTTGCTGCGGCTCAACCCCTCGGTCTGCCCCCCGTCTTCCCCCCCGTCTTCCCCCCCGGGCTTCCCCCCCGGGTATGTGGCGCGGAAGTCCTGCCCCCGTCGCCGGGTCCCTTGGCCCGCACCGGGCCTGTCGGTTTTCCGCCTGTGGCCGGAGGCCTGCCTCGCGTTGCGCCCGGTGACTTTGCCGGTCCCGGGTCGGCCTGTTTCTGGCCGGACTTGGCCGCTGCAGCCTTCGTTGGATGCGCTTTCTCGGCCCGTGCTTTCGCGCCAACCGCATTCGCGCCACCCGCTTTCGCCCGGCCCGCTTTCGCTCGGCCCGCCTTGGCCGTGCCGACCTTCGCGGGAGCATCGTCCGCCTCCTGCGGTCCACCGACACCCAATTGGTCTCGCAGCACCTTGGGCCGGACCTCCTCAATGGCGCCTGCCGCCAGTTCCGCCAGCCGGAACGGCCCGTAGCTCACCCGGATCAGCCGGTTGACCGTCAACCCCACGGCCTCCATCGCGCGCCGCACCTCGCGGTTGCGGCCCTCGCGGATGCCCACGGTCAGCCAGGCATTCGCGCCCTGCTGGCGGTCGATCGTAACGGTCATGGGCTGAAAGCGCTCGCCCTCGATCACGATTCCCTTTCGCAGCGGTTCGAGCGATGCGTCCTCCGGACGGCCGTTGACCCGCACCCGGTATTTCCGGAGCCAGCCGGTCGAGGGCAGCTCCAGACGTCGCTTGAGGTCGCCGTCATTCGTCAGCAGCAGCAAGCCCTCGGAGGTGATGTCGAGCCGCCCGACCGACATCACGCGGCCGAGTTCTTTCGGCAGTGCCTCGAACACCGTGGGGCGCCCAAGCTCGTCCCTCTCGGTCGTCACCAGGCCGACCGGCTTGTGGTAGAGCCATAGCTTCGAGGGTGCGGCCTCGGGCAACGGCTTGCCGTCAACCTCGATCCGGTCCCGATCGGTCACGTTCAGCGCCGGAGAGGTAATCACCTTCCCGTTCACCGAGACGCGGCCCTCGGCAATCATGGCCTCGGCTGAACGGCGCGAGGCAATGCCCCGGCGCGCAAGGACCTTGGCAATTCGGTCGCCGGCGGGGGCGGGTGTGTCCTTCTTGGCATTCATCCTCGCCGTCTAGCGCGGCATGGCTTCGGGCGAAAGCGGCTTGTCGTGTCGCTCCTCGCGCGGCAGGAAGGCCCGATGAGCCCGTTCGCCCGCCACATGGACGCCGCCCTGGCCGAAGCCCGTGCCGCCGCCGCCCGCGGCGAGGTGCCCGTGGGCGCCGTCGTGATCGCACCCGATGGCACGGTGGCCGCCCGAGCCGGCAACCGCACCCGCGAACTCGGCGACCCCACCGCCCACGCCGAGATCCTCGCGCTGCGCGCCGCCTGCGCCGCTGCCGGGTCCGAACGCCTCCCCGGCCACACGCTCTTTGTCACGCTCGAACCCTGCCCGATGTGCGCCGCCGCCATCGGATACGCCCGGATCGCACGGCTGGTCTACGGCGCGGCCGACCCCAAATCCGGCGGTGTCGCCCACGGCGCGCGGGTCTATGCCCATCCGCAGTGCCACCATGCGCCGGAGGTGATCGACGGCATCGGCGCGGAGCCGGCGGAGCAACTGCTGAAGCGCTTCTTTTCCGAGCGGCGCTGAGTACCGGCGTTGCGTCCGCGCAACGATCCGCCAGCGCCGCGGGAGTCCGGAAATCCCGACTTCTCCGACTCGGCCGGCGGGTGTATCGGACGTGCCATACCGGGATTCCTGCCGAGGGAGGCGTGACATGACGAATGCGATCCGTGCGCGCCGACAGGCCGGAGTCCGATATTGCGGTGCGTCGCTTCCTGCGGGAGCGGGCACGCGCTGACCGGACGCCCTCGCCGACAGGCACGCCGATCCGGCTGATCCCGACCTGACCCGATCTCTGCGCGCCCCGTCGCCGGTGCGTGCGGGTCCATTCCAAGTTCATCCGAGAGGAACCGGGCTGCGGTGAACGCGGCCGGTCGATAAGACCCATGACAGCATTGCGCCTTCACGACACAGTCACGCTCGCCGAAGAGGTCGAGCACCTGATTGCCCGCCACGGCCGGCTCGCTACGCTGGCTGCTCTGCTTGTCCGCCTCCCGCGGATGGGATCCCGGCGTCGCACGTTGCCCGACCGGGCGCTGCACGACCTGTCCGGCCACCTGCAGCGCGACATCGGCCTCCTGCGCTAGCAGGAGGCCGGCTTCGCCGCTGCTGCCATCAGACCGTGATCGGCACGAGCACCTCGGGCTCGATCACGTCCACTCCCGGCAAGCCCTCCTTCAGGCGGGCCGCCGACTGCTCGAGCGCCGGGAACGTCCGGTAGTGGCAGGGGATCACGGTTTTGAAATCAAAGAACTTCCGTGCCGCCCAGGCAGCCTGTGTCATGTCCATCGTATAGTGTCCGCCAGCGCAGAGGATGCCGATGTCTGGGGCGAAGTACTCGCCCATCCAGCCCATGTCGGCGTGGATCGCCGTATCGCCCGAAACATAGATCGTGTGGCCCTCGCCGGCGATCATGAAGCCGGCCTCGCCACCCGCGTAGACCGGGCCCGCATCAGAGGATACCGACGAGGAATGCACCGCGTTCACCATCGTCACCTTCGCACCACCGAGGTCGAGCGTGCCGCCCTTGTTGAAGCCGATGCCCGTGATCCCGTCCTGGACTTCCCACCACGAGATCAGGTCGTAGATGCCGGCGACAGGCACGTTCTTCGCCCTGGCGATGGCGACGGCATCCCCGGTATGATCGCCGTGCCCGTGCGTCACCAGGACATGCGTCACACCATCGGTCGCCTCCTCGCGCCGTGCCGCGGGGAACATCGGGTTGCCGGTAAGCCAAGGATCGAGCAGCAGAACCTTTCCCCCGATCTCGATGCGGAATCCCGAATGGCCGAGCCATATGATTTTCATGGAAACCTCCCTAGGTTGACAGGGGAACCTTAGCGGAGAAGAGGGCACCGTCACCATGGACTGGTTCGAGCAGATCGACGCCTATTGCGAGCGCACCGACTTCTCCTACTGGTCCGAACCGGTGAACGCCGTAACCAATGCAGCCTTTCTGATAGCCGCCTTCATCATGTGGCGGAGGGTCCGCGGGCAGGGCCTGCCGCTTGCGGTTCTGCTCTGCGCCATCCTCGCGGCCATCGGCATCGGCTCCTACCTGTTCCACACCCACGCGACCGCCTGGTCCTCGACCGCCGACGTGGTGCCCATCGTCCTCTACATCCTCGCCTATGTCTTCGTCGCCAACGTCCACTACCTCCGGCTGCCGCTCTGGGCCGCCGCGCTCGGCACTGCCGCATTCATCCCGTACGCCCTCATCCTGACGCCGCTCTTTCGGGCATTGCCGTTCTTCCAGATCTCCGCCTTCTACTGGCCCGTCCCCGTCCTGATCGTCGCCTATGCCATCCTTCTGCGCGCCCGTGTCCCCGAGACAGCCCGCGGCCTGGCCCTCGGCGCGGCGATCCTCGTGGTATCGCTCGCCTTCCGCTCGTTCGACATGGGCGTCTGCGAGAGGTTTCCCCTCGGCACGCATTTCATGTGGCACATCCTCAACGGCCTGATGCTCGGCTGGATGATCGAGGTCTACCGCCGCCACATGCTTGCGGAGCGGGGTCGCGGAAGCTAAACGCGGGCGGAACCAGACTGGGGGCTCCATGTCCATCGACATCGACACCGCGCGCAAGGTCGCCAAGCTCGCCCGCATCAGCGTGGCCGAGAACGATCTGCCGAAACTCGCCGGACAACTCTCGGGCATCCTGACCTTCATGGAACAGCTCAACGAGGTCGACGTGACCGGCATCGAGCCGATGGTTTCGGTCACGCCCATGCGCCTCAAACGCCGCCAGGATGGTGTCACGGACGGCGGAATCCAGCCACAGATCCTCAAGAATGCCCCGGATGCGCGCGAGGGCTTCTTCGCAGTCCCGAAGGTGGTCGAATGACGCTGAACACCCTCGACATCGCAGGGGCGCGCGATCTGCTGCGCAAGGGCGAGATCACCGCCGAGGACCTCACCATGTCCTGTCTCTCGGCGATTGACGCCGCAGGCGACCTCAACGCCTTCGTACATCCCACGCCCGAGACTGCGCTCGACCAGGCGCGGGCGGCCGACGCGCGGCTGAAGGCGGGCGGCGCGCCCGACCTCTGCGGCATCCCGCTCGGCATCAAGGACCTGTTCTGCACCCGAGACGTTCCCTCGCAGGCTGCCTCGAACATCCTGACAGGCTTCCGCCCCGAGTACGAAAGTACCGTCACGACCCGGCTCTGGGAGGCCGGCGCGGTCATGCTCGGCAAGCTCAACATGGACGAGTTCGCGATGGGCTCGTCGAACGAGACGTCCTGCTACGGCAACGCCGTCAACCCGTGGAAGGTCGATGACCGGCGACTGACGCCGGGCGGCTCCTCCGGCGGCTCCGCCGCCGCCGTCGCGGCCGACCTCTGCCTCGCCGCGACCGGAACCGACACCGGCGGGTCGATCCGGCAACCGGCGGCCTTCTGCGGCATCGTCGGCATCAAGCCGACCTACGGCCGCGTCAGCCGTTGGGGTATCGTCGCCTTCGCCTCCTCGCTCGACCAGGCCGGCCCGATGACCAAGTCGGTCCGCGACGCCGCGATCATGCTGCAGGCAATCGCGGGCGAGGATCCGAAGGATTCGACCTCCGCCGAGATCCCGGTTCCCGATTTCGAGGCCGCGCTCACCGGCGACGTGCGCGGCAAGCGCATCGGCATCCCGCGCGAGTACCGGATGGACGGAATGCCCGACGAGATCGAGGCGCTCTGGACCGAAGGCGCCGCGATGCTGAAGGATGCCGGCGCCGAGATCGTCGACATCTCGCTGCCGCACACGAAGTATGCGCTGCCCGCCTACTACGTCATTGCACCCGCCGAGGCCTCGTCGAATCTCGCGCGCTACGACGGCGTTCGCTATGGTCACCGCGCGAAGCTGTCGCAAGGCGACGGGATCACCGAGATGTACGAGAAGACCCGCGCCGAAGGCTTCGGCGACGAGGTCAAGCGTCGGATCATGGTGGGAACCTACGTCCTCTCGGCGGGCTTCTACGACGCCTACTACAACCGCGCCCGCAAGGTCCGCGCCCTGATCAAGCGGGATTTCGACGAGGTCTTTGCGGCGGGAGTCGATGCGATCCTGACGCCTGCCACCCCGTCTGCCGCCTTCGGCCTGGGCGAGATGGCCGATGCCGACCCCGTGCAGATGTACCTCAACGACGTCTTCACCGTGACGGTGAACCTCGCCGGTCTCCCCGGCATCTCGGTTCCCGCCGGCCTCGACGCGAAGGGCCTGCCGCTCGGCTTGCAACTCATCGGGCGGCCCTGGGACGAGGCGGGCATCCTCAACCTCGCCCACCGGATCGAGGCGGACGCGGGGTTCTCCGCGAAACCCGCCCGCTGGTGGTGACATCGGAAAAGTGAAAGGAAACCTGCGATGACCCGCCTCCTCGCTGTCCTTCCCGTACTGTCCGTGCTGGCTCTTGCCGCCTGCGCGCCGCCTGTCCCCGACAGCGGCGCCGGCGGGGGCGTGGGCTTCGACAACTACGTCGAGTACCAGCAGCGCCGCGCGGCCGCCCCCTCGACGGGGCGCATCGTGGCGAACCCGCAGATCGTCACGCCTCCTGTGGCCGCGCCGCAGTCGGAATCGCAGGTGATCGCAGGCGAGGCGCTCGCCGCCATCGGGGCGCGGCCTGCCGGCATCCCGCCGGTGGCCGCTGCGCCCGCGCCTGTTGCCGCTGCCGCTACCGCGTCGGTCGCCCCACGCCCGCTGCCGGCCGCCGGGTCCTCGGGGCCGAACATCGTCGCTTTCGCGCTTGCCACCTCGCACCCGGTCGGCCAGCAGATGTACCGTCGCTCGGCACTCGGGAGCGGCCGGTCTGAACGCTCCTGCGCGCGCTTCACCTCGGACGGGATCGCGCAGGAGGAATTCCTGCGCCGCGGCGGGCCCGAGCGCGACCCGATGGGTGTCGATCCCGATGGCGACGGCTACGCCTGCCGTTGGGATCCCGCTCCGTTCCGCATCCGCGGCGGTTGAGGGCTAGGGGGTGCGGACCCTGCCGCATCCCTCGCCCAACCGCGGCCCGCGCCGCGACGGGGCGCGGCCCTCGCTCGTGGTGCTGCACTACACCGCGATGGCCACGCCCGAAGCCGCGCTCGACCGGCTCTGCGACCCCGCCGCCGAAGTCTCGGCACACTACCTCATCGCTCGCGACGGAACGGTCTTCGCCCTTGTCCCCGACGACGAGCGTGCATGGCACGCGGGCGCGGGCGCCTGGGGCGCGATCACCGACATCAACTCGCACTCCATCGGCATCGAACTCGACAACCCCGGCGACGCCCCCTTCGCCGCGCCGCTCATGGCGAGCCTCGAGGCGCTCCTCGCTGCGCTCCTCGCGCGCCACCGCATCCCGCCCAGCCGGGTCATCGCGCATTCGGACTGCGCCCCCTCCCGCAAGTGCGACCCCGGCCCCCGGTTCGACTGGCGCCGCCTCGCACGTTCCGGTCTCGCAGTCTGGCCCGACCTGGGTTCTGCCGGGCGCGCCGGTGCCGCCGTGCAGACGGAGGCCCCGCACGGCGCGCTCGCCGATCACTTGCGCCGCATAGGCTACACCGCCGAGGCGACACCCTTGCAGCACCTCGCCGCCTTCCGCCTGCGCTTCCGCCCGGGTGCGGAAGGCCCGCCTGATGCCGGCGATGCCGCGCTTGCAGTTGCGCTGGCCGCGCGACATCCCGTTGACGGGCAAGGCACTGTCGCTTAAGTCCGGCCTGCGCGGATGGCCGGATGGCCGGGTAACGCCCGGCCGGGGTAACCCGAGGGAAAGCGCCACAGAGAAGAGTCTGCCTCGCGTTCCGAAAGGATCGATGGCCCGGAAACGGGTCCGGGGCGATGGTGAAACGGTGGGGTAAGAGCCCACCGCGGACCGGGCAACCGGGACGGCACGGCAAGCCCCACCCGGAGCAATGCCGAATAGGGGCCTCATGCGGGCTTTCCGGAAACGGGGGCACCGCAGGGATGCTTCAGTCCAGAGGCCCGGGTTGGCAGCTTGAGCC
>CAZOHN010000007.1:0-30835 GCA_964579325.1 uncultured Rhodobacterales bacterium
GGGAAGTGGAAGGGGCCGTAGTTGTTGGAGCAGTTGGTCATCACCACGGGCAGGCCGTAGGTCTCGTGCCAGGCGCGCACGAGGTGGTCGGAGCCGGCTTTCGAGGCCGAGTAGGGGCTGTTGGGGGCGTAGGGCGTGTCCTCGGTGAACTGTCCTGTCGCGCCGAGGGTCCCGAAGACCTCGTCGGTCGAGATATGGTGGAAGCGGAAGGCGGCGGGCTTGCCCTCGCGGGTCCAGTAGGTGCGCGCGGCCTCGAGCATCTGGAAGGTGCCCATGACGTTGGTCTCGACGAAGGTGCCGGGGCCGTCGATCGAGCGGTCGACATGGCTTTCGGCGGCGAGGTGCATGACCGCGTCCGGGCGGTGGTCGGCAAGGATGCGGTCGAGCGCGGGGCGGTCGCGGATGTCGGCCTCTTCGAAGGCGTAGCCGGGGCTGTTGGAGACCTGCGCCACGTTGGCGAGGTTCGCCGCGTAAGTCAGCGCGTCGAGGTTGACGACCTGGTGGCCCTGCCGGATCGCAGCGCGGACGACGGCGGACCCGATGAAGCCGGCGCCGCCGGTGACGAGGAGTTTCATGGGCTCAACCTTGGTACTCGAACGGGGAGGTGAAATCGCGCAGGAGGGGGGCGCGGGCGTCCTTGTCGGAGAGGATCGCCGCGCCCGGGTCGAGGCCCCAGTCGATGCCGATGTCGGGGTCGTCCCAGCGCACGGCGCCATCGCAGTCGGGCGCGTAGTAGTCGGTGCACTTGTAGACGACCTCGGTGTCGGGGAGCCGGGTGACGAAGCCGTGCAGGAAGCCCGCAGGGATGAAGAGCTGGTGGCCGTTTTCCTCGGTCAGCTCCGCGCCGACCCAGTGGCCGTAGGTCGGCGAGCCGAGGCGGATGTCGACGGCGACGTCGAGGAGCGCGCCGCGGCCGCAGCGCACGAGCTTCGCTTGCGCGTGGGGCGGCGACTGGAAGTGCAGGCCGCGGACGGTGCCGGGGCTGCGGGAAAGCGAGTGGTTGTCCTGCACGAAGTCGAAGTCGACCCCAAGGCCCGCGAGGGTCTGGCGGTTCCAGCTTTCGGAGAACCAGCCGCGCGCGTCGCCGAACCGGCGTGGAACGAGGCGTTTGACCTCGGGGATGGCGAGGGCTTCGATCTGCATCGGGTCGGTCCGGCGCTTGCTGCGGTTGCGCGCTGCCTAGCAAGGCACGCGCGGGGTGTCACCTGCGGTTTTCGCGGTGGAAACGATCGGTCAGGTAATCTCGCGCAGTTGCCGGTCGCTGACGATACCGGAGAGGCGCAGCGCGGCGGCGGGGTAGGCGTCGTCCTGCATCAGGCGCTCGGGCATGAAGTCGGGTTCGATTTCCTTGAGGCGCTGTGCGGCGGCGCGTGCAGCCTCGAAATCGCCCTTGCGGGTGTAGAGCGCGGCGAGGTAGCGCAGCGGCGGCTTGAAGCCGGGCGCCAGCGCGCCGGCGGTCTCGGCCAGCCAGATCGCCTGGTCGAGCCGGCCGGTGACGGTGGCGGTCAGGCTGCAGCCCATGTCCCACCAGTGCCGGAAGGGCGAGGTGGACCCGATGCGGCGGGCGCGGAGCATGTACTGGTGCGCCTGCTCGGGGTTGCCGGCGTAGATCTGCGAGGTGCAGAGCGCGAGCCAGCCGAAGGGATTGGCCGGGTTCGCGCCGACCGCGCGGCGGGCGAGCGCATAGCCGGCGGCCACGTTGCCGTTCACCAGCAGCTCGGCATAGGCGACGGCGGCGAGCACCATCGAGTTCATCGGTTCGAGCCGCATCGCCTCGGCGGCGTGGAACACGATCTCCTCGCGCAGCGTCTTGGCGCAGACCGGTTGGCGCTCCATCATCAGGATGACGCGCAGGAATACCCGCCAGGCCAGGTAGCTGCCGCGTGGTTCGAGGGCGAAGGCGCTTGCGAGGAGGTCATCGGCGGCGAGCTGTTCGGCAAGGCTCATCGAGAAGATGCCGCCGATCGCCTGGCGCAGGAGGACGGCGGCCTCGTCCCCCTCGACCCGACGGTTGTCTGCGAGCGAGAGTGCCTCGCTAACGGCGTCGATGCATTCGTTGGCGAGCTGCAGCATGTCGTCATGGTCGAGCGGCGGCGCGCCCCGGGCGGGTAGCTGCCGGCCGCTGCCCCAGATGCGTACCCGCGCAGGGCCTTCCTCGACGGCGGCGTGGAGCATGGCCATGCCGTCGCTGAACACGCCACGCGCACGGATCGTGAGGGCGATGCGACCGTCGATGCCGCCGAGCGACTGGTCGGAAACGACGTCGACCGTGAACTGCTCGCGCAGAGAGATCGCTACATTCGAGATGAAGACCTCGGCGAAGAGGCTCTCGAGAGGCGTGCCGCCCGGTTCAGCCAAGGCGAGCACCATCATCGGCGCGCCGGTTTCCTGCCGGCGGGACGAGGCGGTTCCGGCGAAGCGCGCCGAGTCCTGCCCGGCGCGCCGGGCCCGTTCGGCGGACAGCCAGTCCTCGAACTCAGGGTCACCGATGTCGATTCCCTCAAGGAAGGTCTCGCCTGGTGCCTCGGCGCCTTCGACGGCAACGATTGCCGGATCGAGCGCGACGCGCGCACGGTCGGCGAGAAGCGCATCGGCATGGTCTCCGAAGGCGCGGCGGATTTCGGACAGCGACTGGCGCAGGCTGGCAGCGCCCTGCTCGCGCCCTCGGGTGCTCCAGAGCTTGTCCTGAAGCCAGATCCGGGTGCGCGCCATCGACGGACCGAGCGCAAGAAGCGCGAGAAGCGCCTGCGCCTTGGCCCCACGCGGGGTCAGGTCACCGCCCGCCTGGTCGGTAACCCGGAACACACCAGCGAAATGCAGCGTGATGTCGCGCGCCGTTTCGGCCATTCCTCACCAGGTTACCGCTTCCCCTAGGGTCACCTCACCACCGCGGGCGCGGCTTGGCAAGCCGGTTTTCCCTGCGTGAATGGAGCGTGAAATCCGGTGCGGCCCGCCCGACGCCGCTTGACGCGCACTGAATGGCACGGAACCCTCCGCGCGGCGAGGGACGCACATGTGGAGGGGAAGATGAGTGGGGCGGGTTATTCGGGTTACTCCGGCTATTCGGGTTATTCGGGATACTCAGGGTACTCCGGCTATTCGGGGTACTCGGGCTATTCCGGCGCGGGCGGGGGCCTGGCGGATCATGTCGGGGGGCCGTCGAGCACGCTGATGAACGCGGCTCTGGTCTCCACCCGGGATGGGATCGGTGGATATTGGGATCTTGGCAGTGCGATCGATCCCGGCGCTCTCGGCTCCACCGACGGGGATATCCTCTACCTGAGGATGCCGATCCGGTCGCGGGTCCTCGACTATGCCCTCGGCTCGACGCTTCGGGCCGACAGCGCCGGTCAGGGCGTCGCGACGCTCGGGGCGGTCGCGTCGACGCGGCGTGGAAAACTCGTGCGGCAGAACTTGTTCCAGGTCGAACGACCCGACAACGCCTTCCTGATCGAACAGTTGCGGCACCTGCGCAGCTATGCCGACCTGCGCGCCGAGCGGGTGGCGGAGGTGCATGCGCAGATCAACGACATCCTGTCGTTCTTCGCGGCGATCGCGCTTCTCGACCAGCAGCGGCGGATCCGCAGCCTTGAGCTTGTGTCGGCGACGATCCGGCTCTGCATCTTCGTGGAGATGCAGGTGAAGCACCTCTGCCGGGCGAAGCGGCCGATCGACTTCGCGCCTGAAGTGCAACCCATGGTTCAGACGCCCGATCACAGCACCTTCCCCTCGGGTCATGCGACCGAAGCCTTTGCGGCGGCGACGGTTCTTCACCGCCTAATGACCGGAGAAGGCCCGCGCGCGGGGGTGGCCGCGCGGGCGCAGCCGTTCAGGCTCGCGCATCGGATCGCGGTGAACCGGACCGTGGCGGGCGTGCATTTCCCGGTCGACAGTGCGGCAGGGGCGCTGATGGGGTGCCTGATCGGCGAGCATGTGTTCGCCCTGGCAACCGGCACTGCGGCGAGCGGAGATGTCGATTTCGCCGCTGCCGGATTCGGAGCGCCTGACGATTTCACGCTCGACTGGCTCGAGGCTGCGTTTGCCGTCACCGGTGGAGCCGACCTTCCGATGGCGACCGGCAAGAAGGGCTGGCGCAACGATGTGATCGGGACCTTCTACCACCTCGCGCGCAAGGAATTCGAGGGCTGAGCGCCCCCGACTGCACCTTGCGTGTGGCGATGGCCTAGGGTCGTGCCCTGCGCGGAAGGCGCCCGGGCGCGGCTTCCATCCGGAGCACCGCGGCGCCGAGGCGCTTGTCCTGCACCGGTGCGGGCGGGAGCGGATCGGCCGGCATCGCGGCGATCTCTTCGGCGATGGACGGAGGCAGGTGACGCCGGCTGTCGAGCACGCCGACAAGGGCCCGGGTGACGAGCGGCGCTGCCGCGCTGGTGCCCGAGAGCGGGAAGGCACTGCCGGAGAAGGTTCCGGCAGCGGTTCGTCCGGGGTGGGTCCGCGTTTCGTCTGCGACGGCCGCGAGGTCGGGGCCACTCCGCGCCAGCGTCGGGCCGGACGAGGTGTAGGGCGCCGGGTGCGGGGTCAGGCCCAAGGCTTCGAGGATCGCGTCGCGGTCCATCGTCGCGCCGACGAGCCAGACGCCTTCCTCCCGCGAGGTCGCGAAGGCCGATAGCGTTCCGTCGCGGGTCAGCGCGGTTGCTCCGGGCACTGGCAATTCGGGTCTGTGGGTCTCGGGGTCGAAATCGTCGGTCCCCGGCCCGTCGAAGTAGGCTTGCCGCGCCCCGGTGGCGTAGCCCTTGGGCACATCGTCGCGCTGCACCTCGATCGAGACGTCTCCTGCCGCCGACCCGGTGTTGCGCACGTCGAGCGCGTAGCGGCCCGAAGGCGCGATCACGCCGGGCGTGTCGTGATTGAGCGTCGGTGACAGCGCCACGACGACGCGCAGGCGGGCGCCGAAACGGCGCATGTAGATCCGCCCGGCAATGGCGCCGCCGGGTTCCCAGGCGAACCAGTCGCCCTGGGTCCCATGGCCCAGCGGGAAGGTTGCGCCGGGGCCGGAGGGCGGGGTCAGGGTCAGCTCGGTGTCGGTTTCGCCGGAGAGCCAGAGCTCGACGAAGCTGACCGAGAGGTCTTCGGGCTGCACCCGGAGCTCGATGCGGGTTGCCTCGCCCGGGGCGAGCGTGGCGGCGGCGCGGCCGCGCGCGCGATAGCTGTTGCCGGCGGGCAGGACGACGCGGGTGGGCCGGCCGAGATCGTTGCGCAGTTTCACCAGTCGCGCGATCTCGGATTCGAGGAATCCGGTTCCGTCCATCGGCCCTGCCGTCACGGCATAGCTGAAGTTCACGACCACCGGGGCCGGGCTGGCATAGAGCGTGTCGGCCCAGTTGAAGATTCGCAGCAGCCCCATCAGCACAAAGAGGTCGAGCCGCGCGCCCCAGGTCTCGGCCGTGGCGAGGAGGGGAAGCTGGACCGCGACGATGGGGCGGTCCTGCGGTGCCTCGCCGAGGGGCCAGCCTGCGGCAAGGTCGAGCACCTGGGTGCCATGGGTCGCGCGGAGGCCGAGAGGGCGGCGGTGCGCGGGGTCGTGCAGCGCGGGGTCGCCGGTACCGGGCAGGCGGCCGCTTGGTTGCCAGGGCAGGCCCTGGGGAAACAGGTGATGGTAAGCCGAGACCTCGTCACCGTTCGAGGCTGCGAGAGCGAGGTTGATATCGGTGTCGGAGAGCGGCTTGCCGAGTTCGATCGCACCGGCGGCGTGAACCGTCTGTAGGGCCGATTGCGCCCAGAACCGGGCGATGCGGGTCGCGCGGGGTCCGCTGCGGAAGCGTTCGTTGGCAAAGCCGACGACGTCGTCGATCACGGCGGTCAGGACGGGTGGCTCGCCGGGAAGGGTGGCTGCGCCTTGAGCCGCGGGTGCAACCGCGCGGGGGATCGGCGGACGCGCGGCCGGCAGCGGAAGGGCCGGGCCGACCTCGACCACCTCGAAGGCCGGGTGCGGATCGTAGGCCGTGGATTCGAAGCGGAAGAGCGGGAGCCGGGCGCAGCTCGCGGCCTCGCGCAGACGGAGCGCGTGGCGGCGGTCACGTGCGTCCGAGGCCGGTTCGGCGGCGATCGCGGCGGCATCGGCCTCGAGGCCGGCAATCCGTTCGAGTGCGGTGCGGGCGAGATCGTCGACGAAAAGGCCGGCGTCGGCCGCCGCCTCGGCAAGGACGATTGCGGCAGAGGGCGCATAGGGGCCGCCTTCGGGCAGAAGCTGGACATAGACCGGCTGAAGTCGCTCGTGCGGAAGACCGGTCGCCTCTTCGAGGACCCGGCGCTGCCGTTCCATCCAGGCTGGCCGGGTGACCTGCTCCCAATCCTCGTGCGGATCGACATGGCGCGGGTCCTTGTGCGCGCCGGTGCGACCGTCACCGGGCTCGATCCTCGTGAACGCATCCGCCATTCCAAAGCCTCCCGCCCAACGCTGATCGCAGCTTGCCCGACGCGCTGCGAGGATCAATCGTCCGTTTCGGTTTTCACGCGCATTTCACGCTGGCACGGCCTGCGTTTCCCGAACGGCTCACGCTTGCCGTGGCAGGCTGACGCCGGGGAATGGCACGGCAGACCGCCGGCTGGCCAAGATGCGAGGGAGACGGACCGTGCTTGCTTTCGGACGGGAAGGATATGCACTGCGCGCCGAGCCGGTGCTGCACAACGAAATCATCGACTTCACGATCGGCGCAGGCACGTTCGGGTACTTTTTCCCGGATGTGCCGGGCTTTTCCTATGACGCGCGCGCCCTCCACGTCCTCGACGAGGCACAGGCCATCCTCGACACGCAGAAGCCGCGCCAGCGGGGCGCGGTCGCGGCGATCACGGCCTGCATCGCGCAATTCATCGACCATGACATCGTGTCGGAACTTCCGCTCCGGGCGCGGTTTCTGAACGTCGACAGTGTGGAAGTGGTGCCCCGTGACCGGTCCGAGGTTCTGGCGGCGCTCGCCAACGAGCGGACGGGCCTGCTCGACCTCGACAGCCTCTATGGGCGTGCCGACAACGGCGTCCAGGCGAAGATGAATGCGCTGATGCGCGACCCCTTCGACCCCGCGCGGATGCGGCTGGGCGCGCTGACGCCCGTGGCAGGGGGCGGAAAGGAGCTGCCGCGCGACCGCGCGGGCGATCTTCCCAGGCTGGGACAGATCATGAGCGACGACGGCGGGCGTCGGGCGCGCATGGGTCTTGCCGACCTGCGGATGCTGCCCGACCGCCTGCGGAGCCATTTCCTCGACGCGCAGGGCCATCCGATCCCGCAACGTGCCGTCATCGGCGACACGCGGAACGACGAGACGCTGGCCATGGCGCAGATGCACATGGCGTTCCTGCGCCTGCACAACGCCTTCGTCGATGCCTGGCCGCGGACCCGGCGCGCGGGAGATGCCGAAGCGGTGTTCCAATGGGCGCGCGATCAGATGCGCTGGCACTTCCAGTGGCTTGTCTTGAATGCCTTCCTGCCGGCGATCTGCGACGCGGGAGCGCTGTCGCAGGTGATGTCGGGTCAGGCGGCGCTCTATGCACGGTTCCTGTCGGAATCGGGTGCCGCAGGGGTCGTCCACCGGCCGATCCCGCTGGAATTCAGCACGGCTGCCTTCGCCGCAGCACGCGCGCTTGCCTGGGAGCAGCCGGACTGGAACAGCCTGTTGGCCCCGGCCGGGTCAGGCGGGCCGGTAGATGCCCGGCATCACCTGTTGGCCTACACCGGGCATGGCACGCCGCCGATGCCGGACGGATCGGCGACCGGCGCTGGAAGCCACGCGTCGCTGCCCGACTCGCACGCGATCGACTGGTCGCGGATGGTTGCGCCGACCGGAGGCTGTTCGACCGACAGAACGGCCTGTCGCGTGACGATTCAGGACCTGGAGCTTCGCCGGGGCATGAGGCTGAACCTTCCCTCGGCGCAGCACTGCATTGCACATCTGAACGATGAGTTCCGGTTCGGCTTGCCGCTTCTCGGGCGCGAGGACCTCATGGGAGGCGTTTGTGCCACGGCGTTGCGCGACGGGAGCTTCGACCGCCATACGCCCTTGTCGATCTACATCCGCCGGGAAGCCGAAACCCTGGGCGAAGGGCGCCGTCTGGGGCCGCTTGGCACCCATCTGGTCGCCGGAACGCTGGCGGGACTGGTGATGCACGACCCCGCGTCCTACTGGCACCGGCCCGGCTCGGACCGGGGTCTGTGGTGCCCGGCCGATGGCGCGCGGCCGGGCGGTATCGAGGTCGACAGTCTGCCCGCCATGCTGCAGGCGGCGGGTCTCATGTGATGGGCGGCGTTGGAGGAGGGACCACGGGCGCTTCCATCGGCATCACGCCACGCGCACTGGCGATGGCAGCGGGCACGGCCTGCGTGCTCACGCTTGCCCTTGGCTTGGGGTCATGGGTCGGGTTCGTGACCGCAGGTGTCGGTCTGGCCGGCGCGGGCCTGATCGCGCGCCGCGCAGCACGGTGGCGCTTCCTGCGACTATCTCTGCCGTCTTGAGGAGGACGAGCTGCACCACGTCTTGCAACGTCGGCATCAGCCGCAGTCAGGTCCGGGAGTGGTGAGCGGGGAGGGATTCGAACCCTCGACCCCATGATTAAAAGTCACGTGCTCTAACCAACTGAGCTACCCGCCCACACCGTCCCGGAAGACGCGCCGGAAGGGTCCGACGATCAACCAGCCCCGTCCGGCGTGCCGGCTGAAGCGGAGGCCCGTCTAGGAAATGTGTCAAGGCGGGTCAAGGACTATTTGGAGCGCCTTCTCCCGGTGCCGCCCAGCAGTCCGCCGGGACCAGCCAGAGCGCATATGGCTTGCCGCGCCAGGCGCCGCCGGGGGAGGTCTCGACTGTCGCACTGGGGGCTGTATTGGCGCTGCAGGGCGGTGAGTTGCTCCAGGCGACCGCGAGCACCGGCCCGTCCGTGCCAGGGAACGGAAACCGCAGGTCGTAGTGGTGACGCGGGGCGCCGTCATGGGGCCAGGCAAAGAACCCGAGGCCGGAGTCGCGGCCCGTGTAGTGCAGATCGGCCAGCAGCGACCGCTCCTCCGCCACAACGGCGACCGCCCCGCGACTGATGGCCTCGGAGATGACCGTTTCCGTGAAGTCGTGGATGCCGAGGTAGCGCGAGAGGATCGGCCGGTCGCGGCCGAGCGTGACTGTGTCGGCGTTGATCGCCAGGAGCGGCAGGGCCAGGGCGATCAGGCCGTTGATCACGAGGGACGCCCAGAGAAGCCAGGGCGCCGCACGCAGAAGCCAGGGCACGGCCACCAGCGTTCCGGCGAGGTAGGCCGCCGCGGCCCAGTTGGCATTGGCGCCGGCAAGCAGCGCCTGAACGGTCACCACGGCGACGATGGGCAAGGACAGCCAAAGGAGAAGCGCGCCGGGCCCTGACTCGGGCGAGGTCACTCGGCGCAGCGGCGACAGGAGGAGCGCGGCGAACAGGATCGGCCCGAAAACGAGGAACTGTTCCAGCAGGAAGCGGACCATCGCCCCGGATACCGGCACGGCCCCATCGCGAAGGCCGGTGTTGTCGACCGTATGCGACAGCGTGGGCGCCCCGTTCAGCGCATTCCAGACGAGGTTCGGTGCGGCGACGGCCGCGAAGGCGGCGAGTGCGATGACCGCGTCACGCGCAAGCGGACGCGCCAGGCGGGCCAGCAGCGCGGCCACGAGCGCAAGGATCGGGAAGTAGATCGCGGCGTACTTGGCGAGGAACGCCAGGCCGAGAGCGACCCCCGCGCCAGCCGCGACAAGCGGACGGTCGCCGCCGCCGGGCTCCAGAAGCCGCAGCCAACCCGCCAGCGCGAGCGCGAGGAACGGGAACATGATCGTGTCGGTCGAGATCAGGAGGCTGCCCACCGCCACCATCGGCAGGGTCGCAAAGGAGGCGGCCACGGCCACCCCCGCCCGCCGCCCGAACCGGCGCGCAGCGATGGCGCCAAGGATCAGCGCGGTCGCTGCATGGAAGAGGGGCGCGGGAAGGCGCACCCAGAACGCGGCGTCCGAACCCGCAAGCTCGGTCGTGGCGCGGATCACCCAGGCGATGAGCGGCGGCTTGGAGTAGTAGCCGAACGCCAGTTCCTGCCCCCAGAGCCAGTACTGCGCCTCGTCGACATAGAGGTCGATCCGCGCGAACCATAGCGCGACGATGCGCGCGGCCGTGATTGCTAGGACGATCGCGACCGCCGGGCCGAACCAGCCTGCGCCGCGCCCCTCAGACACTCGCCCGCCGGCGCTCGGCATGGATCAGCCAAAGGTTGCGCGAGTAGATCAACAGCCCGAGCGACTGGCCCAGCATGAACACGGGGTCCCAGCGGTGGATGGCATAGGCGAACAGGATCACCCCGCCGATGAGCGAGAAGTACCAGAACGCGATCGGCATCACCGAGGCGCGGGCGCGTTCCGACGCGATCCACTGCACGATGAAGCGCGCGGAAAAGGCGAGTTGGCCGACAAGGCCGACGACGACCCACCAGAACTCGAACCAGCTGCCGACGTTCAGCCAGGCGAAAAGGGTTTCGGGCATCGCTCAGGACCTTTCTTGCGGCGCCAGTTCGGTGGCCGATGCCTTCTTGCGGCGACGGATGAGCCAGGCAACGCCGATCAGGTCATGGATGCCGACCAGCGCGCGGTGGAAGTTCGTGTAGTTCGACCGCCCCTCGAGGCGAGGCCGGTGGGATACATCGACAAGCGCGATCTGCCAACCGTCGCGTTTGAACAGCGCCGGGAGGTAGCGGTGCATGTGGTCGAAATAGGGAAGGGTCAGGAAGACATCGCGCCGGAACGCCTTGAGGCCGCAGCCGGTATCGCGCGTCCCGTCCTTGAGGAGCCGCGCCCGCAGGCCATTGGCAAAACGCGAGGCGAAACGGCGCGAGAGCGTGTCGCGGCGTCCCACGCGCTGTCCGGCTACAAGTGCTACCGGCCCATCCGGGGCGGCAAGCAGCGGCGCGATCAGCTTGGGGATTTCCGCGGGCGGGTTCTGCCCGTCGCCGTCGAGGGTCGCGACGATCCGCCCCCGTGCCGCCAGAACGCCGGAATGAACCGCCGCGCTCTGGCCTGCGGACGCCGCGTGGCGCAGGACGCGCAGGCGCGGCTCGTCGGCGGCAAGCCTGAGCAGGACGTCGCCCGTGCTGTCGGACGAGCCGTCATCCGTCACGATGATCTCGAAGCGCGGCAGCGCGGCGGCGATCGACAGGATGTCGGACACAAGCGCGGCGGCGTTGCCGGCCTCGTTCCGCATCGGAATCACGATCGAGAGGATGGGGTCCTGGTCCTGCAACCCTTCGGGTTCCGTCGTTTCTCTGCCACCGGCGGTTAACATGCGGAGGTCACGATGGCGAGACAAGTCCGCAGGTCGATGAACCTTGCGGCGCCATATCGCTGCCGAGACTGGATTCGCCGAAGGCCCGCGCGTATATCCGCGCGGATGAAGGACATCGCACATCAGGCTGGCCTGCCGTTCATGAAGATGCACGGGCTGGGCAACGACTTCGTGGTCATCGACCGACGGGGATCGGAGCTGCATGTCTCGCCGACCCTCGTCCGGGGGCTGGCCGACCGTCATTGCGGGGTAGGCTTCGACCAGCTTGCGGTGATCGAGACCGACCCGGACGCAGACCTGCGGCTGACCTTCTGGAACGCAGACGGATCGCCCTCGGCCGCCTGCGGCAACGCCACGCGCTGCATCGCGCGGCGCGAGATGGACCTGACGGGAAAGGCGCGGCTGACGATCCGCACCGACCGCGGACTGCTGTCCGCCGAGGAGGCGGGGGGCGGGCTCACCTCGGTGAACATGGGCCAGCCTGTCACCGACTGGCAGGGTATCCCGCTTGCCCGCGACGTGAATACGCTGCAGCTTCCCATCGCGGGCCTGCCGGTGGCGACCGGCATGGGCAACCCGCATTGCACCTTCTTCGTGGATGACGCCGAAGCGGTGGACCTCGCGCGCGTGGGCCCGCTGCACGAGGTGCATCCGCTCTTTCCCGAACGCACCAACGTCGAGATCGTCGAAGTCCGCTCGCGGTCCGAGATCCGCCTGCGCATCTGGGAGCGCGGGACAGGCATCACCCTTGCCTCGGGCTCCTGCTCCTGCGCTGCCGTCGTGGCCGCGGCGCGCCGCGGGCTGACCGACCGCAAGGTGACGGTCGAGGTGGATGGTGGGACCCTCGTCATCGACTGGCGCGAGGATGGCGTCTGGATGACCGGACCCACGATGCACGTGTTCGATGGCGTTCTGACGCCGCAGTTCCTCGGCGCGCTGGCATGAACGCCCCCGTGCTGCCGCGCCCCGTGCTGCCGCGCCCCGCGCCGCCGGTGTTCTCGACGCACGGCTGTCGGCTGAACGCCTACGAGTCCGAGGCGATGCGCGAGATGGCCGAGGCCGCGGGCGTGGCGAACGCCGTGATCGTGAATACCTGTGCTGTGACGGCGGAAGCCGTGCGCAAGGCCCGGCAGGACATCCGTCGCCTGGCACGCGAAACGCCGGGTGCCCGGATCATCGTCACGGGATGCGCGGCGCAGACCGAGCCCGAAACCTTCGCCGCCATGTCCGAGGTGGCGGCCGTGATCGGCAACGCCGAGAAGATGCGCCCGGAGACGTGGAAGAGGTTTGCCGCCGATTTCATCGGCGAGACCGAGCGGGTGCGGGTCGACGATATCCTGTCTGTGCGCGAGACGGCGGGCCACCTGATCGACGGATTCGGCCGCCACCGGGCCTATGTGCAGGTCCAGAACGGCTGCGACCACCGCTGCACCTTCTGCATCATTCCCTTTGGCCGCGGCAATTCCCGGTCGGTCCCGGCGGGGGTGGTGGTCGAGCAGATCTCGCGCCTGGTGGATCGTGGTTTCCGCGAGGTGGTCCTGACCGGGGTGGACCTGACGTCATGGGGCGCCGACCTCCCCGGCGCGCCCCGGCTGGGCGACCTCGTGCGGCGCGTGCTGCGGCTGACCCGGGTCGAGCGGCTGCGGATTTCCTCGATCGACAGCATCGAGGCCGATCCTGCCCTGATGGAGGCCATCGCGACCGAACCGCGGCTGATGCCGCACCTGCACCTGAGCCTCCAGCACGGAGATGACCTGATCCTGAAACGGATGAAGCGCCGCCACCTGCGCGACGACGCGATCCGCTTTTGCGAGGAGGCGCGGAGGCTGCGCCCGGACATGGTGTTCGGCGCCGACCTGATCGCGGGCTTTCCGACCGAGACCGAGACGATGGCCTGGAACTCCCTGCGGCTGGTGGAGGAGTGCGGCCTCACGTTCCTGCATGTCTTCCCTTACAGTCCCCGGAAAGGGACACCGGCGGCGCGGATGCCGCAGGTGCCGGGGCTGGCCATCCGCGAGCGCGCCGCGGCGCTTCGGTCGGCTGGCGAGGCCGCGCTTGCCCGCCATCTCTCGGCGCAGATCGGGCGGTCTCACCACGTTCTGACGGAAGGCCCCCGGCTTGGCCGAACCGAACAGTTCACCGAGGTCGCCTTCGCCGCGGAGCAACCCGAGGGCGGGATCATCTCGGTGGTGGTTTCGGGGCACGACGGCACGCGCCTTCGCGCCTGATCCCTGCTTCTTCCGACCTCAAGTATCCCGGGGGAGTCGCGGCATGCCGCGACGGGGGCAGCGCCCCCCGCCCGAGCCGGAGGGCGGATGCCCGCAGGCGAGTTCAAAGGCTTGGCCCGGAACGGGCCTCCGCCGGATCAGACGGCCGGGGCCGGGGTCAGCCGATGACGCAGGAGCGCCATCGGATGCGCCCGGAGCGTGAGCCGCATCGCTAGGTAGTCCTCGACCACCTCCTCGCCGAGCGTCATCGCCCGCAGGTGCACCGCGGGCTCCACGATGCCCTCGCCGTCGATGTCGCCTGCGAACAGCGGCAGGGGCTTGTCGCCCCCGATCCCGCGCGCGGCCCAGAGCGCCTCGCGCCGTGACAGGCCCAGACCGGCGAAGGCATCGGCCTCCGCGAGCCGCGCGAGCGTCGCGGGCGCGATGCCGGCGCGTCGCCAGACGTCCTCGACGGCCCGGTACCCGTTGCCCCGCGCCGCGGCGATCCACTGGCCCTCGTCCTCGCGCAACCCGTTGATCTGCCGGAACCCCAGCCGCAGCGCCAGCCCGTCCTCGCCATCGGCTTCCATCGTGCAGTCCCAGAAGCTCGCGTTCACGCAAGGAGCGCGCACCTCCACCCCGTGCTCGCGGGCGTCGCGCACGATCTGCGCCGGGGCGTAGAAGCCCATCGGTTGCGAGTTGAGCAGCGCGCAGGCGAAGATGCCGGGGTGGTGGCGCTTGATCCAGGCCGAGGCGTAGACCAGCAGCGCAAAGCTGGCGGCGTGGCTTTCGGGGAAACCGTAGCTGCCGAACCCCTCGATCTGCGCGAAGCACCGCGCCGCGAAGTCCTCGTCATAGCCGTTGCGGCGCATGCCGGCCATGAACCGGTCGTGGAACTCGCTGACGCTCCCATGCTTCTTGAAGGTGGCAAGCGAGCGGCGCAGCCGGTCGGCCTCCTCGGGCGAGAACCCCGCGCCGACGATGGCGATCTGCATCGCCTGCTCCTGGAACAAGGGCACGCCCAGCGTCTTGCCCAGCACCCGGCCGAGGTCGTCGGAGGGAAAGCGGACCTCCTCCTGCCCGTTCCGGCGGCGCAGGTAGGGGTGCACCATGTCGCCCTGGATCGGACCGGGGCGAATGATCGCGACCTGGATCACGAGGTCGTAGAAGGCCCGCGGCCGCATCCGGGGGAGGAAGTTCATCTGCGCCCGGCTCTCCACCTGGAACACGCCCAGGGAGTCTGCCTCGCAGAGCATGTCGTAGGTCGCCGGGTCCTCGGACGGCAGCGTGGCAAGGCTGTAGTCGGTCCGGTGGTGCAGGCGGATGAGGTCGAAGCCTCGCCGCAGGCACGAGAGCATCCCCAGCGCGAGGATGTCGACCTTGAGGATGCCGAGCGTGTCGATGTCGTCCTTGTCCCAGGGGATGATGGTGCGGTCCTCCATCGTGGCGTTCTCGACCGGGACCAGTTCGTCGAGGCGACCTTCCGTGATGACGAAGCCGCCGACATGCTGGCTGAGGTGGCGCGGGAAGCCCTGGATCTCGAGGATCAACTCCAGCGTCTGCCGGAGGCGGGCGTCTGTGGGGTCGAGCCCGATCTCGCGCAACCGCTGCTCCTCCATGCCCTTGAGCGACCCGAAGCCCCAGATCTGGCTGGAGAGCGCCGAGAGCGTGTCCTCTGTGAGCCCCATCGCCTTGCCGACCTCGCGCACTGCCCGCTTGCCACGGTAGTGGATCACCGTGGCGCAGAGCCCGGCGCGGTGGCGGCCGTACTTCGCGTAGATGTGCTGGATCACCTCCTCGCGCCGCTCGTGCTCGAAATCGACGTCGATGTCGGGCGGCTCGTTGCGTGCCTCGGAAACGAAGCGCTCGAATACCATGGTGCCCACCTCGGGGCTGACCGAGGTGACGCCGAGGGCGTAGCAGACCACGGAATTCGCCGCCGAGCCCCGCCCCTGGCATAGGATCCCACGCTCACGGGAGAACTGAACTATATCGTTCACCGTCAGGAAGTAGGGCTCATAGCCGAGCCTGCCGATCAGCGACAACTCGTGCTCCAGCATCGCCCGCACCCGGTCGGGAGCGCCCGCAGGGTAGCGCCATGCGAGACCGGCCCGGGCAAGGCGGCCCAGGCGCGCCGAAGGTGTCTCGCCTTCGGCGACCTCCGAGGGGTATTCGTAGCGCAACTGGTCGAGTGAAAAGGCGATCCGGTCTGCGATCTCGCCCGAACGGTGCACGGCGGCTTCGTGACCTGCGAAGAGACGCAGCATCTCGGCTTCGGACCTGACGCGCCGCTCGCCGTTCGCCAGAGACGCGCGTCCGAGATCGTCGACCTTCTGGCGGGTTCGTATCGCCGTCAGCACGTCGCAGAGCTTGCGGCGCTGGCTGCGGTGCATGAGCGGCAGGGCGGAAGCAACGGTGGGCAGGCCCAGGGCTTCGGCCCTGCGGGCGAGGCGGTCGAACCTCTGGCTGTCGTTGCCGTCGTAGGCGGGGGCCATGAGCAGAGCGAGGTGGGAGCCGAAGCGGCGCGCCAACCGTTCCGCGGCTTTTGCCCATCGACCCGCGCCGCCCCCCGGCCGTTGTGTGGGTTTCGCCGAGGAAGGGTCTGCGGGATGAAGCAGAAGGTCCATCCCTTCGCCCCAGTCGAGAAGATCGTCGAGATCGAGATGACATTCGCCCTTGGGCGCCCGCATCCGGCCGAGCGACAGGAGCCGGCAAAGTCGTCCCCAGGCCAGGCGGTCCCTGGGGAGCGCGGTCAGGGTGAGGCCATCGCGCGTCACCAGCCGGGCTGCCGCCACGAGCCGTGGGGTGCAGGTCAGTTCCGGCCCGCGACCGGGATCGAGACCCTTCGGAGCAGGTGGGCCGGTCGGGCCATCGGACTCTTCGGCCTCGGCCCGCAACCGCAGCGCCCGGGCGATCTCCCGTGCCTGGGCGAAACCGCGCACGATGCCGGCGACCGAATTCTCGTCGGCCACGGCGATTGCGCCGATGCCGAGTTCCGCTGCACGATCGACCAGTTCTTCGGGATGCGAACCACCCCTCAGGAAGGTGAAGTTCGACAGGGCCGAAAGTTCGGCAAAGGCCATCACCTGCCCCCTGCGCGTTCGGCAAGGATATCGCATGCAAATCCAGCGCGGAGACAATCCCCGCCCGGCCGCGGCGACTCAAATGTTCTTTCTTTGTTCACTTTGCGAGTTTGCTCCGCGGGCCGCTGCTGTCAAGCTGTCAGCCGCGGGCGCGAAGTCGCAGGATCAGGTAGCGGTTGTAGATCTCGAAGGACTGGCTGTTGCGCGCGGTCCCCGTCAGCCGATCAACCAGCGCCCGCCGACGACGTTCGGAGAGAAACAAGCCGATCAACCGCGACAGCAGCCACCGCGCTCGTGGACGCTTTGACGACAGCTCCGCGTCGAAACGCGACAGTCCGTGCCCGACGACATTGAAGAAGCCCTGCTCCAAGTCGATCGAAGGCGCGACCGAACGGGTCACATCATCCTCGAAGAGGATGTCGACCGGCAGCCGCGAGAGCAACTCGCGAAACTGCGCGAGGCGGTGGCCGCCACCCACCTTCGGTCCATCCGCGACGCGCCCCATGTACGCCTCCGTCCGGAAGCAGTCGGCGATCAGAACCTCGCCCCCGGGATTGAGGAGCGAAAGCGCCCGGGGCAAACCTTCTTCGAGAGGAATGTACTGGAAGCTCTCCGAGAACATGCAGACATCGAAGCGCCGGGAGGTGTCGAAGGCTTCAAACACCATCTCATGCACTTGCGCATCGGGAGCATTGACGCGGCAGCGGGATGCCAGGAAGGGCGATGGAACAATGACCTCGACCTCGTAGCCGCGTTCCGTCAGCTTGCGGGCTGTCTCTCCGGCGCCACCGCCGATATCGAGAACTCGGCAGGGCGCCTCCGGAAGAAGAACGAAAAGCTTCTCCGTGTAGGCGTCCTGCGCCGCCCGAAGGTTCGCGGCATTCGGCTCCAACCCGTCCCAGAGTCCGTAATGGAGGTTCTCCGCGCCGGTTAGCCAGCGGATCATCGCGATGCCGGTATCGAGCCCTACCGCCCGCGTGTCGATCTTGCCACTCATTCGCCCTAGCTAACGGCCGCGCTTCTGGCCGGCAAGATCCCGTGTGCGACCGTCGGGAGTGCATCGGTTCGAGTGGAGGGTGCAATAATCGGTGGCTCAACACGGAGATCCGGGCACAGAGGACCGAGCAACCTCGACAAGGGAGCTACCGACAGAAGACCGTAGGTCGGAAGCTCCGTTCCCCCAAACCTCGGATTGACACCCGTACCCCTCAGTTCACGACGAATTCGGCATGAAGGGCACCCGCAGCTTTGATGGCCTTGAGGATATCAATCATGTCCCGTGGCGCGACACCGAGCGCATTCAGGCCAGCAATCACCTCGGACAATGACGTGCCGGCGCGCACTTCCGCAAGGCCAATTCCGGGCTCCTCCTGAATCTCCGCTCGGGTGCGGGGCACCACCACGGTCTCGCCGGGAGAGAACGGATTGGGCTGGATCACGAGCGGTTCTTCCTGAATGCGTATCGTGAGGTTGCCCTGCGCGACGGCGACGCTCGAGATCCTGACATCAGCACCCATCACGATGGTTCCTGAGCGTTGGTCGACCACTACACGCGCACGACGTTCCGGCTCAACCTCGAGGTTCTCTACCAGGCCGACTGCGTGAGCCGCAGACTGGGCACGCATGGCCGTCACGTCCAACTCGATCGTTCCGGCGTCCAGCATTCTTGCGACCTGACGTCCCGCGGCAGTATTGATCACAGCCTCGATCCGGCCCGCAGTAGTGAAGTCGGGTGATCTGAGGGCAAGGCGAAGTTGCCGGAGTGCGCTGAAATCGAAGGGAATCTCCCGCTCGATCCTGGCGCCGGCGGGGATCGTGCCAGACGTCGGAACGCCTTGAACGACCTCCGCTCCCTCCCCTCCGGCAGAGACACCTCCGGAGATGATGGTGCCTTGCGCAACGGCGTAGATCTGGCCATCGGCGGCATTCAGCGGGGTCATTACCAGAGTGCCTCCGAGCAAGCTCTTCGAGTCGCCAATAGCCGACACGGTGATATCGATCTGGCTTCCGGCGCGAGCGAAGGGTGGCAGGGTGGCGGTCACGAGTACGGCTGCAACATTTCGAGGGCGGAACTGCTCGCCGGTCACGTTCACACCGAGGCGCTCGAGTATGTTCGACATAATCTCCTCGGTGAACGGTGAGTTCCTGATCCCATCCCCGGTCCCGTTCAGCCCGATGACCAGCCCGTAGCCGATCAGATCGTTCCCGCGGACACCATCGAACTCCACCAGATCCTTGATCCGAACCGATTGAGCGGAGAGCACGAGGGGAAAAAGGGTCATCAGGATTGCCAGGAAGAATCGGGTCATCTCAGGTAATCCGCGAGAGTGAGGCTTTGCACGCGGGCTGTGAGCGCGAACAAGGTCTCGAGCTGTGATTGCGTGGCCTGAAGGCGTGTTGCCGCATCATGGGGATCTACTCCGACAAGATCGACCAGAGAGAGCTTCCTGGCGGCGATCTCCGCCTCATTCCGGGTTTGTGCGGCTCCGATAGCTTCCTCGACAGATCCAACCTGCGCGCGGCTCTCGGTCACCCTCGAGGCTGCGGCTATCCCGCGTACGCCGGCTTCCTGGGCCAGGACCTGTCGTGCGGTCAGGTCGCCGGCAAGGGTCGGACCGTTCAGCAAGGCGCCAAGCGCCAGACTCTTCAGGGCGCTGCGGATCTCCGGATCAGAGGCCATGATGCCAAGATCGGCAGTCATTCCCTCGCTCAACCGGACCGGGGCTGCCCGATCCGTGGATCCGAGATACGCCACGGTATCGAATCCTCCTCCGGGCGTGTCGAACCAGTCATCGACAAGTGCGATTACACCGCTCGCAGTTGTTTCGCCCGCGGTGAGAGCTTCAAGTTGCGACATGATCGCCGACGCAGAAGCGAGGGGCGCACGATCGATGGCTGCACCAGCGAGCAGGCTTCGTCCTGCAACCTGCTGGTTCAGGGCATCGATTGCCGCTTCAAGTCCGCGTCGCGCCGAGGTCCCGTGTGCTGTGAGGGTCTGGGAGTTTGCCACGTTGCTATCTGTGACAAGGTTCAGCGCGGCAGTTTCGGTCTCGGATTGCAGGACGCCAAGCTTGGATTGCAGGGCCTCGGCCATTGTTTGCGCTTCTGTCAGCGCCGGACGTCGCGACTCCGAGATGCGGATGCTGCGGTCGAAGGCTGCGAGGGCACGGAAATCCCCTTTCAGGTGCGCAGACAGCGTCGACGTGCGCCCGGTGGTCACTTCGACAACACCGCGCTGGAGTTCACGCTTCAGTTGCGTGGTCTGCTGGCGCAGCAGGAGGGTCGACGAGAGATCGCCAAGGGACAGGAAGCCGCTCATGTCAAAGCCTCATCAGGATATCGAGCATGGAGTCGATCGTCTGGACGACCCGGGCATTTGCTGCGTACGCTTTCTCGATCAGGAGTAGGCGTTGGAGTTCCTGGTCCGAGTCGACGCCCCCTGCAAGTTCGGCCGTCTTCAGGCTGTCGCGACGCGTGGCCGATGCGGAGAGATCGAGGTCTGCGCTCTGGAGCGCGGAGCCGAGTATGGAGAGCATGTCGGCGGCGAGGCCCGACGATGACTTGGCGCCAGGGAGGAAATTCCCGGAACTTGGCGTGCGTGCCGTCGTGAGTGCGTCAGCCAGAGCGTGAAGCCCGGCGGCCTGTCCTGCATCTCCCGGGACCGCTGACCCGAGCCCGGCACGCAGGCGCCAGAGGTTACCACCCTGGGCGGGATCCGCGAGAGCATTGACCTGAAGCCTGGCCGCAAGACCGACTTCATCCAGCGGGTTCAACGGAAGTCCGAGGTCGGTGAAGAGGCCAGCTGCTCCGGGGACCAGTGTGGGATCCGCTGCGGGGTCTTCGAAGCGTTCCATTAGGTCGCGGGCAAATGCGTCCAGGCGCGACTGCGCTTCGGGCGCAAGACTGTCCCGGATCGAGAACTGGGCCCCTAGACTTCCGCCACCCAATTGTCCGCCATTCGCTTCCGCGCGGATCGGCCGACCATTGAGCGTCAGTCCGGAGAGTGCGCCCGAAGCCAGTGTCATGTCTGGCGTGATTATGCCAACTGGTTGAAACTCAAGCCTGCGGGCACTTCCATCGAGGAGAATCGCACCACCGTCAGAGTAGAGGGCAACTTCGCCGAAGTCGCGTGGAACCTCCCGCAGAGGGATGATCTGCGCAACCTTGTCGATGAGTTGCTGACGTTGGTCGAACAGCGCCGTCATGTCTTGACCGAGGCCCGTCGTACCCCGGATGACCTTGTTCAGGTCGGCGATCTTGGACAGCGCGCTGTTTACCTCGCTGACCTGCTTCGCGATCGACTGGTCCGCCTCCATTCGTGCCGACTGGATACTGCCCGAAACGTCCCGAACGTGGCCCGCAAGCGATGTGATGGCGCTCATCACGCTTTGCAGGCGCGCCTCTGAATCAGGCCGGCTGGCTGATGACATCAGTGCGGCCTCGAGCGTGGCGAGGCGAGATGCCAGCGATCCGGCATCCTCGGGAAGTCCGATCGAGCTCTCGATCGATCGCAGGAAGGTCGAGATGGCGCTGTCGCGTCCCACGTCTGCGTCGGCAAGCCGTCGGCTGGCCAAGAGGACGGCATCGACCGAGCGCAGGACGCCGTTCACTTGAACCCCGGCGCCGCGACCGCCAACTGACCGTGCCGAAAGATCGAGCTCGCGGCGCCCGTAGCCTTCCGTCATTGCATTTGCGAGGTTGGACGAGACCACCTCTGCCCCGCGAGACGCCGCGGACAGTCCGCTTAGCGCATTGGAGAGGGCGCCAGAGATACTCATGCTCTACCTCCTTCAGGCCGTCATCGGCCTAGCGCTTGATGTTGGTCGTTTCCTGCAGCATCTCGTCGACGGTCTGGATGACCTTCGCGTTGGACGAATAGGCCCGTTGCGTCTGGATCAGGGCGGTGAGTTCTCCTGCCACGTCCGTCGCCGATTCCTCGAGGGCATAGGCCACGACATCGCCGGTCGGGCCGTCGCCGGCGTCCCACAGGAACATCGAGCCCGACGTGTTCGACGTCTGGTATGTCTGGTTGTCGAGCGCGCGCAACCCGTTCGGGTTCGGAATGTCGACCAGCGGAATCTGGTATAGAACGCGAGTGATCCCTGTATCGAAGTTGGCGCGGACAAAGCCGTTCCCGTCTACCTCGATGGAGGTCATGTTGCCGACGGGAAACCCGTCCTTGGTGATCGAGGTCGGAGCGAAGCTGTCGGAAAGCTGGCTCATTCCGTTGCTGTCGCCAATGGCGCCGATGGTAATGTCGATGGGGCCCCCGGCCACGGCAACCTGAAAGACGCCAGTCAGGGGATCGTAGGCACCCCCCGATACGGTCGTGACCGATGCGATGGTGCCGCCGCCGCCGCGCGTGTCGTCGAACTGCAGCACGTATTCCCCGATCACCGCGTTTCCTTGCGCCGAGTCGGTGAGGACCATGGTCCATTCGTTCGAGGCGCCGGTTGCAGGCGGAACCGGCACCGTCGGCGTGTAGCTGACGTTGATCGATTGCGACGTGCCGAGGTTGTCGAAGTATTCGACCGACAGTTCGAGCGGAAGGCCGTCGGCGCCAACGATCGTCTCGGTGGCGGGAAGGTTGACACCAAGCGACATCCTTGTGGTCGGTTCTGCCGCGAACTGGTTGGTCTGAATCTGGACCGGTCGCAGGCCGGCGTTCGTGTCGCGCGGATAGGTCGGGATCGAACCATCAGGGTTTGCAGGCCAGCCGAGCAGGACCAGACCCGTCGAGGTCTTCAGGAAGCCGTTCGCGTCGGTTCGGAACGATCCGGTCGTGCCGAGGTAAAGCGGGAAGTCGTCGGTCTGCGAAATCAGCGCGGTCTCGTTCGTGACGGGCAGGAAGCCGCGGCCGCGGATGGCGAGATCGGTCGGGTTGGACGTGGTCGCGAACGCGCCGGGCTGGTCGATCATTCGGCCGGTGGTCACGCGGACACCGCCGGCCGAGTACGAACCCCGGCCGCTGTTGATCACCATCGAGTGGAAATCGGCCTGCGCGCGCTTGTAGCCATACGTCGCGGAGTTCGCGATGTTGTCCGAGATGGTGGCAAGCCGCGTCGCGTTCGCCGCCAGACCGGCCACGCCGGCATTGAGGGAAGACGAGATCGTCATGGTCGCTCAGCCTTTCTGCTGTCTCGAAAGAGTTGCGGTCACCATGGCAGCCGCGGCTTAACGGAGGGCTAATGTCTCGAAAGCCGCTATTTTTTCCTCAGCGGCGGTCGGGACGCAGCAATGTGAGTTCGATCCGGTTGTTGCGCAGGGACATGCGGTTGGGCTCGACCGGCTGGCGGTCGGCGTGCCCCGTAATGCGCTGCATCCGTCCGGCATCGAAGCCCGCTGCCTCAAGCAGCCCGCGCATGGCCTGCGCGCGCGCGGTGGACATGTCCCAGGAGGGGTCGATCCGCACGACTTCCGGGGCCGACTGGACATGGCCGGCCACGGCGAGCCCGTTTTCGACGAGGGCGAACACCTCCGTGACGAGCTTGGCGATCTCGAACGTGATCGGCTCCGGTTCGGCAGTTCCGGCCTTGAACAGGGGCGCGTCCTCAAGGTCGAAGATCTCGACGATCAGACCGTCGTCCGTAACCCGCGTCACGATATGGCGGGCCAGCGATTCGGCGGCCATGCTCTCGCCGCCCATTCCACGGAGCATTTCCTGGAGCGTCTCGAAGGCCCTGTCAGCTTGTTCGCCGCTGTTCTCCGGGTTCTCGCCGAACCCCTGGTCGCCTTTGGCGAGCTCGTTCGATGCGCGTTGAAGCGAGGAGGCGCCGGTTCCGTTGTGGGCGAAGGTCTCTTCCGTAAAGACGCTTTCGCCGCCAAAGGCGCCATCGCCGCCACCCGACGTCCGGTTTATCGGAAGCGTCGGGTTGAAATAGTCGGCAATGCCTTTTCGCTGCTTCTCGGTTGTTGCACCGAGAAGCCACATCAACAGGAAAAACGCCATCATCGCGGTCACGAAGTCGGCGTAAGCGACTTTCCAGGCCCCCCCGTGGTGCCCACCGCCGCCAACGATCTTCTTTCGCTTGATGATGACCGGGGCGTTGGTACGCGCCATGGTCATGCCTCTCACACTCACCCAGAACCGGGATACCAGCGCCGGATGAACAACGGATTAATCCGGCCAGGCCCAGGCCAGCGAGATCTGGCGCCTACATGCCCTCCGCTTCCTTGAGATGCGCAGGGTGAGGTGTTACATTGAAGGCACGCCCGGCGCCGGGGTCAGGATGTCGGCGCGCAACTCAGGAGGACGAGGTCCTGTCAGACCACGCAAGCGCGGCAAATGCGACCGCCGCTCAGGGGGCGCCCGCGAGGAGCCTTCACGCCGGCACCGCGAGCGATTTGCTCCTTGAGCGCGTGCTTTCTTCCCTTGATGATGACAAGGCGGAAGACATCGTGCCGATCGACCTGCGCGGGCGGTCGACGATTGCCGATCACATGGTGATCGCGTCGGGCCGCTCTTCTCGACAGGTCGCCGCAATGTCGGAGAAGCTCGTCGAGCGGCTCAAGGACAGCTTCGGGATCGTGCCCAAGGTCGAGGGCAAGGAAACGGGGGACTGGGTGCTGATCGATGCCGGTGACGTCATTGTACATGTCTTCCGCCCTGAAGTCCGCGACTTCTACCAGCTCGAGAAGATGTGGCTTCCAACAGGCGAATCCGCCGTTCGGAGTGCCGCACAGGCATGATGCGGCTTCACGTCGCCGCGGTCGGTCGCCTCCGGGCGGATTCGCCGGAGCGCGCGCTGATCGAGGACTGGCGGGTGCGGTTCGACCGGGCGGGGCGCGCGCTGGGCCTTGGTCCACTGCGGGAACAGGAGGTCGATACGCGCGGCGCCGCCGGGCCCGCGGAAGAAGGGCGCCTCCTGCGACGTGCGATTCCCGATGGCTCGGTCCTCGTGGCGCTCGACGAGCGCGGGCGGGCGCTGACGTCGCCGGAGTTCGCGGCGCGGCTCGCGGGGTGGCGCGATAGCGGGCGGGGTGACCTTGCCTTCGCGATCGGCGGTGCGGACGGCCTCGATCCGTCCTTCCGCGACGGTGCCGACCTCGTGCTGTCCTTCGGCTCGATGGTCTGGCCGCACATGCTGGCCCGAGCGATGCTCTTCGAACAGATCTACCGCGCCGCGACGATCCTCGCCGGCACGCCCTATCATCGCGAGTGATGCGCGCGGGAGACGCGGTTGCCCCACCGGGCCCCCGGGCGTAGAGAGGGGCGCGCAACCAGCGGGGCCAAAGACATGACCGCACCGAAACCCGTCGTGCTCTGCATCCTCGACGGATGGGGTCTGAACCCGGACACTTCCGCCAACGCGCCGGCGCTGGCGCGGACGCCGACCTTCGACCGGCTGATGGCGACCTGCCCGAACGCGACCCTGGTGACGCATGGCCCTGACGCCGGCCTGCCCAGCGGGCAGATGGGCAACTCCGAAGTCGGTCACACCAACATTGGCGCGGGCCGCGTCGTGGCGATGGACCTCGGCCAGATCGACCTCGCGATCGAGGATGGCAGCTTCTTCCGCAACATAGCGATTCTGGACTTCATCGCGCGGCTCAAGGCAACTGGTGGCACTGCGCATCTGCTGGGGCTGTGCTCGCAGGGAGGGGTTCATGGGCAACTGACGCATTTCCTCGCGGCTGCCCGGATGGTGGCGGGGGCGGGCGTCCCGGTTGTCGTGCACGCGATCACCGATGGCCGCGACGTCGCGCCGACCTCGGCCACGGGGTACATCGCCGATCTCGAGGCCGGTTTACCCCAGGGCGCGCGGATCGCGACGGTTTCGGGCCGCTACTACGCCATGGATCGGGACAACCGTTGGGAGCGTGTGGCCCGTGCCTACGGCGCCATCGTGCGCGGGGAAGGGCTGCGCGCAGCGTCGGCCGGGGTCGCGGTCGCCGAGGCCCATGCCCGGGGTGAGACCGACGAGTTCATCGACCCTACCGTGATCGGCGGATACCGCGGCGCGCATGATGGAGACGGCCTGTTCTGCCTGAACTTCCGTGCCGATCGCGCCCGTGAGATCCTCCGCGCCATCGGCGATCCGGCGTTCGACGCCTTCGACACCGGCCCGCGCCCGGCCTGGGCCGCGCTTCTCGGAATGGTCGACTATTCCAAGGACCACGACCGGTTCATGTCGGCAGCCTACCCCAAGCAGACCATCGTGAACACTCTCGGAGCCTGGGTTGCCTCTCACGGCCTGCGGCAGTTCCGCCTCGCCGAGACCGAGAAATACCCGCACGTCACCTTTTTTCTCAACGGCGGGAAGGAGGACCCCGAACACGGCGAAGATCGGCACATGGCGCCCTCGCCCAAAGTCGCGACCTACGATCTCCAGCCGGAGATGAGCGCAGCCGAGGTCACGGCAAGCCTCGTAGATGCAATCGGGGCAGGCTATGACCTGATCGTGGTCAACTTCGCCAATCCCGACATGGTCGGTCATACCGGGTCGTTGCCAGCAGCCATCGTAGCCTGCGAGGCGGTGGATGCCGGCCTTGGCCGCGCGCTCGTCGCGCTCGAGCAGGCGGGCGGTGCCATGATCGTGACCGCTGACCACGGCAATTGTGAGACGATGGTCGATCCGGTCACCGGCGGTCCGCACACGGCCCATACGACCAACCCGGTTCCCGTGATCCTGGTGGGCGGCCCGCAGGGCGCGCATCTGGCTGACGGGCGCCTTGCCGACCTTGCCCCGACGATCCTTGCGCTGATGGGGCTTACCCTACCGGTCGAGATGACCGGTCAGAGCCTGATCCGCTCATGATCGCCCGGATCGGCGCAGCCGTCCTCCTCATGGCCGCGCTTGCGGTTGCCGGCGAGGCGCAAGACGCACCCAGTGCCGAGTCGGCGCGCCGGGCGGCGGCGGCGCTGAAGGGGGCCGCGACCGCGCTGTCCGAAGCCCGCACCGCGCGCGACCAGGTGAGCGCCCTGACGGCCACCGTGCGCGCCTACGAGGACGGCCTCGCCGCCCTGCGCGACGGGGTGCGTCAGGCCGTTACCCGCGAACGGGCGATCCGGCTCCGATTCGAGGCGAAGGAGGTCGAGGTCTCGCGGCTGGTCGGCGCCCTGTCGGCCATGGAGCGTTCATCGGGCCCAATTCTTCTGCTCCATCCGGGCGGCCCGCTCGGCACGGCGCGGTCAGGCATGATCGTGTCAGAGATCACGCCAGCGCTGCAGGCGGAAGCGCAGCGTCTTCGCGCGGAACTCGAGGAACTGCAGGCCCTTCGGCAGATCCAGGAGGGGGCACTCCGGTCGCTCGAGGACGGTCTTTCGGGCGCGCAGGAAGCACGGAGCGCACTGGGCCGGGCGATCTCGGAACGCACTTTGGTCCCCGACCGGCTACCTGCCGATCCCGAGGCCCTCGCCGCCCTACTGGCCTCGGCCGACACACTGGATTCCTTCGCGTCGAGCCTTGCGGCCGTGCCGCTCGCGGGTGACGATGCGGCCGAGATCGACTTCCGGTCGCTGCGGGGCGAGGTGCCGCTTCCAGTGGCAGGCGCCGTCCTGCGCGCGTTCGACGAGGCCGATGCAGCCGGCGTTCGCCGACCCGGTATCGTCATCGCCGCCGCACCGCTTTCTCTGCTCACAGCCCCGGCCGCCGCAACGGTGCGCTTCGTGGGTCCGCTCGAGAGCTACGGAAATGTGATCATCCTCGAGCCGCAGGGCGGCTATCTCTTGGTTCTGGCGGGCCTCGGCGACGCCTACGTCCGGAATGGAGAGATTGTCGCGGCCGGTGCACCGCTTGGCCTTACGGGAGGCGACGCGCCGAGAGCCGCCGAGTTCCTGACCGAGACGCAACAAGGCGGTGGCGGAGAGCGGACGGAAACGCTTTATATGGAACTCAGAGTAGGCGGTGCCCCGGTCGACCCGGGACAGTGGTTCGCCTTCGGGAGAGGATGACGGCATGAAGAAGTTCGTTATGGCCGCGCTGGCTGGCACCGTAGCGGGGGTCATTGCCACGACCCAGGTCGCCGGACCCCTCGTCGCGCAGGAAACCGACCGGAAGGCTTCGGTCTACGAACAGCTGGATCTTTTCGGGGACATCTTCGAGCGGATCCGCGCGCAGTACGTCGAGGACGTCGACTCCGAGGAACTGATCGAGGCGGCGATCAACGGGATGCTGACATCGCTCGATCCGCATTCCTCGTACTTGTCGCCCAAGGATGCGCAGGCAATGCAGGTGCAGACCCGAGGGGAGTTCGGCGGGCTCGGCATCGAGGTTACGCAGGAAGAAGGTTTCGTGAAGGTCGTCTCGCCAATGGACGACACGCCCGCCGACGCGGCGGGGATCGAGGCCGGCGACTTCATCACCCATGTCGATGGCCAGTCGGTGCTGGGCCTGACCCTCGACCAGGCGGTCGAGATGATGCGCGGCCCCGTCGGATCCGAGATCATCATCACGGTGGTCCGTACCGGGCGCGACGAGCCATTCGACGTCTCGATCATCCGCGACACGATCAAGCTGACAGCCGTCCGAACCCGAGTCGTCGGCGACACCGTGGTCCTGCGCATCACGACATTCAACGACCAGACCTATCCGAACCTTGCGGAAGGTCTGCGAAAGGCGGTCGAGGAGGCCGGTGGTGTCGACAAGATCAACGGCTTCGTGCTCGACCTGCGAAACAACCCCGGCGGCCTCCTGACCCAGGCGATCCGCGTGTCCGACGCCTTCCTCGAGACCGGCGAGATCGTCTCGACCCGCGGCCGGGAGCCTCAGGACGGCGAGCGTTACAACGCCACGCCCGGAGACCTCGCCGACGGCAAGCCTGTCGTGGTGCTGATCAACGGCGGCTCCGCCTCTGCCTCGGAAATCGTAGCGGGTGCGTTGCAGGACCACCGCCGCGCCATCGTCATCGGCGAGAAGAGCTTCGGCAAGGGATCGGTCCAGACCGTCATGCCGCTGCGGGGCAACGGGGCGATGCGGCTGACCACGTCGCGTTACTACACCCCTTCGGGACGGTCGATCCAGGCGCTGGGCGTCTCGCCCGACATCGTCGTGGCGCAGCCCCCGCGTGAGCCGGCGGCCGAGACCCCGGCCGAGCCCGAGAGCGCGGCGAACCGGCAGCGGTCGGAGGGCGACCTCCGCGGCAGCCTGACCAACGATTCGCTGAGCGAGGACGAGCGCCGTCAGATCGAGGAGGAACGCGCCAAGGCCCAGTCCTCCGCCGATCTTCGCAAGGAGGACTACCAGCTCGCCTATGCGATCGATATCCTCAAGGGGCTCTCGGCGCTCACGCCCGGCGAGGAGTGAGGCCGCTGGCCTTCAAGGAGACGTCACCTTTGGCGAGGGACCTGGGAAGCTTGCCCTATCGTCCCTGTGTCGGGGTGATGCTCGTGAGTGGCGACGGCAGGCTGTTCGTTGGTGAGCGGCTGGATGCGCCGGGGGCATGGCAGATGCCGCAAGGCGGCATCGACAAGAACGAAACCCCGCGCGCGGCCGCGCTGCGCGAGTTGTTCGAGGAGACGGGCGTTACAGCCGACCTTGTCGATGTGGTGGCCGAAACTCCCGACTGGCTGACCTACGACCTGCCGGATCACTTGGTGGGCAAGATGTGGGGCGGCAAGTACCGTGGCCAGCGGCAGAAATGGGTGCTGATGCGCTTTCGCGGTGGGGACGACCAGGTCCGGATCGAGACCGACCACCCCGAGTTCGGGGCCTGGCGCTGGCTCCCTCCGGGCGAAGTGCTCGCACAGATCGTGCCCTTCAAGCGCGAGGTTTACGCCGCGGTGCTCAAGGCGTTCGCCGGGCAATTGGGTGGCGAGCCTTCCCGGACCTGACGCTCCGAGGCCGCTTGCGCCCGGGGGATCGCCGCGCCAGTCTCGATCCGAGAGGTCCATTCGCGGCGAGGGGGCGGGATGAGCGGCAAGGCGCCTGATCACTGGAGCGACCGCAGGAACGAGATGTCCGAGGCTGCGGCGCAATATTTCGCCGCTTCCGACCTCAGCCAGCCAAGGCTGGTCGCCTTTGTCCTGTCGCTCCTGCCGGTGCAGTCCGCCGCAGATTTCGGCTGTGGCCGGGGGACGTGGCTGAAAGCGCTGATCGACTGCGGCGTGACCGACGTGCGGGGCTACGATCTTCCGGGGACGCCACCGGCGGAACTGCGCTTCCCGCCCGATCTCCTCGTAACCGTCGACCTTGGCGCGCCGCTCGACCCCGGCCGCCGTTTCGACCTCTGCATCTCCACCGAGGTTGCCGAACACCTCCCCGCCACGCAGGCTCCGACCTTCATCGCCAACCTCTGCGCGGCGTCGGACTGCGTCCTGTTCTCGGCCGCGCTGCCCTACCAGGGCGGGGCGGGGCATGTGAACGAGATGTGGGTGGAATACTGGGCCAAGCTCTTCGCTGCAAAGGGCTACGACTGCTTCGACCTGATCCGGCCCGCCTTCTGGCATGACGGGTCGGTCCGCTCCTACTACCGGCAGAACTGCTTGCTGTTCGTCACCGGCGCCACGGCGGACGCGCTCGTCGCCGCGGGCCATTCCCTCACGGTGAACCCGCTGAGCCTTGTCCACCCCGAGCAGTATCTCAAGGCGGTCAACCGCCCGTTGCCGCCCGATCGCGCCCGCCTCGCCGCCGATGTCCGGCAGTTCTACGACACCGTGACCAAGCCGCCTTCCCAGGTGGATGCCGGCCCCGACCGGCACAGCTACGGCCGGGACCGGATCGGATGGGGGGCGATCAGCGCCGCGCTGCGCCGCGACTGACCTTGTGGCCGTGGTGCGACCCTTGCGGCAGGATCGCCGCAATAGTATCTCGCTGTGCATGATCCGGGTCTTCGACATGGACGACCACGCCCGCCTGCCCTGGCGGTTCTGGGCCGGGCGCACCACGGCGCTCGCGCGCGGCGGCGCGCTGGGCTGAAGGCCCGCCCCACGCCGCCCTGACGAATTGACCCCTTCCGGGAGACCACCGAAATGACCGCTCCGAAAGCCGGACCCCGCACGCTGTATGACAAGATCTGGGATGCCCACGTCGCCCACGAGTCCGACGATGGCACCTGCCTGCTCTACATCGACCGCCACCTCGTCCACGAGGTGACTTCGCCCCAGGCTTTCGAGGGCCTTCGGATGGCCGGCCGCAAGGTCCGCGCGCCCGAGAAGACCATCGCGGTGCCCGATCACAACGTGCCCACCACCTGGGATCGCGAGAAGGGCATCGAGAACCCCGAGAGCCGGATTCAAGTCGAGACGCTCGACATGAACGCCAAGGAGTTCGGCATCCACTATTACCCGGTCTCGGACATCCGCCAGGGCATCGTCCACATCAT
>CAZOHN010000007.1:30845-34421 GCA_964579325.1 uncultured Rhodobacterales bacterium
GAACAGGGCTGGACGCTGCCCGGCATGACCATCGTCTGCGGTGACAGCCACACCGCGACCCACGGCGCCTTTGGGGCGCTGGCACACGGGATCGGCACCTCGGAGGTCGAGCATGTGCTGGCCACCCAGACGCTGATCCAGAAGAAGTCGAAGAACATGAAGGTGGAGATCACGGGCAAGCTGCGGCCCGGCGTCACCGCCAAGGACATCACGCTTTCGGTCATCGGCGCGACCGGGACGGCGGGCGGCACCGGCTATGTCATCGAGTATTGTGGCGAAGCGATCCGCGACCTCTCGATGGAAGGTCGGATGACGGTCTGCAACATGGCGATCGAGGGCGGCGCCCGCGCCGGCATCATCGCACCGGACGAGAAGACCTTCGAGTATGTGAACGGACGCCCCCACGCGCCGAAAGGCGCAGCATGGGAGGCCGCGCTTGCGTGGTGGAAGACGCTCTACACCGACGAGGGCGCCCAGTTCGACAAGGTGGTGACGATCCGCGGCGAGGATATCGCTCCGGTCGTGACCTGGGGTACCAGCCCCGAGGATGTCCTGCCGATCACCGGCGAGGTGCCCGACCCGGCGTCCTTCGAGGGCGGCAAGGCCGGCGCGGCGCAGCGGTCGCTTGAGTACATGGGTCTGAAGCCTGGCACGAAGCTGACCGATATCAAGGTCGATGCCGTGTTCATCGGGTCCTGCACCAATGGCAGGATCGAGGACCTCCGTGCTGCCGCGGCGATCCTCAAGGGCAAGAAGCTCGCGCCGGGAGTCCGCGGGATGGTCGTCCCCGGCTCCGGCCTCGTGCGGCTCCAGGCCGAGGAGGAGGGGCTGGCCGACATCTTCAAGGAGGCGGGCTTCGAATGGCGGCTTGCCGGCTGCTCGATGTGCCTTGGCATGAACCCCGATCAACTGGCCCCCGGCGAACGCTGCGCGGCGACCTCGAACCGCAATTTCGAGGGACGCATGGGGCGTGGTGGTCGGACCCACCTGATGAGTCCGGTCATGGCTGCCGCTGCCGCTGTTACGGGCCACCTCTCCGACGTTCGCGACTTCCTCTGATTGTTGCCGAATCAGCGCGTTAACCGGGGTTAACGCGCTGACTACCGACCAGTTTTGCGTTGCAGGGTCGCAACAGTCGCGGTCGCCGCACCAAGGAATGTTTCCCAAACGTCGTCGAGTTCTTGTCAAGTTTGGTGAAAATGCACATTTGCCATTACAATAAGAATGCGGGCGTCGAGAACCGACGCAGACCCGGGCAGGTCAAAGTCTAAAGTACCCGAGTCTGCCGACTCGACACCGCAGGGGCGGTGAGACGGAGCGCTGGACGGTCACCAGCGCGTTTCGGTCACTCTGACTGCCGGTGTTTCCGGTGGCCGGGGCTGGGGGCGGCGACATGGGAATTTTCGACAGCGTATTGCGCAGTACACTTGCAGTTGCAGCGGTGGTCGTGACGACGGCCGCAGCACAGGCGGGGTCCATCTCGGTCCTCGATGTCCGGGGCAGTTGGACATCCGTCTCGCAGCAGACGACGACCGAGGGACTGACCGGGGTAGGGACAGACGAGATCCTATGGGGCACACCCTTCGCTCCGAATCCGTTCAAGAGCGGTTATACCATCGAGGGGATCGCCGGGGCGGGCAGCATCCTGCCTGACGAGGTCTTCGACGTCGCCAAGTTCACGCACCACAACTTCGCGATCGGCAAGGGCACCTCGATCCTCGGCGCGAAACTCCAGCTCGACTTCGACATTCTCTTCGAGGCCGACAGTTCGACCGCGACGATCTCGGCGGTTTTCGACTTCGAGCATTGGGAGACTCCGAACTACATTGCGACTTCAAGGAACGACCCGAACTTCGTTTGCGCCAATGGTGGGTTCAACTGGTCTGGCGTGAATGCCAAAGGCTGCGCTGACCGGGTCACAGCGGTGACGAATGTGGGCCAGTCGGAAACCTTCATGATCGGCGATGATACCTACATCATCGATGTGACCGGGTTCCTCGTGGGCGGCGTGCCGCTGGAGCACTTCTGGACGATGGAAGAGGGTGAGAACTCCGCGATCCTGCAGGCCCAGTTCAGACTGATCGAACCGCCGCCACCTCCACCCCCGCCCCCGATCCCGCTCCCGGCTGCTGGCTGGATGCTGCTTGCCGGTGTCGGTGGACTTGCCGGCCTGCGGGCACGGCGTCGCAGCGCCTGAGGCGATCGGCCCGGAGCTGCCGAAGGGGTCAGCACCTTCCTTGATCCTCGCCACGTGGCGTGCTTTATCCCGCACGCAACCGAGGAGTTCCGCCATGGACAAGTTCGTAACGCTGACCGGGATCGCGGCGCCGATGCCGTTGGTGAACATCGACACCGACATGATCATCCCGAAGCAGTTCCTGAAGACCATCCAGCGCTCGGGGCTCGGCAAGAACCTCTTCGACGAGATGCGCTACACCCTGGAAGGTGAGGAGATCCCGGGGTTCGTCCTGAACCAGCCCGCCTACCGTGATGCGCAGATCCTTGTCGCCGGCGACAACTTCGGCTGCGGTTCCTCGCGTGAACACGCGCCCTGGGCTCTCCTCGACTTCGGGATCCGCTGCGTGATCTCGACGTCTTTCGCGGATATCTTCTTCAACAACTGCTTCAAGAACGGCATCCTGCCGGTGGTGCTGCCCCAGGAAGCCGTCGACTACCTGATGGACGACGCGCACAAGGGCGCCAACGCCCGGATCACCGTCGACCTTCCCAGTCAGACGGTTACCGCCTCGGACGGCCGGACCTTTTCGTTCGAGGTGGATCCGTTCAAGAAGCACTGCCTCCTGAACGGTCTGGACGATATTGGCCTGACGCTCGAGAAGGCCGCGTCGATCGACAGCTTCGAGGCGAGGGCAAAAGCGGAACGGCCTTGGGCCTGAAAATCCTGCGTCCACAAGATTTTGGGCCGCCCGGTGGGCGGCCTTTTTCTTGCCACATCATTGATGCAAAGTCGCGACAGTTCCTCCCCGAAATGGTCTGTTTGGTTCGCTCTAAGCGACGTTGACGTTGCTGGACGGGGCGAAGGTGGGCAGAAGTTGGTCAAGAATGTGGCTCGCCGACACAATCGGCGCATGAAGACGGAAACTGGGACGTGGCCTTGCATCACGTCCGTCCGTAACGAGGGGCAGGGGCAGTGGTGTCGCGACTGACGGGTGCAGTCGTGCGTGGCTTGTTGGTCGCGCTCATGGTTCTGACGCCGGCACTGATGTTGCCGGGCGTGCGGAGCGATACTGCCGAAGTCATTGCCCTTATCGCAATCATTGCCGCGGCCCTGACGGCCATCGAATATGCATCGAACTATCCCAGCCTGGTCGAGTTCCGCGATGCGCCGCCGTTCAATCGGATCCGGTTTCTCTCGCTGTTCATCACAGTTCTGCTTCTCTCCATCGTCCTCAAGGCCGAGTCCGCGCCATCTCCGGTAGCGGGCTTCCTCGTCGCAGTGGGCACGCTGATTGGGCAGGTGATCGACTTCCCCTACAGCCCCGTGCGGCTCGTCGTCCTGATGCTGCCCGACGGAACCAACGGCGCCGAAGTCGAACGCGTGCGAATGGTTGCGGG
>CAZOHN010000007.1:34521-43458 GCA_964579325.1 uncultured Rhodobacterales bacterium
CCGGTGGACTTCGGGACCGATCACTCGCTGATCTGGACAATGGCGGCATGGGCCTTCCTCCCTTCCTCCCTATTCATGCGCGGCATCGCGATGGGCCGCGTGGCAGAGATGATCGAGGAGCGGCGGCGCCGTGGCGCCCAGGATTGCGTCGGTCTGGTCTTCGTCTGATCGCTGCCTTGGTGGCGCTCCTTGCCACCCTTCCGGCCGCGGCAGAACGTATCCGCCTCGGTACCTTCAACGCCGAGCTTGCGCGTGACGGCCCAGGACTTCTCCTGCAGGACTTGGAGGGTGGCGAAGACCCGCAGATCGCCGCCGTGGTGGCGGTGGTGGCTGCGGTCGATCCCGATGTCCTTGTGCTCCAGTCCATCGACTGGGACCACGGCCTTGTGACCCTCTCCGCATTGGCCGATGCCTTTGGCCGGGCGGGGTCCGACTACCCCTACCGCCTTGCCCTCCGCCCCAATTCGGGCATGGCGACCGGGCGCGATCTCGACGGCGACGGACGGCTTGGCGGCGCGGGCGATGCGCAGGGGCATGGATCCTTCTCCGGGACGGACGGCATGGCCATCCTGTCGCGCCTGCCGATCGCCGAGGCCGAAGTGCGCGACCTGTCCGCGATGCTCTGGCGCGATCTTCCAGGCAACCTGATCGAGGCCGATACACTTTCGCCCGGAGCTGGCGACGTGCAGCGGCTCTCCACCACGGGACACTGGATCGTCCCGCTCGTCACCCCATCCGGTGGCAGGCTCACCCTGATGACCTGGCATGCCACGCCGCCGGTTTTCGATGGCGCCGAAGACCGCAACGGCCGGCGCAACCATGACGAGGCGGCGCTCTGGCTGCGCGTTCTCGACGGCGCCCTTGGGCCCTCACCCGTCCCTCCCTTCGTCGTGATCGGAAACGCCAACCTCGACCCCGCGGCAATCGACGGCAGGCCCGAGGCACTCCGCACCCTTCTCGCCCGGCCCGACCTGAACGACCCCGCTCCCACCAGCGAAGGCGCTGCCTTCGCGGAGGGCAACAGTGAGGGTCCCGGGGTCCCGGACCCGCAGGATACCGTTGACTGGAGCGATGGTGAGAGGCGGGCCGGCAATCTGCGTGTGTCCTACGTGCTGCCCTCGACCGACCTCGCCATCCTCGATTCCGGGGTTTTCTGGCCAGCTCCAGATGACCCGCTCGCGGCGACGGTCGCACAGGCCTCGCGCCATCGCATGGTCTGGACCGACATCGACCTGCCCTGACCGCAACAACCCATTGCCGTGCTCGGTGCCACGGGCAAGAGTGCCGCGCATGGAATGGCGCGACGAGGGGGCGCTCCTGAGCGTCCGGCAACACGGCGAAAGCTCGGCAATCATCGAGGTGTTCACCGCCCGGCACGGCCGGCATGCGGGTGTCGTTCGTGGCGGGGCGAGCCGCAAGCTTGTTCCGCTTCTCCAGCCTGGCGCACAGCTCGACGTCTCGTGGCGGGCGCGACTCGACGAACATATCGGCGCCTTCTCGGTCGAGCCGCTGCACGCCCGCGCTCCCGCAATCATGGCCGACCGTCTCGCCCTCCTGGCGCTTGGCTCTATCGCCGCGCTTCTCGGCTTCACACTCCCCGAACGCGAGCCGCACGAAGTCCTCTACCTTCGTACGATCGACCTCCTCGACAGCCTCGGAACCGATCCGGATTGGCCGGCGCGTTACTTGCGCTGGGAGGCATCGCTCCTCGAAGAGATGGGCTTCGGTCTCGACCTGGCCTCCTGCGCGGTCACCGGGCAGCGGAATGATCTGGTCTACGTCTCGCCGAAATCCGGCGCAGCGGTGAGCCGTGAAGGCGCCGGCAATTGGGCGGACCGGCTTCTTCCCTATCCGCCCTGTCTCTGCGATGGACCCGGTACGAACGCGGAGGTTCTGCTCGGCCTGCGCACAACCGGGCATTTCCTCGAGCGGCACCTCGCCCCTGCGCTGGGCGAAAGGCCGCTTCCCGCCGCGCGCAGCCGCCTGGTCGAGGCGATGGCACGGCACGGCTGAACCGGCGCAACGACTCGGCAAGAAGTTTTTACGACAATGCGCGTCGGCTTCGGCCAAGACGCCTCCCGGCCCGAGGCGCATAGCTGGGCAAAGCGGACCACCCAAATGCCTCTCCTGCGCATACCCGACAGCGACGTTCCTGCCCCGGTACCGGGTGTACGCGGCTTTGCGATGCTCGCCGGTCTCGAGGCCTGCGTGCGCGGGATGCTGATCTCGGTGATGCCTCTCGCGATGTATCGGGCACTGGGCGACGCCCAGCAAGTCTCGCAGCTCTACTTCGTCGTTGGTGTCATCTCCCTCATCGTCGGCTTCATGGTGCCTTGGGCCACCCGCTACGTGCCCCGGCGCTGGATGTATACTCTGGGGGCAGGCTTCTATCTCCTAGGGGCGGTTCTTGCGGTCATTGGCACCCCCACGACGATGGCCGCTGCGCTTCTCGCCAACGCCTGCGCCACCGCGACGATCTTCGTCTGCTTCAACGCATACCTTCTCGATTTCATCGCGCGCGAGGACCTTGGCCAGAGCCAGTCGCTCCAGATGCTTTACGCCGCAACGGCCTGGACCACCGGTCCGATCCTCGGTGTCTGGCTGCTGGGCGTCTGGATGCCCCTGCCGTTCCTGATCGCGGGTGGTTTCGCGCTGGTGCTGCTGGCAAGCTTCTGGCGGCTGCGGCTGGGCAATGGCCGGGAGATCCAGCGGGCGCGCGGACCGGCGCCGAACCCGCTGGCCTACCTCAAGCGCTTCGCCACCCAACCGCGCCTGGTGGCGGGCTGGCTTTTCGCCGTGATCCGCTCCTGCGGCTGGTGGGTCTATGTCGTCTATGTGCCTATCTACTGCATCGAGGCCGGGTTGGGAGACAAGCTGGGCGGGGCAATGCTGTCGATGACCAACGGATTGCTGTTCACCGCGCCGCTGATGCTCCGCCTCGTGCACCGGTCAAGCGTAAGGCTCAGCATAACTGCTGCCTTCGCCATCGGGGGAACGGCCTTCTTCTGCGCCGGCCTACTCGGGGCCCTGCCCTGGGGCACGGTCGCGCTGCTTGCCGGCGGGTCGATGTGCCTGGTGATGCTCGACGTCTCGGGCGGATTGCCTTTCCTGATGGCGGTCAAGCCCTCCGAACGGACCGAGATGGCGGCGGTCTATGCCAGCTTCCGCGACGTGTCGGGCATCCTGACGCCAGGGGTCGCCTGGCTTGTGCTGCTCGTCCTGCCGGTCGCCGGCATCTTCTCGGCCGCGGGCGCGGCAATGCTCGCTGCGGGTGGGATTGCGACGCGGCTGCACCCCCGCCTTGGGTCCGCGCGGCCATCGCATGGCGGGATCATCGCCGAGCCGGCGGAGTAACCCCGCTCACACCCGCCCGTTCGCGATGAGCCATTCCGCCGTCGCACGCAACGCTTCGTCTGCCGGTCGGAATTCCATCCCAAGAAGCTTGCGCGCCGCCGCATTCGAGGCGCTGCGCATCACGCCGAGTTCCGGCAGGATCGACCGGATCTCGGCATCCATCAGTGACAGAAGCCGCACCAGCCAGTCGGGTGCCTGCCGGGTGACAATGCGGCGGCCGGGGTGAGCCTGCTTGAGGATCGCGGCCATCTCGACCATCCACAGCGTCCGGTCCGACGCGATGATCCGCTCCCCCGCTGTCTCCGGTCGTTCCAGTGCCCGCACATGCGCCTCGGCCACATCTCGGACATCGACGCAGGGTAGCGAGAAACGTGGCAACGCCGGGTCCCTGGCGCGCAGGATCCGCTCCACCACGCCGACCGATGACCCGTAGGCCGTGTCGAGCGGCGGCCCCAGCACCAGTGACGGGTGGATCGTCGTCATGGCGATACCGGTCTCCTGCGCGATCTCCCAGCCAGCGCGTTCTGCCAGCGTCTTCGATCGTGCATAAGGTGTGGCTGCCCGGCTCTCCGGGTCGGTCCAGTCCGCGCCGGTGTAGTCCGCGCCGTTCGCGGGGCGCTCCGCCCCCATGATCGCCACGGTCGAGGACGTGACGATGGCCCGCCCGATTCCAGCGCGATGCGCCGCCATCAGCGCCCGACGGGTGCCATCCACCGCCGGGCGGATCAGGTCGTCGGCTACCTTCGGCTGTGCGATGGGGAAGGGCGAGGCCGTGTGCACAAGCGCCGTCGCCCCGTCCATTGCGGCCTGCCAGCCCTCCTCGCGCGTCAGGTCGAGCGTGACGAGGCTGAGGCGGTCGAGCGCCGCCGTCTCGGCGAGATGCGGGCGCAAGGCCGCGCGCACCTCCTCCGCCCGGGCAGGAGAACGCAGCGTGCCGCGCACTGCGTGGCCCCGATCGAGCAGTTTCAACGCGACATGCTTGGCGATGAAGCCCGAGGCTCCTGTCAGAACGACGGTCTGGGTCACGATCAGCTCCCATCTTTTCACTGTCAACATCTGGAGCAATCTTCCTTGCCGTCAAGAGCGCTCCGGTGGCGGATGCGCCGCTGGACTGCGAAAGCGGCTCCGGGCAATCTGCTCCGATACAACTCGGGCCGGGAGTACAGGGATGGCGGCGATCAGGACGGCAGCCATCTGGTCCCTCGGGCTGGCCTGCGCAGCGGCGCCGTCCCTTGCAGACTGGCAGCAGCAGAGCTTCGACAACGGGATGTGGTTCGAGGCCTGGGCCTACACGCCGGATCGCTCCGTCAGGCTCAATTGCGGCGGCCTCTCGCCCACCGGCCTGCCGCCTCCTGCAACGGACGAAGCCTACCTGACCGCGCCCTATACCCTCCACCTCGGTATCGGAACGGCCCTTGCCGGCCCGCCGGCGAGCTACGACGACTTCTCGCCACTTCCGGGCGCGATGGTTGTGGCCGGAAGCAATGGCTACGTGCTGCCGGGCCCCGAGTTCGACCAGCTCAACAGTGACGCCTGGATACAACCGCTTGGCTTCGGCGACCCCCTCGTCGCTGCGCTTCTCGACGGTGCGGACGGGAGGCTGGAACTCCGTATGGCTGGCCGAGCCCCCCTTGCCCTCGATCCCGCGGGTCTGGCCCCCGCGCTCGCAACCGCTTTGGCCTTCTGCGACGCTCGCTGGGCCGCGCTCGGAAACCCCGTGCCGCCGCAAGCCGCCGCCACCATCGCGACCCTGCGCGCCATGCCCTCGACCCAGCAGGCCCCGGCACAGCCACCCGCCCAAGCGGCCTCGCCGCTCCGTGCAGTGGCCGACCGCCACATCTTCGCAGGTTGTCGCGGCGTGGCGACTGCCGATCCCGACTATCTGATCGAGACCGAGATCGATGGCGACGGAGTTCCCGATGTAATTCTCGACTGGGGTGGCATCACTTGTCCCGGTGCAGCACCCCGCCCAAGTTGCGGCGCCGCCTACTGCAGCATCGATGTCTTCCTGTCGACGCGACCCGGCCAGACGCCCTCCGAAGGTTTCCTCGGAATCGGCGTCCGGGTTGAACCGGGACTTCCCGGTCGCGCCGATCTCGTGACCCATGTCACCGCCGGCTCCTGCCCTCAGACAACCCGCCCCGCAACCTGCGAACAAGTATGGCGCTGGACCGGCACTTCTCTGGAGCCGCTCCCGACCGGCGCGAAGTGAGGGACAGCGTCAGTCCAGCAGCCGCCGCGCGATCACCTGGGCCTGGATCTCGGCCGCGCCCTCGAAGATATTGAGGATGCGCGCGTCGCAGAGGATGCGGCTGATCTGGTATTCCAGCGCGAAGCCATTGCCGCCGTGGATCTGCAACCCGTTGTCGGCAGAGGCCCAGGCGACGCGCGCGCCCAAGAGCTTGGCCATGCCCGCCTCGAGGTCGCAGCGCTTGTCGTGGTCCTTCTGCCAGGCGCTGAAGTAGGTCAGCTGCCGCGCCACCATGATCTCGACGGCCATCATCGCGAGCTTGCCGGCCACGCGCGGGAACTCGATCAGCGACTTGCCGAACTGCTTGCGGTCCTCGGCATACTTCATCGCCACTTCCAGCGCGTTCTGCGCCACCCCGATCGCGCGGGCCGCCGTCTGGATGCGGGCGCTTTCGAAGGTCTGCATCAGCTGCTTGAAACCCTGCCCCTCGACGCCACCCAGAAGGTTCTCGCCCTTCACGCGGAAGTCGTCGAAGTTGACGGTGTATTCCTTCATGCCGCGGTAGCCGAGCACCTCGATCTCGCCACCCGACAGTCCCGGATCGACGAAGGGGGCCTCGTCGGTGCCCGGCGTCTTTTCCGCCAGGAACATGCTCAGGCCGCGGTAATCGGCCGTGTCCGGCACCGACCGCGCCAGCACCGTCATCACATGGGTGCGCGCGGCATGGGTGATCCAGGTCTTGTTGCCGGTGATGACCCAGTCATCGCCGTCGCGCTTCGCTCGCGTCCGCAGCGCGCCCAGGTCCGACCCGGTGTTGGGTTCCGTGAAAACGGCCGTCGGAAGCACCTCGCCGCTCGCCAGAAGGGGCAGCCACTTCTCCTTCTGCTCGGCCGTCCCGCCGCACAGGATCAATTCAGCCGCGATTTCCGACCGGGTGCCGAGCGAGCCCACGCCGATGTACCCGCGCGACAGCTCCTCCGACACCACCACCATCGACGCCTTCGTGAGCCCCAGTCCCCCGAACTCCTCCGGGATCGTCAGGCCGAACACGCCCATCTCGGCCAACTCCCCGATGATCTCCATCGGGATCAGCTCGTCCTTCAGGTGCCATTCGTGCGCCTCGGGGGTGACCTTCTCGTCCGAGAAGCGGCGGAACTGGTCGCGGATCATCTCCAGCTCTTCATCGAGCCCCGTTGCCCCGAAGGTCGCATGGCCCGAGTTGTCGCGCATGAGTGCTACCAGCCGTGACCGCGCTGCGGCCGTATTTCCCTCGGAGACCAGCCGCTCGACCGCTGGCACGTGCAAGGCTGCGTCGCTCACGCCGATGTCGCGCAGCCGCGCAATCTCGCCCTGGCTCATCGGGATGCCGCCGGAAATCTGGCTCAGATACTCCCCGAAGCAAATCTGCAGGAGCAAAGCCTCCATTTCGCCGAGCCGTCCCGCCTCGGAAAGCCGGTCCGCCCAGGCCTGCATCTGCCGCAGCGCCTCGACATAGGTTGCAAGCCAGGCGAGCGCGTGCGCTGCGTGCTGGTGCTGCTCGAGCCGCGCCGCCGAGACCTTTCCATCCTCGGTCACGAGGCTGCGCAGAGCCTCGCGCGCCTGCTCCATGACCGCGTTCACAGGGATGAGCGCATCCGCAGAAAGCGCCCGGACATCAGCGAGCACCACGTCCCGGGCCGTCAAGGTCTGTCCATCATGCGGCATGGCACGACTCCTTCTGAACTGGTCCGGCGTGAGATAGGGCCTTCGCAGGTGCAGCGCAACAAAAATTCAATCAATAAGCCTATCGCGCAGTAAAATGTCGCATTCATTTCGCTGGTGCGGCACGACCTGACGGACGATATAGCTTGAACCCGACAGGGGACAGGAATGGACTTCCTCACGGCCGGACTTTCCATGCCCGCCTTCGTGGCGGCCCTCTCCATCACGCTCTTCGCCGGCTTCGTGAAGGGTGCGGTCGGCTTCGCCATGCCCCTCATCATGATCTCGGCCTTCGGCGCGTTGATGCCACCCGAGATCGCGCTGGCCGGGCTGATCCTGCCGACAGTGGTGACGAACATTAGCCAGGCCCTCCGCCAGGGCTTCAGCGAAGCCTGGGCCTCGGTCGTCAAGTTTCACCGCCTCATCTTCCCGATCCTCATCGGCATTCCACTCTCCGCGCCGTTTGTCCGTGTCATTCCCGAATGGCTCTACCTGCTCATCCTCGGCATCCCCGTGACCGCCTTCGCGCTCGTCCAACTCCTCGGGTTGCCGCTGGCGATACGTCTGGAACACCGCAATCGAGCGCAATGGGGGCTCGGGCTGATCGGCGGGCTCTATGGAGGCGTCGCCGGGATCTGGGGCCCGCCCATTCTCGTCTACCTGCTCTCGATCCGCGCCGACAAGACAGAGACGGTGCGCGTCCAGGGCGTGATCTTCTTCCTCGGCGCGGTCGTCCTGCTGGTATCGCACCTGGGCACCGGTGTCATGAACGCAGCCACGGTTCCGTTTTCTGCCGCGCTCGTCGTTCCCGCCGTTCTGGGGCTCATGGTCGGCTACGCCGTGCAGGACCGGCTGCCGCAGGCCGCCTTCCGCCGAGCCACCCAGGCGCTCCTCGTCCTCACTGGCCTGAATCTCATCTGGAACGCCTTCCATGTGTGACCGGCCCGAAGGCCGGCCACACGCGGATTTCGGCAGGTTCATCCGATTGCGGCTGCCTTCACATCCTCGTCGATGAATGGGACATACTGGGCGAAGTTGTCGGCGAACATGTGCACCAGCTTCTTGGCCTGCGCATCATAGGCGGCGTGGTCAGCCCAGGTCGACCGCGGGTCCAGAAGCCGGGCATCGACGCCCGGAACAGTCACCGGAACCTCGAATCCGAAGTTCGGATCCTTGCGGAACGTCGAGTCGCTGAGCGACCCGTCGAGGGCCGCCGTCAGCAACGCCCGGGTCGCCTTGATCGGCATCCGCTTGCCCAAGCCGTAGGCACCACCGGTCCAGCCGGTGTTCACCAGCCAGCAGGTCGCGCCGTGCTTCGCGATCTTCTGGCGCAGGAGATTGCCGTAGACTTCCGGCCGGCGGGGCATGAACGGGGCGCCGAAGCAGGTGGAGAACGTCGGGATCGGCTCCAGTACGCCCACCTCGGTGCCCGGGGTCTTCGCGGTGAAGCCCGACAGGAAGTGGTACATCGCCTGCGCGGGCGAGAGCCTAGCGATCGGCGGCAGGACCCCGTAGGCGTCGCAGGTCAGCATGATGATGTTCTTGGGGTGCCCGCCCAACCCGCTTTCGCTGGCGTTGGAGATATAGTGCAGCGGGTAGGCGCAGCGCATGTTCGCCGTCAGCGAGGCATCCTCGAAGTCGAGCTCGAAGGTCTCCTCGTCGTAGACCATGTTCTCGATCACGGTGCCGAA
>CAZOHN010000008.1:0-13411 GCA_964579325.1 uncultured Rhodobacterales bacterium
GAAGCCCCAGAGCCGGCGCGAGAGATCGAGGCCGAACATCCGTTCGAGTTCATCCACCTCGAGCCGCTGGCCGGAGCCGACCTGTCCGCCGTTGCGACCCGAGGCGCCGAAGCCTACGCGGTGTGCTTCGAGAAGCACCACATCGTAGCCCCGCCGGGCAAGGTGCAGCGCCGCCGAAAGGCCGGTATAGCCGCCCCCCACGATCGCCACGTCGACCCGCACCTCACCACGCAGGTCGGGGAACGGGGCAAGCGGCTCGGCCGTGGCGGCATACCACGACCGCGGGTAGGCGCCGGCGGTGTCGTTGGCGTGCAGCAGGTTCATACGTTGAGAAGCAGGTGCTCACGCTCCCAGGGGCTGATCACCTGGAGGAATGCGTTGTTCTCCAGCGCCTTGACCGCGACATAGACGCGGCAGAAATCCTTCCCTAGCACCTCTTGCAGTTCCTCGGAAGCAGTCAGCTCCGCGAGCGCGTCGGCCAGGTTGTTGGGGATGTCCTGCCCGCTGTTGTAGGCATCGCCCGCAAACTCCGGCCGGGGCGCTTTCCCGGCCTTGAGGCCGAGATAGCCGCAGGCGAGCGACGCCGCTATGGCGAGGTAGGGGTTCACGTCCATCCCGGCGAGACGGTTTTCCAGCCGCCGCGACTCCGGACCTGAAATCGGCACTCGCAGTCCGGTCGTCCGATTGTCGCGGCCCCACTCGAGGTTGATGGGCGCAGCGAAGTCACGGACGTAGCGACGATAGCTGTTGACATAGGGCGCCAGCAGCGACGTCGCCGAGACAAGGTGGTTCTGCATCCCCGCGATGAAATGCAGGAACGCTTCGCTGTCGGTGCCATCGGGGTTCGAGAAGATGTTCTTGCCGGTTTTCTTGTCGATCACCGAATGGTGGATATGCATGGCGCTACCCGGCTCATCCTGGATCGGCTTGGCCATGAATGTGGCAAAGCAGTCCTGGCGCAGGGCGGCCTCGCGGATCATCCGCTTGAAATAGAATATCTCGTCCGCAAGCCGCACGGGATCGCCGTGGTTGAGGTTCAGCTCGATCTGCCCCGCCCCACCCTCCTGGAGGATACCGTCGATCTCGAAGCCCATCGCCTCCGCGAAGTCGTAGATATCGTCGATCACCGGCCCATACTCGTCGACCGCACTCATCGAATAGGCCTGCCGCGCTGCGGCTCTTCGACCCGATCGGCCCATCGGCGGCTCGATCGGCTGGTTGGGGTCGATGTTGCGGGCGACGAGGAAGAACTCCATCTCGGGCGCAACGACGGGCTCCCAGCCTTCGGCGTTGTAAAGGCCGATCACGCGCTTGAGGACGTTTCTGGGTGCGATCCAGACCGGCTCCCCCTTCTGGTCCTCGATGTCGTGGATCACCTGAAGTGTCAGGTCGGCCGTCCAGGGCGCGGCGGTGGCTGTGGACCAATCGGGCACGCAGAGCATGTCAGGTTCGGTGAAGGCGAGATCGCCGTCGTCGGCCCAGTCGCCGGTGATGGTCTGCAGGAAGATCGAGTTCGGCAAGTAGAAGTGCTTCTGCTTGGCGAACTTGGAGGCTGGCATGGCCTTGCCCCGGGCGATCCCCGACAGGTCGGGCACGATGCATTCAACCTCGTCGAGGCGTCGGCCCGCCAGCCATTCGCGGGCAGAGTCGGGCAGCTTGCGGGTCCAGTCGGACATGGGTCAGCCTCTCGGGCGTTTGAAGAAGGCCGCGATTTCCTCAGACAGTCGGTCCTGATGGAGCGGCGTGCCCTGTTTCTCGATCGCGGCGTCGAGAAGCGGGCCGGGGACGACCGCGCGGCCGCGGGCGTCGATCAGGTCGGCGAGGAAGGTTGCGTCGAATTCGGGATGCGCCTGCACCGTGAAGGCGCGGTCGCCATAGACGAGGGCCGCGTTCTCGCACATCGCCGCCGTTGCGATCACGCTCGCCTCGGGAGGGCGCTCCGTCACCTGATCCTGGTGCCAGGCGTTCAGTAGCACCGTGTCGCCGTTCCAGGCGTACTCGGTCGGGCCCACGGACCATCCGCCCTGGAACTTCTCGACCTTGCCACCCAGCGCCTGCGCTATGATCTGGTGGCCGAAGCAGATGCCGACGAGCGGCACGCGTTCGGTGTAGGCGCGGCGGATGAAGTCCTCGAGTGGCTTTATGAAGGGATGGTCCTCGTATGCGCCGTGGCGCGAGCCGGTCAGGAGCCAGCCGTCGCAGTCGTGGACGCTTTCGGGGAAGTCCATGTCCACCACGCTGTAGACGCGGAAGGTGAACCCCTTGCCCGCGAGCAGCCGCTGGAACATGTCGCCATAGTCTCCGGTGCGCCCGATGAGTGCCTCGGGCGCGTGGCCGGTCTGCAGGATGCCGATCCGCATGAAGTGCTCTAGTTGTGACGCCGCGAGGGTAGACTCCGGTCCGTGCGGCGACAAGGGGCCTTTCGGCGAGGTGCAGCGCCCGGACCATCGTGCCGCGCGGCGCCGGGAAGGCCAGGCGAGCGTGGAAGGCTGAACCCGCCCCCGGCGCTCAGAGCGTTGCTCGCTCGAAGCTGTCGGCGCGGGCCTCGCGCCAGGCCTGGCCGAAGCGGAGCGAGGAGGCCGGATCAGTGAGCAGCTGGCCAGGAGCGACCTGCTCGTAGAGATCGGCGAAGGTAATCACGTAGTCTGACGTCGCGCGCCGCGAGAAATGCTGCGGTCGCAGTTCTCCGGGATGCGACAGGCCCGCCGCGGCGATCAGTTCACTGAGCGCGTGGATTGTGTGCTTGTGAAAGTTGTAGACCCTCTCGGCCTTGTCGGGCACGACGATGGCACGCTGCCGCAGCGGGTCCTGGGTCGCGACGCCCGTGGGGCAGTGTCCGGTGTGGCAGGATTGGGCCTGGATGCAGCCCACCGCGAACATGAAGCCTCGTGCGGCGTTGCACCAGTCCGCCCCCAGGGCGATGGTCCGCGCCATATCGAAGGCCGAGGTGATCTTGCCCGAGGCGCCGATCCGTACCTTGTCGCGAAGGCCGACGCCGATCAGCGCATTGTGGGCGAAAGTCAGACCGTCCCGCATCGGCATTCCGACATGGTCCATGAATTCGAGTGGCGCGGCTCCGGTCCCGCCCTCCTTGCCATCGACCACGATGAAGTCGGGGGTGATTCCGGTTTCCAGCATGGCCTTGCAGATCGCCAGAAACTCCCAGGGATGCCCAATACAGAGCTTGAATCCGGTCGGCTTGCCACCGGACAGCTCGCGCATCCGACCGATGAATTCGACGAGTTCGATGGGTGTCGAAAATGCCGAGTGTGTGGACGGCGAGATGCAGTCTTCCCCGACCGGCACACCGCGGATCGTGGCGATCTCCTCGGTTACCTTGGCGCCGGGCAGGACACCGCCGTGACCCGGCTTGGCACCCTGGCTCAGCTTGAGCTCGATCAGCTTCACTTGCGGGTCGGCCGCGGTGGCGGCAAAGCGGGCCGGGTCGAAGCCGCCCTCGGGCGACCGCGCGCCGAAGTACCCCGAACCGAGTTCCCAGATGAGGTCGCCGCCGAATTCGCGGTGATAGGGCGAGATCCCCCCCTCGCCGGTGTCATGCGCAAAACCACCCTTCTTGGCACCCTTGTTCAGCGCCCGGATCGCGTTGGCCGAAAGCGCGCCGTAGCTCATGGCCGAAATGTTGAACACCGAGGCGGAGTAGGGCTGACGGCAGTCCGGCGCCTGTCCGATCATCACGCGCAGATCGCCTTGGGCAGGCTCCTTTGGAGACATCGAATGGTTCAGCCACTCGTACTGGTCGGCATAGACATCGTACTGTGTGCCGAAGGGGCGCTTGTCCAGTTCGCGTTTGGCGCGCTGGTAGACGATCGCGCGCTTGTCGCGCGGGAAGGGTGCTCCGTCCTTGTCGGCCTCGAAGAAGTACTGCCGCATCTCGGGGCGGATGTCTTCGAGCAGGAACCGAAGGTGTGCGGCGATCGGGTAGTTGCGCAAGATCGCGTGCCGCGTCTGTGTCAGGTCCCGAAATCCCACCACAGTCAGCACTGCGCCCAACAGCGCCAGAGGGCCGCTGAGCGGCGACCACTCAGGGTAGGCCAAGGCCAGAGCACAGAACGCCAATGCCCCGAGAACGGAAGATGTGAGCGCCATGTAGCGCCATTCAAACGGCAGGAGCAGGGTGCGCATAACATGTTCCTTGGCCAGAAGCTGGGCCACTCTCCATACCTTCGGATAAAATCGTGTGAACGTTACACGCTGCGTTGGCTCAGACGGTATCGAGGTAGAGCTCGATCTGCTCTGACACGGAAAGTTCAGCCATGTAGTGAATTTCCTGCCGCTTGGTCAGGACGTAGTTTCGGATCAGCTCTGCCGGCAGGATGCGGGGGTTGATCGTGCTCTGCTCGAAGGCCGAGAGCGCGCCTTCCCAGGAATCCGGGATCTGCGTCAGGTCGAGCGCATAGGCGTTTCCGGTGATCGGCGGCGGCGGCTCGAGGCGCTTCTCGATCCCGTAGAGCGCCGCGCCAAGGATTGCAGCGATCATCAGGTAGGGGTTCACATCGCCCCCCGCGACGCGGTGTTCGATCCGCCGGGCGCGGGCGCTGCCGGACGGGATGCGGATCGCCGCGGTCCGGTTCTCGTACGCCCAGGCAATGCCCGTCGGCGCATGGGCCTCGGGCACAAGTCGGTCATAGCTGTTGGAGTGCGGGGCGAAGATCAGTGTCTGGTCAGGCAGTGATTCGAGGCATCCGGCAACGGCGTGCCGCAAGTTCGCCGAGCCTGCGCTCGTGCCATCGTCGAAGATGTTCGCGCCACTTGCGTCGAGGATCGAGAAATGCGTGTGCATCCCGTTCCCGGAGAACTGCTCGTAAGGTTTTGCCATGAACGAGGCTGCCATGCCGTGTCGCCGCGCGAGGCCCTTGACGAGGAGCTTGAACAGCCAAGCGTCGTCGGCGGCCTTGAGCGCATCGGGGCCATGCTGGAGGTTGATCTCGAACTGGCCGGGACCGGCTTCCGAAATCGCTGTGTCGGCCGAGATGTCCATCACCTCGCAGGCATCGTAGAGGTCTGTAAAGAAGCGGTCGAACGCGTCAAGCGCGCGCAGCGCAAGCGTCTCGGCCCCGGTGCGACGCTTGCCTGAACGGGGCGAGGGCGGAACCCGTGGCGCGACGCCGGAGTCGTCGATGAGGTAGAATTCCAGTTCGGTCGCGACAACCGGTGTCAGACCGGCCGCCTTGAACCTCTTGACCACCGCCGAAAGCGCGTGCCGCGGGTCGCCCTCATAGGGGCGGCCGTCCTCATGAAACATCCAGATCGGCAGCAGAGCCGTCGGTGCGTCGAGCCAGGGCATCGGCAGGAAACCGCGCTCGGTCGGCAGCAGGATCCCGTCCATGTCGCCAGCATCGAACACCAACGGGCTGTCCTCGATGTCTTCGCCCCAGATGTCTAGGTTGAGTACCGAAAAAGGAAATCGAGTGCCCTCAGTCACGACCTTCTCGACGAAGCGTGCCGGAATGCGCTTGCCGCGCGCCTGACCGTTCAGGTCGGCTGCGGCCACTCGGATGGTCTTCACGTCGGGATGGGCGTGCAGCCAGTCTTTCACTTGGTCACCGGATGAGTTGTGGGCGAAGTCGGATCGCGCGGCGCCGTTCGGCGGGCAGGTGGCGGTTCAGGCGGCGGTTGACGAGCCCCATCAGGCCGATGATGCCGAGCGTCACGAAGATGAAGTAGACTGCGAGGATGGGGTAGGGAACGAAAGGGTTGAACGTGCGGTCTGCGAAGTAGCTGGCGTAGTAGAGCGCGTCACCCTGCTGACCAGAGGCTGGGAAGCCCGAGAAGAAGACCAGCGTTGTCGCGTGAAACAGGAAGATCGCCTCGTTGATATAGGCGGGCCAGCCCAGGCGCAGCATCGTCGGCCAGATGATCCGGCGGAACCGGTTCCAGCCTGTGAACCCATAGGCGTCCGCCGCCTCGATGTCACCCTTCGGAATCGACTGGAGCGCGCCGTGGAAGATCTCGGCCGAATAGGCGGCGGTATTGAGGAACAGCACGACCGCCGCGCCGAGCCATGCCGAGGTGAACGGCGTGAGGAACGGATACTGGCCCTTGAGAGACAGAAACAGGAAGTAGGCGAAGAAGAACTGGATGAAGAGCGGCGAGCCACGGAAGACGAAGACGAACCACTCCGAGGGCTTCCGAAGCCAGGGGTTGCGCGCGCTCTTTCCAAGCGCCACGGCGTTCGCGAGGCAGAACCCGGTGACGAGCGCGACAGTCCCGAAGTAGACGTTCCAGATCATTCCCGAACCGATCAAGGTGACCTGCTCGCAAAGCGTGAAGCCCTCGCGCGGAAGCAACCGCTCACCGTATCCCAATGACCGGAACGCGTAGGCTTGGATCGTGTCCCAGCAGCTCATGCCTGTGCCTTCCGCTGGGCCTCTCCGCCCGCCGTCGCCTGACCAAGCGTCAGCCGCGACATCAGGCGGCCGAGCACGATTTCGGAGACACGGGTGAAGGCGAGGTAGAAGACAAGAAGGAACAGGAAGTACCACATCCTCCAGTCGCCGTGCGGATAGGCGGTGAACTGCGGCGTCTTGGTGCCGCCGAGCTCGCGCGCCCAGTAGACGATGTCCTTGACGCCGAGGAGGAACAGAAGAGGCGTGGCCTTGATGAGGACCATCCAGAGGTTCGATAGCCCCGGCAGCGCATAGACCCACATCTGCGGCACGAGGATGCGCCAGAATGCCTGGCGCTGGGTCATTCCGTAGGCTTCGGCCGTCTCGATCTGTGCACGGGGCACGGCCCGCATCGCGCCGTAGAGGACGTTGGCGGCGAAGGCGCCGAACACGATGGCGAAGGTCAGGACGGCAACGAAGAAGCCGTAGACTTCATGCACCCACTGCGGGCTGGTGGAGAGCGGCAGCTTGGCTGCGGCACAGACCACGAAATCGTTGCCCTGCCAGATCGGCCCTTCCCAGTCGGGGCACTTCACCTTGTGCCGCATCCACTCGAAGAGCTGGTCAAGCGCGATAACGAAGAACAGGAAGAAGGCAATATCAGGCACGCCGCGGACGATTGCGATGTAGCCCTGCCCGATCCAGCGGAGCGGCAGGAAACGCGCGCGTGCCGCCATCGCGCCGCCGAACCCGAAGGCAAGTGCGGCCGGCGCCGTGATCGCCAGCAGGATCAGGACCGTGCCGATCGACCAATAGAGGTTCAGGTGCTTTCCCGTGGTCAGGTAGCACAGCATCCAGCGCAGGCCGGACAGGGATTCAGGATCGGTGCAGAAGGAAAACATCGGGAAGTTGGGGTAGGGTGGGCAGAGCTGCCCACCCTGCGCCCTAGGGATCAGTAGGTCGCTACGGCGTCGCCGAACCACTTCGTCAGAAGCGCGTTGAGCGACCCGTCAGCCTTCATCGACGTGATCGCCGCGTCGAATTTCTCGCGCAGTTCGGTGTCGCTCTGGCGCAAGCCCATGCCGACGCCACCGCCCAGCGGCACCCGGTCGCCGACGAACACCAGCTCGCCGCCGGAGGCTTCCACGATGGGTGCCAGGTAGTCGTAGTCTGCAAACACAGCGTCCGCCTCACCGCTGCGGACCGCCGAGATCGTTTCTTCCGGGGTTGCGAACTCGAGGAGCGTCGCGCCGCTCTCGGCGACGTAGCCCGCCTGGATCGTCGCGGTCTGCGCCGAGATGACGCCGCCCGCAACATCGGCTTCCGCCGAAAGCCCGACGTAGGCCGAGGCAGTTGGAGGGTAGTAATCCTGCGTGAACGAGATCACCTGGGCGCGTTCCCCGGTGATGCTCATCCCGGCGATGATCGTGTCGTAGTTGCCCGAGAGCAGGTTCGGGATGATCGAATCCCAGTCGTTCGTGACCCAGGTGCAGGTCAGCTCCGCCATGGCACACAGTGTGTCGCCCAACTCGCGCTCGAACCCGTCGATCTCGCCTGCGTCGTTGATAAAGTTGTACGGAGGATAGGCACCCTCGGTGCCCATGCGGACGACGTCCTGGGCAAGCGCTGCACCGCCGGAGAAAGCCAGCACGGTCGCGGCAAGAAGGAACTTTTTCATTGGGTACTCCCTGATTGGTCGATGTTGTTTTGTCAGGCGGCGGAGGCGCTGAGGAACTGCCGCAGCCGGTCTGTCTTGGGCGCGCCGAACAGGCTGTCGGGCGGGCCTTCCTCTTCGACGCGTCCCAAATGCAGGAACACGACGTGGTTCGACACGTCGGCGGCAAGCCGCATGTCGTGGGTGACAAGGATCATTGTCCTGTGTTCGGCGGCGAGATCCTTGATGACCTTCACCACTTCCTGCTGCAACTCGGGATCGAGTGCCGAGGTAGGCTCGTCGAACAGAAGCGCCCGCGGCTCCATGCAGAGCGCGCGGGCGATGGCGGCGCGCTGTTGCTGGCCGCCGGAGAGCTGCGCGGGAAAGGCATCGCATTTCTCTCCGATACCCACCTTGTCGAGAAGGACCCGCGCCCGTGCCTCGACCTCAGCGGGAGGCTGCTTTAGCACCGTCACCGGTGCCTCCATGACGTTCTGGAGAATGGTCAGATGAGCCCAGAGATTGAACTGCTGGAAGACCATCGACAGGTTCGTGCGGATCCGAAGCACCTGCGCCCGATCGGCCGGTTGGCGTGACTGGCCGGACCCCTTCCAGATCACCGGTTCGCCCTCGAACAGGATCTCGCCCTGCTGGCTGTCCTCAAGGAGATTGCAGCATCGCAGGAGCGTCGACTTGCCCGACCCCGACGACCCGATCAGCGAAACGACCTGACCGCGCTCGGCCCGGATATCGACGCCCTTCAGCACGTCGAGCGAGCCGTAGCTCTTGTGGAGGTCGCGGATTTCGATGATCGGCGCGGCAGCGTCTGTCAATTGGTCACGGATTGCAGTTTCCCCGGCGAGAAGTAGGGCGGAAGAAACGCCCGATTGCAACGGGGAAGTGACAGTTTCCGCAGCGGAATGCCTGCGAAACGGGCGTTCAGGCGGGCGAATGGTCGGGTGGGGGCGGTGTCGCGACCGCAAGGTAGTCCTCGGCCGGAATGCGGATGTGGCCCTTGATCCCGAGGGTTTCCCGGTGCGGCTTCGGCAGCCTGTCGAGACCCTCGGCGATCGCCTCGATCAGCAAGTCGGCATCGGAGCCTGGCGCCGCGATGAGCGGGAGTCCGGGGGCGGGATCGGTGTGCCCGATCACCTTGAGCGCGGTAGCAACCTCGGGCTCCCAGCGCTCAATTGCGCGCCACGTCGTCGCGTCTATAGCGGCGACGTCGGCCTTGCCTTCCGCTACAGCCCGCGCGCTCGCCCGGTGTCCTCCGGTCTCGACGGCCGGCAGGAGGGCCAATCCGCGGGCGGCGGCCCAGATCTGCGGGGCGGCCCAGCCGGAGTGGGACTCAGGCTGGTTGTAGGCCAGCCGCGCGCCAGAGAGGTCGTGCGGGTCGACGCGCGCATCGTTTGCCCGCACCACGAGTTGGCTCACGTAGTACCCCGGCGCAGCCTCGGGAAAACCGAAGTCGAAAGTCGCCAAAAGTGTCACGCGCCCGTGCAGGCGTGTCCGGTAGGGCAGGCCGCAGGTCTGGCCGAGCACAAGGTCGGGATGTTCCCAGCCCTCCCACATGCCGATCTCCCGGTCGAGCCGGTCCGGCGCTGCCACGCCCCGCGCGCGCAAGGCGTCGCGCACCCCTGCCCAAAGCGCGTCATGTGCCTCGGCTGTCTCGGCACGGTCGTACATCGGCAGGCAGGCTATCACTGTCCTCGGGCCTCCACCCGCTGACGGGCCAACGCGCTGTCGCGGTCGCTAATGCCAAGGAGGCTGGCGACGAGACGCATCAGCGTCGTCTCCTCGGCGTCGCGCACGCCGTCGGCCAGCACGACTGACCAGAGCGCCTCGATGACGCCCTCACGCTCCTCGTAGGGCACCGCGTCCTTGATGGAGCGGGTGAAGCGCACCGTGTCCGGCGCCTCGGCTTCCAGCGTTTCGGCCTGCGCCCGCAGCCGCACCGCCTCGAATGGGGTCAACCCGTAGCGCGCGGCAAGGAGGCGGTCGATCCGCTGCGCCTCCTCGTCGGCGAAATGGCCATCCGCCTTCGCCACGCGCACAAGAAGAGCGGCAAGCGCGAGATGCTGGTCGGGCTCGGGCAGCGGCACGGGCTGGGCCAAGCGGCGGAGGAGGGCTTCGAACATCGCCCCGATATAGCCGGGTCGCCGCGGGCCGGAAAGAGCCTCAGCCCTCCCAGCCCTCCACGATCGCGAGATCGCCGTCCGAGACCGGGTCGCGCAGCGCCTTCGCCGCGGCGTACTCGCGGCTGTGATAGCAGGCCACGGCCTCCGAGTAGCTCGGAAACTCGATCACCACGGTCCGGCTGCGGAGGTGGCCTTCCATCACTTCCTGTCTGCCACCACGCACGACGAACCGCGCGCCATACATCGCGAAAGCCGCCGCGTTGGCGGCCTTGTAGGCCTCGTAGGCCGCGGGGTCGCGCACGTCGACATGAGCGACCCAGTATCCCTTCGCCATCTTTCCCTCCCCAATCGGGCGGAAAGGGTTTCAGTATTTCTCCGGCACGTAAAGCTCCGATGGCAGGGTACGCCGCTCGTAGTCGGGGTTGAACACCCGGTCGGGCAGTACGACCTCCTCGTGTGGCACGGGGCCGTAGGGAAGCAGGCTCAGGAAGTGGTCGATGCAGTTCAGCCGCGCCCGCTTCTTGTCGTTGCCCTCCACGATGTACCAGGGCGCCTCGGGGATGTTGGTGCGGAAGAACATCTCCTCCTTTGCCTTGGTATACTGTTCCCAGCGCACCCGGCTCTGCAGGTCCATCGGCGATAGCTTCCACTGCTTCATCGGGTCGTGGATGCGCATGAGGAAGCGCATCTGCTGTTCCTCGTCGGTGATCGAGAACCAGTATTTCACCAGCCGGATGCCCGACCGGATCAGCATCCTCTCGAACTCCGGCACGTCGCGGAAGAACTGCTCGACCTGGTTCTCGTCGGCAAAGCCCATCACCCGCTCGACCCCGGCGCGGTTGTACCAGCTTCGGTCGAACAGGACGATCTCGCCACCCGCAGGCAGGTGGGGCACGTAGCGCTGGAAGTACCACTGGGTCTGTTCACGTTCGGTTGGTGCGGGCAGGGCGACCACTCGTGCGACGCGCGGGTTCAAGCGCTGCGTGATCCGCTTGATCGCACCGCCCTTGCCGGCCGAGTCGCGCCCTTCGAAGACCACGACGACCTTCTCCTTGTGGTGTTGCACCCAGTCCTGGAGCTTGATGAGTTCCGATTGCAGGCGCAGAAGCGCAGGGAAGTACTCCGACCGGGGCATCGCGTCGGGGTGCTTCTCCTTGTAGATTTCCGCGATCTTCTGGCTGAGGATCGCGTCCTCAAGTTCCAGCTCGAAGTCTTCGTCGAGCGAATCGGCAAGCTCCGCCTCAAGCCAGTCGCGTGCAGGGGTGTCCTGTTCCATGCGCGTCTCCTTTCGTTCGGGCCGTTAGATCACTGCAGCATGACGGTTTCTTTGCGGTAGCACAAAGCGGCTACCCGTATCTGGCGGGCCTCTGCGAAAAAAGACCGTGAACAAAAGGTGATATCGGGCGAATTGGATGCATTGCCTTAACTTTGCGTCAGGAATTCTAACCGAATTCTCGACCTCGGGGACCACATCGGAGCCCGGGGTGGGCGAGGCAAAAAGGACTGTTGGATGACACTGCGCTTTGCACTTCTGATCGCTGCCCTCCTTCCGGCCTGTGCGGCCACGGCCGCAACCCTCGACCCGCAGGCGGGCCAACCCATCCTCGCGCTCAGTCCCTGCGCGGGGTCGGCCCCGGCCTGCGCGCTCAACCTCGGCCAATTGCCGGCGCCAAGGCACATCATGCTTGGCGCGCCTCGTGGTGCGATCGCCATCACCCTGCCGCCAGCCCTGCGCCCCTCCGCCGCTGACACGGGCGTCGCAACACGGGGCGAGGTATGGAACGCCGCCTGGGACAAGGTGGACCTGCTGCCAATGGCAGGGGCGGGGTCTCTCGCGAAAGAGGCGGAGAAGGCCAGCGTCTTCAGCGCCGGCCTGGAGACCCTCCCGATCACGCTCCTCGTCGCCGCCCCGGCGGCCGCGATCCCCGTCACAGCCACACCCCAGATGGCGCCCATGCAGCTTCCTGCGCTCCACGGCCTGTCATCCACGCCGCTCGCCATCGGGCTTGCCATTCTGGCCTTCCTCGCCGGTCGTCGACGCGGCTTGGCCGCCGCGCGTCCGGTCCTCGGCTGAGGCGCTGCCGGTTCAGACCAGCCGCGAGACGTCCTTCGCCGCGCGCACGAAATCCGCAAAAAGCGGATGCGGGGCGAAGGGCTTCGACTTCAGCTCCGGATGGAACTGCACCCCGATGAACCAGGGGTGCCCCTTGACCTCGACGATCTCGGGCAGCCGTCCGTCCGGCGACATGCCCGAGAACGTCAGGCCGCAATCCTCCAGCCGGTCGCGGTATTTGATGTCCACCTCGTAACGGTGGCGGTGCCTCTCCTCGATGGTCGTCGCGCCATAGACCTCGGCCACCTTCGAGCCCGGGGCGAGGACAGCCGTATAGGCACCCAGCCGCATTGTGCCGCCCTTGTCGTCCTCGACTTTGCGCGCAACGGTGTGGTTGCCCTGCACCCATTCCTTGAGGTGGTAGACCACCGGCGTGAAGCGCTTGCGCCCGGCCTCGTGGTCGAACTCCTCCGACCCGGCATCCTTCAATCCGACAAGGTTCCGGCTCGCCTCGATCACCGCCATCTGCATTCCGAGGCAGATGCCGAGGTAGGGGATGTCCTTCTCGCGCGCGAACTGCGCGGCCTTGATCTTGCCTTCGGTCCCCCGCTCGCCGAACCCGCCGGGCACGAGGATCGCATGGAAGCCCTCCAGGTAGGGCGCCGGGTCCTCCCGCTCGAAGATCTCGGCGTCGATCCACTCGGCCTTGACCCGCACCCGGTTGGCCATGCCGCCATGGGTAAGCGCCTCGGCGATGGACTTGTAGGCATCTTCAAGTTGCGTGTACTTGCCGACGATCGCAACACGCACCTCGCCTTCGGCATTGGTCAGTCTGTCCATGACGTCGTGCCATCGGTCGAGGTTCGGCTTGGGTGCGGGGCTGATCTGGAAGGCATCGAGTACGGCCTGGTCGAGCCCTTCGCGATGATAGGCAAGCGGCGCCTCGTAAATCGACTTGAGGTCATAGGCGGCGACAACCGCCTCCTTCCGCACGTTGCAGAAGAGCGCGATCTTCTCGCGTTCCCGTTCGGGGATCGGATGCTCCGACCGGCACACCAGCACATCCGGCGCGATCCCGATCGACTGGAGTTCCTTGACCGAGTGTTGCGTCGGCTTGGTCTTTAGCTCGCCGCTCGCCGCCAGATAGGGCAGCAGCGTCAGATGCATGAAGATGCATTGTCCGCGCGGCCTCTGGTGGGCGAACTGACGGATCGCCTCG
>CAZOHN010000008.1:13421-43174 GCA_964579325.1 uncultured Rhodobacterales bacterium
CGATGTCGCCGACGGTGCCGCCGATCTCGCAGAGCATGAAGTCGACCTCGTCGTCACCGATCTTCAGGAACTCCTTGATCTCGTTGGTGACGTGCGGAACCACCTGGATCGTCTTGCCCAGATAGTCGCCGCGCCGCTCCTTCTCGAGCACGTTCATGTAGATACGGCCAGACGAGATGGAATCGGTCTTGCGCGCGGGAACGCCCGTGAATCGCTCATAGTGGCCCAGGTCGAGGTCGGTTTCTGCACCGTCATCGGTGACGAAGACCTCGCCATGCTCGAACGGGCTCATCGTGCCGGGATCGACGTTCAGGTAGGGGTCGAGCTTGCGCAGTCGCACCGAAAAGCCGCGCGCCTGCAACAGTGCCCCGAGTGCGGCCGAGGCAAGGCCCTTGCCAAGCGAGGAAACCACGCCGCCGGTAATGAAGACATAGCGCGCCATTGCAGGGACCCCCGTGACCGTCATTTCGACTGCGGCACAGGGCCCATCGGGTCCCCTGCATCACGGGGTTTGACCTATAGGGGATTCTCCCGTCGGCTGCAATGCGCCGCGAGATGCGGTGGTCAGAATGTCCGTCGGGTCAACTTGTTGTGCGTTCGTCAGTCGACACGGACCGGGGCGTCTGCCGACGTCGGCGGCAGCAGGTCACCCCCGAGGTCCGGAAGTGCGCTGCCCGTCGCCGCTGGAGCCGGAGCACCCAGTCGATCGACAACCGAGGAGGACGCAGAATTCTGCGCCGCTATGATCGTCAGTGTGATCGAGGTCGCGATGAACGCGATCGCAAGCGCCCAGGTCACCTTGCCCAGTGGCGTCGCCGCTGGCCTACCCGTCATCGAGCCTCCCCCCGACAGGAGGGCGCTCCCCTCCGACCGCTGCAGGAGCACGACGCCGATGAGGGCGAGCGCGAGGATCAGGTGGACGACGAGGATAACGTTTTCCATGGGCAAGCCGCTTGTTCGGGACCTGCGCTATCTAGGGCCAATGCACGCCCGCCGCAACCCTTGGTCCTGCACGCGGATACGGCGAGAATGCGGTTTCGCGCCCCGCGTCGGGCGGGTAAGAGGGGCGCGACCGTACCGGCAGGAGTGAGGGCTGACATGGCCAATGTCGTTGTCGTCGGCGCCCAGTGGGGCGACGAGGGAAAGGGCAAGATCGTCGACTGGCTCTCGGAGCGGGCCGATGTGATCGTCCGCTTCCAGGGGGGCCACAACGCGGGCCACACCCTTGTGATCGACGGCGTGACCTACAAGCTGTCGCTGCTGCCGTCCGGCATCGTCCGGCCCGGCAAGCTCTCGGTGATCGGCAACGGCGTCGTGCTCGACCCCTGGGCGCTCTTCGCCGAGATCGACCGGCTCGCGGGGCAGGGCGTGACGGTCTCGCCCGAGAACCTGATGATCGCCGAGAACGCTCCGCTGATCCTTCCGCTGCACGGGGAACTCGACCGCGCGCGCGAGGCGCAGAACTCGCTGGCGCGCATCGGGACGACCGGGCGCGGCATCGGGCCGGCCTACGAGGACAAGGTCGGCCGCCGGGTGGTACGCGTGGCCGATCTCGGCGATCCCGAGACGCTCGAGCGAAGGCTCGACCGGCTTCTGACCCACCACGACGCTCTGCGCGCGGGGCTGGGCCTGCCCGCTGTCGACCGTGCGGCCCTGCGTGACGATCTCCTCGCGGTCGCGCCGCGCCTTCTTGCCTTCGCTGTGCCAGCGTGGAAGGTGCTCAATGATGCCCGTCGCGCAGGCCGCCGTATCCTGTTCGAGGGCGCCCAGGGCTCGCTCCTCGACGTAGACTTCGGGACCTACCCCTACGTGACATCCTCCAGCACAATCGCCGGGATGGCGGCGACCGGAAGCGGGCTCGGGCCCTCGGCGATCGGCTTTGTGCTCGGCATCGTGAAGGCCTATACCACCCGCGTCGGCGAGGGTCCCTTCCCGACCGAACTGGACGACGCTGACGGCGAGAGACTGGGCGAGCGTGGTCACGAATTCGGCACCGTCACCGGCCGCAAGCGACGGTGCGGCTGGTTCGACGCGGTCCTGGTGCGGCAGACTTGTGCGCTGTCCGGGGTGCACGGCATCGCGCTGACCAAGCTCGACGTGCTTGACGGGTTCGAAAAGTTGCGGATCTGCACCGGCTACGAGATAGACGGTGAGCGGTTCGACTATCTCCCCACGGCAGCGGCGGCGCAGGCGCGTGTCCGGCCGATCTACGAGGAGATGGAGGGCTGGTCAGGCAGCACGGCGGGTGCGCGCAGCTGGGCCGATCTTCCCGCCGCAGCGATCAAGTATGTCAGGCGGATCGAAGAATTGATCCAGTGCCCGGTCGCGCTACTCTCAACCTCGCCCGAGCGAGACGACACGATCCTCGTGACCGACCCGTTCTCGGACTGATTAAGGCGCGGCGCTGTCCGCTCGATCACGGCAGGACCCAAGCGGGAGTGCCGCCCATCTGCGAGAGCTGGCTGACACATGACCTACAGAAACCGCAAGCGTCTTGCTCTTCTTCTTCTCGGCTTCGGGCTTCCGGCCTACATTGCAGCGGCCTGGTATGCGACCAGCCTCTTCGACCGGCCATCCATCCTTGTCGAACTTGCGATATATGTCCTTCTGGGTATCGTCTGGGCGCTGCCGTTCAGGGCGGTGTTCCGGGGCGTCGGGCAGCCTGACCCAGATGCTGTTCGTGACAAGGTATCGGAGCGTGACGCCGCTGGAGCCTCTGGCTCGACAGGGACGGCGAAGCTCGACGCCCCCCCGTCCCGCACTCGTTAACCCGAAACGAGCGAAACGCCCCGCGTCACCGCGCGGCGCCCCGTGACTGGGGAGTAAACCGAGAGGTTTTCGAAATCGTGAACTGGCCGCGGCGCACCTTCTGGATCCTGCCCTGACGGAGCAGTTTTCCGAATGACTGCAGGCCCTGCTCGCGGGTGAACTCGTCGCTCGAAACAGCTGCGACCTTGCGCATCACCTGCGGTCGCGAGAAGTGTGTCAATCCCTCGTGGATCGCAATGTAGGCGGCTGCCGCTTCGAGCAGGTCCGGCAGTTCCTTTGCACCCGCCGATTCCGCGAACTCCGCGAATGACCCTGCTTCCTCCGCGGACATTGGTGCAACGAACGCGGCCTCCTCGTCATCCTCGTCCATCGGTTCGACGGCGACGGCCGAAGCGCTGATCCGTCGCGGCAGCACCGCGGGCGGTTCCGACGGTCTCGGCTGCGGGCTTGCATCGATCCGCTGCTCCGAGACGAGGACCAGCGGCGCGGGCCGGGGTGCCGGCGTTTCCGGGCGGCGGTCGGTGCCCTGCGACGACGCACGGCGCGGCTGGACGACACGGGACAGGTCGTCGCGGTAGCGGTCGAGTTCGCTGTCCGCGCCAGGTTCCTCGCCGCCGCGGCGGAAGCTCAGCTTGCGATCCGCGACGGTCGCGGCAACGGCGGCCTTGAGATGCGCGATTGCCGACATCCGCCGCTTGTTCTCGGCGCCCTCGAGCCGGCTGTTGGCCGTCTCCACGAGACGAGAGATCTCGTCTTCCGGCGGTGCGTTGGCTCCATCTTCCCGCGTGCGGCCATCGCGATTGCGGTGGGTGCCGTCCTCGAACGATGCGTCCATCGAAACCGATTGCTCGGCCTCTGGTTCGCCTCCGGAGGCGTCGTCCGCAAAAGCGGCGAGGTCCTCCGCGAGAAGGACGGGTTCATCCGAGGCACCTTCCGCGGACGTTGGCTCCGAAAGCACATGGTCAAGTTCGGCGAGGGCTTCCATCAGTTGCGCCTCGTCTTCGGGCGCGAGTTCGGCGTCGGCCAGCATGGCAGCGAGCTCGCCGTCGGTGGATGCGCGGACGTCGGGGGTCGCCGCGAAGCGCTCGCCGACATCCAGCGCGGCCGCGATCGCGGCACTCGGGTCGGTCGCGAAGTCGGCGCGCTTGACAAGGAGGACGCGGCTCCGCGCCCGGTCGGCGATGGAAACGTCGCCTGTGTCCTCCGCAGCAGATTCCCCGGCAAAGGCGGCGGCGATACCGTCGTCTTCATCCGCTGCCTGGCTCGGTTCGGTCTCTGCGTGGTCTGTCGCCTCGTCGAGTGTGTGGAATGCACCCTCGTCCTCCGGGGCCTCGACCGGCGCCGATGCCAGTTCACCTTCCCACTTCTGCTCCGCAGCTGTACCCTCAAGGTCGAGCGCGGCTGCCAGTGCCGCCTCCGCGTCGAGATCGACCGTCTCTGGTTCGATGACAATCTCCGACCGTGCCATATCGGCTCCGAGCGCTTCGAAGATCGCCGCGTCGATATCCGGCTCGGCGCTCTCGGGTTCATCGGCCGCTTCGGTTTGCGTCATCGCATCAAGGACCAGCACGTCGACTGTCCCATGAAGCGATCCGTGCCCGTTCAGGGCTTCGGCGTAGACGGCTTCCGTAACATCATCGTCCGAGACGGCAGACACGTAGTCGTCCAGCTGCGCATCGGCCAGAGCGGCGAGGATCAGGGCCGACTCTTCCGCCGGTTTGTCTTCCATGTCCGCCACGGTGGAAGCGTCATCACCCGCGACCGTCCCTTCTTGCCAGGAGTTCCCCCCCTCCGAGGCCGCGTCGGCAGCGTCTGGGCCCTCAACGGCATAGAGAAGCTCGGCTGCTTCGACACTCCCCGTGTCGATGTCGTCCGCCAGTGTCTCCTCCGCGCCCGGTTCGCTGTGGAGAAGCTCCGTTCCGCTTTCGACCACCTCGTCCGGCCCCAGCTGCACATGAAAGGCTGCACCGGCCAACAGTGCGTCCGGGGCTGCCTCATAGGCAACGTCGTCGTCGAAACCGTCCGCCAGAGGCTCGGCGAAGTCTGCCACGAGATCCGGTTCTGTCCCGGCGGCGTCCTCGTCGGTGCCTCCGTAGCCAGTGCCCTCGTCCGCGGTGACCTCGTCGTCGACGTCCTCGTCGGCTGCACCTTCGAGCGACGAAGCGACAACCACTTCATGATCGTCCTCGACGACCTCGGCCGTGGTGTCTTCGTACACCGCCTCGACCATGGGTTCCGCATCCGGCTCCGCCGTCTCGCCAACGACGTCATGCCAGACGGGCGCTTCCACCGCCTCGATCTCGGGCAGGTCGTCGGCTGCAAGGACCTCCGCAACAGGCGCGTCGGCCTTGTCCGCCGCGTCCTCGGCGAGGTCTGCAGATGCGGCGTATTCGGTGTCAAGGTCAGACGCGACCTCGGGTTCGGCGGTTCCGGCGTGGATCTCTTCCGCGAGCACCTCTTCAGTATCGATCTCTTCGGGAAGAATGATGTCGGATGCGGCCGCGGCAACGCCCACCGGCACCGGTTCGGCACGGTTGCGGGCGACCATGGCACGGATACGCGCCAACTTGGCGGCAACGGATTCGTTCGGCGTCGGGGCTGCAGAAACAGTGTGACTGACCGCCACGATTTCACCCTCGTCCTCCGGCTCTCCGGCCGGGCCCTGCGCAGGGACTACAGGGTCGACGAGAAGATGAGGCGATGGCGAGACCGCGGCCGCAGCCGGAAAAGACGCCGCGATAGCACCTTCCGAAGCCCGGAGGTGAACACCGTTGGCCTGAAGCCGGGTCTCTACGCGGCGCTGGATCTCGCGCTCGGCTATGCGCTGGAGCATCTCGGCGTCGGGAGTCGGAGGGACGGCACCGAAGTAGCGGTCCTCCGAAGCGAGGTCGCGGAAGTACTCGGCGATTGCCTTCATGGTGCCGAAGGCGTCGTCGAACCCTTCCAGGGTGCATGAGAAAGTGCCATACGACACCGTCAGGATCTTGCTAGCGCCCACCATCTACTCGCTCACTTTCATCCTTGGCCAGTTGACCCTTGTTTACCACGCATCGGTTCGAGAATGAGAACAGAACTGTGGAAAACACGGTATCTTTTCGTGGCGGAAGTTAGACCTCGGGTCGGGAACGGAGTTTTCAAGGCGTGTCGCAAGCATTTGTTCACTCATCCGCGGGCGTGACCGTTCTCGGCGCAGGAGAGGTTATCGCACCGGTTCTTTCGGAAGCCTTAACGTATGCGCCGACCCTCGTGGCGGCCGATGGCGCAGCGGGGCATGCGCTGGCGCTCGGCCATATCCCCGCCGCGGTGATCGGAGATCTTGACTCCCTCGATGCCGCGGCCCGAGCCCTTATTCCGCCCAACCGAATTCACGAGGTGGCCGAGCAGGAGTCCACCGACTTCGACAAGTGCCTGAGGCACATAGCGGCCCCGCTCGTGATCGCGGTGGGCTTCACCGGGGCGCGGCTCGACCACGAACTCGCCGCTTTCGGAACGCTTCTGGCTCACGCCGGCAGGCCCTGCATCCTGCTTGGTCCCGATGACGCCGCCTTCGTCCTGTCGGGTTATGTCGCCCTTGACCTTCCCCTTGGCACGCGCCTTTCACTGTTTCCGTTCGGCGAGGCATCGGGTCAGGCCACCGGGTTGCGATGGCCTGTGGAGGGCATCGCTTTCGCACCCTGGGGGCGGCTAGGCACCTCGAACGAGACCGTTTCCGCAAGTGTGACGCTAGATTTCCCGTCAGGGCGGATGCTGGCCATCCTTCCGCGCGACCATCTCCAAGCTGCGATCAGGGCGCTCGCACCGGCCGCGGTTCCGCCCGCTGGAGCGCCGACAGATGCCTCTCCCGATGGATGATGTAGAGCCCCGATGCAGCGATGAGCCCGATCCCGGCCCACGTCAGCGTTGACGGAAAATCACCAAACACCCAGTAGCCCAGCGCCACCGCCGCCACGATCTCGAGATAGTGGAGCGGTGCCAGCGTCGCCGAGGGCGCGAACTTGAGCGCGTAGGTGATCGCCATGTGGCTCACCGTCGCCGCCACGCCAACCCCGGCGAGCCAGTACCAGAAGACCCCTTCGGGCTTTGAAAGGCCCAGGCTCGGCAGGTCGAAGGCCGCGCCGATTGCGAGGAGAGGCAGGCACATCGCGACCCCCAGCGTCGCCGTGTGCAACTGCATCGTCACCGGGTGCATCCCCCGCGACAGTTGCCGCGTCACCAGCATGTAGGCCGCGAACGAAAACGCCGTACCGAGCGGGAACAGCGCCACCGGACCGAAGACCGCAAGCGATGGCTGTATCACAAGAAGCGCCCCTGCGAAGCCCACCGCACAAGCTGCGATCCGGCGCGGCCCGACCCGTTCGCCGAAGAGCGCCCAGCCCAGAAGGAGCAGGATGAACGGTTCGACGAAGGCAATGGCAAGCGCGTCCGCCACCGGCATCACCGCGACCGCGGAGACGAACGTGTAGGTCGACAGGATCAGGAACAGCGCCCGCAGGGCTGTCAGGCCGAGGAGCGCGCGCGGGATTCGGAACGAAAGCCCCATTGCGGCAACGATGGGTCCCATCAGGACCGCCTGTACCAGGAATCGCGCGACCGTGATCTGCCCAACGGCAATCTCTGCCGAAGCGAGCTTGGCCGACACGTCGATGAGAGGCGCCACGACGCAGAACGCGATCATCAGGGCGACGCCGGGAAGGATTCGATCCTGTGTACTCATGTGGTCCGACTATCCGGGCCGGCAATGGAGGTCCAGATCCGTACCACGGCGACTGCGGACTCGCCTGCTCAACAATTGGGGACGTTCACCGCCAACCCGCCCAGCGAAGTTTCCTTGTATTTCTCGCTCATGTCGGCGCCGGTCTGCCGCATCGTCTCGATGGCGGCGTCGAGCGGCACGAGGTGCGTCCCGTCGCCCCGCAGCGCCAGTGAGGCGGCCGACACCGCCTTGATCGCGCCGAGGCCGTTCCTCTCGATGCACGGTACCTGGACCAGCCCCTTGACCGGGTCGCAGGTCATGCCGAGGTGATGCTCCAGCGCGATCTCGGCGGCGTTCTCAACCTGCATGGGCGTGCCGCCCAGAACGGCTGCCAGCCCCGCAGCCGCCATCGCCGCAGCCGATCCCACCTCGGCCTGACAGCCGCACTCGGCGCCCGAGATCGAGGCGTTGTGCTTTACGATTCCGCCGATTGCGGCAGCCGTCAGGAGGAACTCACCGACCCGTGCAGGCGATGCGCCCGGCACGAAATCCAGCCAGTACCGGATCACGGCCGGCACCACCCCCGCCGCGCCGTTCGTCGGTGCCGTGACCACCTGCCCTCCGGCGGCGTTCTCCTCGTTCACCGCCATCGCGTAGACGCTCATCCAGTCGTTGATCGTGTGGGGCGCAGTCAGGTTCAGCCCGCGCTCGGCAAGGAGCTTCTCGTGGATGCCCTTTGCCCGCCGCTTCACCTTGAGCCCACCCGGCAGGATGCCTTCGGCGGCGAGGCCCCGGTCGATGCAGGCCGACATGACGTCCCAAAGGCGCGCGATCCCTCGCTCGAGCTCAATCGCGCTACGCTGGGCCATTTCGTTGCGTCGCTTCATTTCGGCAATGCTCAGGCCCGAGGATGCAGCCATCTCGAGCATCTCTGCGGCACTACGGAACGGGTAGGGTACGGTAGACTGCGCCGTGACGCGCCCGACCCGGGCAGACTCGAGCTCTGCTGCCGTCAGGACGAAGCCGCCACCGATCGAGTAGTAGGTTTCCTGAAGGATCGCGTCGCCCTGCGCGTCGGTTGCCATCAGGATCATGCCATTGGCATGGCCCGCCAGTGCCGGTCCGTAGTCGAACCGGAGGTCCGTGGAAGGATCGAAGTCCAAGGCAGCAAGGCCGGGGGGGGCGATCCGGCCCGTCTCGCGAATCTCCGCCAGCACCGCTTCGGCGCGGGCGGCTTCATAGGTCTCCGGCAGAAACCCGGCGAGCCCGAGGATCGTTGCCCGGTCAGTGGCGTGTCCGACTCCGGTGAAGGCGAGCGAGCCATGCAGCGATGCCCGCAGCCCCTTCGCCGTGAAGGGCAACGTGCGCAGCAGGTCGAGGAAACGACTGCCCGCCACCATCGGACCCATCGTATGCGACGACGATGGACCCACCCCAACCTTGAAGATTTCGAACACGCTCAGAAACATCGCGCCGCCTCCGCTTCCACGACGATCTAGCGCGACCCGCGCAGAGGGCACGTCATGAATGCGACAGACCTGATGCAGAAACCGCTGCATCCTCGCGTCAATGGGCAGGCCATCCCCCCTCGCGCCCGGCGACCGATCTGCCTATAAGGGCCACGGCATCGAACGAGGTGGACCATGGCCGGAGAGCTTTCCCCCATCGACAAGGCGAAATTCGTCGCGGCCAGATGCGCCGTGAACTTCGTCGAGTCGGGCATGCGCGTCGGGCTCGGCACCGGGTCGACGGCCGCCTGGATGGTGCGCTGCCTCGGCGAAAGGGTCCGCGAGGAGGGGCTCCGGATCACCGGCGTTCCGACCTCGGCGCGAACCGCTGCGCTCGCGACCGATCTTGGTATCGCCATCGTCACGCTCGACGAGGCCAAGTGGCTGGACCTCACTATCGACGGCACCGACGAATTCGACCCCGACCTCTGCCTGATCAAGGGCGGTGGCGGCGCATTGCTGCGCGAGAAGATCGTGGCAACGGCCTCCGACCAGATGATCGTGATCGCCGACGCCGCAAAGGAAGTCGCCGCCCTCGGGGCCTTTCCGCTCCCCGTCGAGGTGATCCCGTTCGGCTGGCAGACCACCAAGGCGCTGATCGAGGAGGCCCTTGTCAGCCTTGAGGTGATGGGCCGCACGGCGGGCCTCCGGCTCAACGGGTCCGAGCCTTTCCGTACCGACGAAGGCAACTACATCCTCGATCTCGACCTCAAGCGCATCGGCAGTGCGCGCCAGCTTTCCCTGGTGCTGAACCAGATCCCCGGCGTGGTCGAGAACGGCCTCTTCATCGACATCTGCGATCGCGTGGTCGTCGGCCATCCCGACGGGCGGGTGGAAGTGCGCGACATCAACGCCGGCACTATCGACGAGGAGCGGATCGCGCTCGCCGATACCTCCAACATCTTCGCAGACATGCCGGAGTGAGCCCGTGGTGTTCGACTACGACCTCTTCGTGATCGGCGGCGGCTCGGGCGGGGTCCGTGCCGCGCGCCTCGCTTCTGCCGAGGCCAAGGCACGCGTCGGGCTTGCCGAGGAATACCGCATGGGCGGCACCTGCGTGATCCGCGGATGCGTGCCCAAGAAGTTGATGGTCTTCGCCTCGACCTATCGCCGGCTGATGACTGATGCGCGCGATTACGGCTGGGAGGTCACGGCCGGCGGCTTCGACTGGCGGCGGTTCCAGGCCCGGCTTCACTCCGAGCTCGACCGCCTCGAAGCCGCTTATACCTCCACGCTCGACCGGGCAGGTGTCGCAGTCCACAAGGCCCGCGCGGTGCTGGAAGACCCCCACACCGTCCGCCTCGACACCGGCGAGCGATTCACCGCGGCCCATATCCTTGTGGCGACCGGTGGCCGGCCCGACGTCCCCGACCGAAAGAACGCCGACCTCGGGATCACTTCGAACGAGGTGTTCCAGTTCGAAGACTTGCCCGAAAGCATCCTGATCGTAGGTGGCGGATACATCGCCTCAGAGATGGCCTGCATCCTCAACGGGCTTGGCGTGAAAGTGACGCAGTTCTACCGGGGCGCCCAGATCCTTCGCGGCTTCGATGACGAGGCAAGGGGCCACATTGCACAGATCATGCAGGAGAACGGCGTCGACCTGCGACTGGGCACAGATGTGGTGAATGTGAAGGGTGAAGGCGCCGGCGTTCGTGTCAAGGGCACCGATGGGTCGGAAACGTGCTACGACAAGCTCCTCTGGGCCACCGGGCGGGTTCCCAACACGGAGGGCATGGGTCTTGCGGAGGCAGGCGTGAAGATCGGCCGGCGCGGCGAGATCGTGGTCGATCGCTACAGCCAGACCGCCGTGCCCTCGATCTTCGCGGTGGGCGACGTGACCAACCGCATGCAGCTTACCCCCGTCGCGATTCGCGAGGGCGCGGCCTTCGTCGAGACCGTTTTCCATGGCCGCCCGACTGCGTTCGACTACGACTGTGTGCCGGGCGCGGTATTCACGCAGCCCGAGTACGGCTATGTCGGCCTGACCGAGGAGGCTGCGCGCGAGCGTGAAGCGATCGAGGTCTACTGCGCCTCGTTCCGGCCGATGCAGACCGCCTTCCTCGGCCGACCGGAACGGGTGATGATGAAGCTGATTGTGAGCCAGGCCACGCGCCGGGTGTTGGGGTGTCACATTGTCGCCGACCACGCCGGGGAGTTGATCCAGCTTGCCGCTGTGGCAGTTCGCATGGGTGCGACAAAGGAGGATTTCGACCGGACCGTGGCTGTGCATCCGACCATCGTGGAGGAGCTGGTGACCATGAAATCCCCTGTGAGGACAGCTTGATTTTCAACGTGAAGTAACCAGTTAGCAACCAGACCTGAGAACAGGAACCGAAGGGAAAAAGGCCATATGGCAGGCAACAACGGCGGGCCCTGGGGCGGCGGAGGCGGCTCGGGCGGGAACGATGACCGGGGCGACGATCGGCGAGGCGGCGGGCGACGGCCCGGCGGCGATGGGCCACAGATCCCTGAGATCGACGAGATCGTTCGCAAGGGTCAGGAGCAACTGCGCGTCCTGATGGGCGGTCGCGGCGGTCGCGGACCGAACGGCGGCGGCCCCGATGGCGGTGGCGGCGGGTTCAAGCTGACCCGCGGCACGGTCGGTATCGGCGCATTGGCCGTAGCGGCGCTTTGGGCGTTCTCGTCCTTCTACACGGTGCGCCCGGAAGAACAGTCGGTCGAACTGTTCCTCGGTGAATTCTACAAGATCGGCAATCCGGGCCTGAACTTTGCGCCCTGGCCCGTGGTGACCGCCGAGGTCATTCCGGTGACGCGTGAAAACACGCAGGATATTGGCGTCTCGTCGGGCGGACGCACCGAAGACGGACTTATGCTCACGACCGACTCGAACATCGTCGACATCGACTTCCAGGTTGTCTGGAACATCAACGATGCGGCGTCCTACCTGTTCAACCTCCGCGACCCCGAGTTGACCGTCCGCGCCGTCTCCGAGGCGGCGATGCGCGAGATCATCGCCGAGACCGAGCTCGCGCCGATCCTGAACCGCGACCGCGGCATCATCGCCACGAGGGCCCAGGAGCTGATCCAGGGGTCGCTCGACGAGTACAACAGTGGGATCAACATCGTCCGACTGAACCTCGACAAGGCCGACCCGCCGCGCGAGGTGATCGACGCCTTCCGCGCGGTCCAGGCAGCCGAACAGGAGCGCGACAGGCTGGAGCGGCAGGCCGATGCCTACGCCAATACCGTGCTCGCCGGTTCGCGCGGTGAAGCCGCGCAAATCCTCGAGCAGGCCGAAGGCTACCGGGCCCGGGTCGTCAACGAGGCCGAGGGTGAAGCCAGCCGCTTCCTCGCGGTTCTGGGCGAGTATCGGAATGCTCCGGAAGTCACCCGCAAGCGTCTCTACCTCGAAACGATGGAGCAGGTTCTGGGTACGGTAGACAAGATCATCCTGGACGAGTCGATCAGCGGTGGCGGGGCAGGGGGTGGCACTGGGGTCATCCCGTTCCTGCCGCTCAACGAGTTGCGCCGGTCTGCGACGAGCGGGGGAAACTGAACCATGCGGAAATCCACGCTTCTTCTGCCGATCATCTTCGTCGTGGTTGCCGGGATCCTGTCCTCGATCTTCATCGTGGACGAACGTGAGAAGGCGCTCGTGCTTCAGTTCGGCCAGATCAGGTCGGTCAAGGAAGATCCGGGCCTCGCCTTCAAGATCCCGCTGATCCAGGAGGTCGTGCGCTACGACGACCGGATCCTCTCGCTTGAAACCAACCAGATCGAGGTGACGCCCTCGGATGACCGCCGCCTCGTGGTCGACGCCTTCGCTCGCTATCGCATCGCAGACGTGGTGCAGTTCCGGCAGGCTGTAGGCGTCGGTGGCCTGCGCGCGGCCGAAGACCGGCTTCAGTCGATCCTGAACGCGCAGATCCGGCAGGTGCTTGGTTCGGAATCGGTCACGTCCGATACGATCCTCTCGCCAAACCGCCGTATCCTGATGAACCGCATCCGCGACCAGGCGCGGGCCTCGGCGCTGACGCTCGGCCTCGACATTGTCGACGTGCGCCTCAAGACCACGAACCTGCCGGTGCAGAACCTCGAAGCGACCTTCGCCCGGATGCGCGCCGAGCGGGAACGCGAGGCTGCTGACGAGATCGCACGCGGTAACGAGGCGGCGCAGCGGGTTCGGGCGCAGGCCGACCGGACCGTGGTCGAACTCGTGTCCGATGCCAACCGGCAGGCCGAGATCACCCGAGGCGAGGCCGACGCGAACCGCAACGCGATCTTCGCCGAAGCCTTTGGGCAGGACGCCGAGTTCTTCGAGTTCTACCGTTCGCTCACGGCTTACACCCGCGCACTCCAGGCGGGTAACTCGTCGCTCGTGATCTCGCCGGAGAGTTCGTTCTTCGACTACCTCGAGAACCCCGCCGGGCGCCCGGCCGCGACCGAGTGACCACGGCGTGATCGGAACGATCGCACTTGCGATCGCGCTCGTGCTGATTGTCGAGGGGCTGGTGCTTGCATTGGCCCCTCGCCGCATCGTCGAGGCGCTTGCCTTCCTCGCCCGGCTCGATCCCGAGACGCGCCGATTGATCGGCCTCGTCGCTCTCGCGACCGGAACGGCGCTTCTTGCACTTGCGAGGGCGCTTGGCTCCTGAGACACTACCCTAGTAGCGTCACGCCGAAGTGAGCCGCCGCGACAGCCTTTGAGTTGCCGGCAGGCGGGACTAACTCTTAGGTGTGCGTGATGGCAACCCCCGTTGCCGATCTCCGATGACAGAAGGATCCTCGCCGTGACCTCGCAGGCACTTGCCCTTCCCGACCCGGCCCCTCACAGGTTGTTCCGGGTCCTGTTTCTGGCGCTAGGACTGGCGCTGCTGATGGCCGTCAACTCCGTCGCACGGGCCGCGCCCGAGAGTTTTGCGGAGCTTGCCGACAAGGTCAGTCCCTCGGTCGTGAACATCACGACCTCGACGACCGTGGCCACACCCGGCATGCCCGGGCTCGAGGCACCGCCCGGCTCTCCGTTCGAGGACTTCTTCCGTGACTTCATGGATCGCAACAATCAGGGCGAAGGGCCGCGGGCTCGGCGCAGCCAGGCGCTTGGCTCTGGCTTCGTGATTTCCGAGGATGGCTTCATCGTGACGAACAACCACGTCATCGACGGTGCCGACGAAATCCTGATCGAGTTCTTCTCGGGAAAGACGCTGCCTGCGAAGGTGGTCGGCACCGACAAGAACACCGACATCGCCTTGCTCAAGGTCGAGAGCGACGTCCCGCTGCCCTTCGTGCCGTTCGGTGACAGCGACCTGATGCGTGTCGGCGACTGGGTAATGGCAATGGGCAACCCGCTCGGTCAGGGCTTTTCGGTCTCTGCGGGCATCGTCTCGGCCCGCGGCCGAGCGCTGTCGGGCACGTACGACGACTACATTCAGACTGACGCCGCCATCAACCGCGGCAACTCGGGCGGACCGCTGTTCAACATGACAGGCGAGGTGATCGGCGTGAACACGGCGATCCTGTCGCCGAACGGCGGCTCGATCGGCATCGGCTTCGCGATGTCCTCGGCCGTGGTGACGCAAGTCGTGGCCCAGCTGAAGGAATTCGGCGAGACCCGCCGCGGCTGGCTTGGCGTGCGGATCCAGGACGTAGAGCCTGACGTGGCCGAGGCCATGGGCCTCGCCGAGGCGCGCGGAGCACTGGTGACCGACGTTCCCGAAGGTCCGGCCATGGACGCTGGCATCCTGCAGGGCGACGTCATCCTCAACTTCGACGGGGCGCAGGTGACCGACACCCGCGACCTCGTGCGCCGTGTCGGCAATGCGCCCGTCGGAAAGGAGGTTCGCCTCGTGGTCTGGCGCGACGGTGGCACCCAGACGCTGATGCTGACGCTCGGTCGCCGAGAGGAAGCAGAGGGCGCGATCCCGGCCGTCGCCTCGCCCAGCGCACCGCCGGCCGAGCGCGAGGTCCTCGGGGTCACCGTCGCGACGCTCACGCCCGAACTGCGCACCGAACTCGGCCTGCCCGACAATGCCGAGGGTCTGGTCGTGAAGAGCGTTGATGAAGCCAGCGAAGCCTTCACCAAGGGCATCCGCACGGGCGACATCATCACCGAAGCCGGCCAGCAGAAGGTCGAGACGGCTGCCGACCTCGAGGCCCGGATCACCGAGGCCCGCGATGCGGGGCGCAAGTCACTCCTGCTGCTGGTCCGCCGCTCGGGCGACCCTCGCTTCGTGGCGCTTTCGGTGGAGTGATCGCCGCCGCTCGCTGAGGTCAGGAATCCGGACGGGGCGCCCCAGGGCGCCCTGTTTGTCTTCCGGGCCGGTGGGAAGCGCGTTTCGCCGATCGCAGCCCGATCCGGGTCGCGTCGGCCGGTTCCTCCCCTTCCCGCTCTGCCAGACTGCGGCGGATGGGTCCGCCGGCTCGCGCCTGGCATTGGCGGCGCGCGAAACCGCGCGCGGTTTCGCGGTGGTCGCAAGGGCGGCGTACCTGCCCGACCTTTTCTGGATCGACACAGCCTCCCTCGCGCTCAGGGTTGGTCGCCGGCCTTGCACGGGTCGTGCCGGAACCCCTCGCGGAGCAGATCGTCCAGAAGGAACGACAGGTCCTCGATCTCCTCCGCGACCACATGCACCACGCCTGCATCGCGCTGCAGCCGCCCCGTCACCCGCAGGAGGCGTCCGGCGATCACCGCCCGGCGGAAGCGTTCGTAGACCTTGGCCCAGACCACCACGTTCGCCACTCCGGTCTCGTCCTCGAGCGTGATGAAGATCACCCCCTTGGCCGTGCCGGGGCGCTGCCGGACCAGGACCAGACCCGCGACCGTCACCCGCGCGCCTTGCGACGGCTCGTCGAGCCGTCCGGCGGGCAGCGCGGCGGGAGGGCGGGGCCAGGGCAGGGGTCGGGGCGGGGCATGCAGCATTAGAACAAGAGTAGAACATTTCTTGGTGTCCGCAAGTGCCCCGACGCAGCGCCCGATGCACTGGCAAATCCTCCCGGCATGGCCTATGTCCGCCCTGACGCGCCGGGATGGACTGCAGGGGAAGACATGGCCAGGATCACCTATATCGAACACAATGGCACCGAACACGTCGTCGACGTGCCGAACGGCCTCACCGTCATGGAAGGCGCCCGTGACAATGGTATCCCCGGCATCGAGGCAGACTGCGGCGGCGCCTGCGCCTGCTCCACCTGCCACGTCTACGTCCACCCCGACTGGGTGGCCAAGCTGCCGCACAAGGAGAGCATGGAGGAAGACATGCTCGACTTCGCCTACCAGCCCGACACCGTCCGCTCGCGCCTGACCTGCCAGATCAAGGTGTCTGACGCCCTCGACGGCCTGATCGTGCAGATGCCGGAAAAGCAGATTTGAACAGGGCGTTGGCAGCGATTGCCGCCATACTCCTCGCCCATGGTGCGGCGGCCGAGACCATAGTCTCGGTCCGGTACGACGAGCCGACGGACACCTACGCGCACGGCGTGCTGGGTGATGCCATCGAACACCGATCGCTCCTGATAGAGACCGACGACGGCGGCGGCGCGGGCCTCACCTCGGACGAGGTCGCCAGAGTACGAACCTATCGCGTCCGCCTGCCTGATGACCGTGTCTTCGAGGATACCGCGCCAAGGCTCGCCGACCTCGACGGTGACGGCCGGCCCGAGATCGTGGTGGTCGAGACCCAGGCAGATCAGGGCGCCCAGCTCGCGGTCTACGGCCTGGGTCGGCGCGGTCCGGAAAAGCTGGCGGCAACCCCCCACATCGGCACGCGTTTCCGTTGGCTCGCTCCCGCCGCTATCGCCGACTTCGATAGCGACGGCCGGGTCGAGATCGCCTATGTCGACCGCCCGCACCTCGCGCGCATTCTCCGCATCGTCCGCTACGATCCCGAAGGACCGCGCCTCACCGAGGTCGCGGCCGCCGAAGGCCACACCAACCACCGGATCGGCGACCGCGAGATCCTGGGAGGCCTCAGGACCTGCGCCGGCCAGACCGAGATCGTGACGGCCTCGCCCGACTGGTCACGGCTTTTGGCCACGCGTCTTGCGGAGGGAGTGATGACCACTCGCGATATCGGTGCAAATCGCGGGCCGCGCTCGGTTTCTGCCGCACTCGCCTGTCGCTGAGTCGCCCGTCCGCACTGTCGCTACAGCGCCCGCCATCCGATATCGCGTCGGCAAAAGCCACCGGGCCAGTCGATCCGGTCGACCATCCCGTAGGCCCTGTCCCGCGCCTCCGCCAGCGTGTCGCCGCGCGCCGTGACGTTCAGAACCCTCCCGCCTGCCGCGATGAATCCGCCGTCGCGCGCCGCTGTGCCTGCGTGAAACACCATTTCGCGCGAACCTCGAGTAAGCTCTTCCAGTCCCCGAATCTGCGAGCCTTTCGCATGGGCGCCGGGGTAGCCCTGTGTGGCCATCACGACCGAAAGCGCATGGTCGTCGGCCCACTCAGCCTGCGCCTCCGAGAGCCGCCCCTCCGCGCAGGCCTGAATCAGGTCCAGCGCCTGTGCCCCAAGTCGCATCATCAGGACCTGGCACTCCGGGTCGCCGAAGCGGACGTTATACTCCACCAGCCGCGCCCGGCCCCCCTCGATCATCAGCCCCGCATAGAGCACGCCCTGGAACGGTGTCCCCCGCCGGGCCATCTCGGCGACCGTCGGCTTCACGATTTCGTCCAGAACCTGCGCCTGCAGCGCCTCGGTCAGCACCGGCGCGGGAGAGTAGGCCCCCATCCCGCCCGTGTTCGGCCCGGTATCGCCGTCGCCCACTCGCTTGTGGTCCTGCGCGGTGCCGACCGCGAGCACGTCTCGGCCGTCGCAGAGGATGAAGAACGAGGCTTCCTCGCCGGCCATGAACTCCTCGATCACAACCTCTGCCCCGGCGCCGCCGAAGGCGCCGCCGAACATCTCCTCGACCGCCGCCTCGGCCTCGGCGAGCGTCGTGGCCACGACCACGCCCTTACCGGCTGCCAGCCCGTCGGCCTTGACGACGATGGGTGCGCCCGTCTCCCGCAGGTAGTCCAGCGCAGCGGCCCGCTCCGAGAACCGCGCCCAGGCGGCAGTCGGCGCGCCGCAGGCATCGCAGACCTCCTTGGTGAAGGCCTTCGAGCTTTCGAGGCGCGCCGCTGCCGCGGAGGGACCGAACGCGAGGAGGCCTGCGGCCCGGCAGGCATCCGCCACCCCCGCCGCCAGCGGCGCCTCGGGCCCGATCACCACGAAGTCCACCGCGTTTTCTGCCGCAAAGGCCACCACGGCGGCACCATCGAGGATGTCGAGATCGGCGCATTCGGCCATCGCCGCGATCCCGGCGTTCCCTGGCGCCACGATCAGCCGGTCGCACTTGGGGTTCTGCTGGAACGCCCAGGCGAGGCTGTGCTCGCGCCCGCCGCCGCCGAGAATGAGGATGTTCATGGGCGCCCCCGCTTGGCCTTCACGCCCGGGCGTTCTAGGGTCGCGGGCGGGGAAGGGCAAGCGAGGCCGGGGTGGACACCGAATGGACCTGATCGACGACGGCGCACCGGCAGGCCCGGGGGGGCTAGGGGGAAATGCCCACGAATACACCGTCTCCGAGCTCTCGGGTGCGGTGAAGCGCGTGATCGAAGGCGAGTTTGGCCGTGTCCGGGTCCGCGGAGAAATCGGCCGGCTATCGCGGCCGGCGTCCGGGCATCTCTACTTCGCGCTCAAGGACGACCGCGCGGTCCTCGATGCCGTGGCCTGGAAGGGACAGGCCGCGCGGCTTTCGGTCAGGCCCGAGGAGGGGATCGAGGTCATCGCAACGGGGCGGATGACGACCTTTCCGGGATCTTCCAAGTACCAGCTGGTGGTCGAGGAACTGGAGCTTGCCGGCGCAGGTGCCCTCATGGCGATGCTGGAGAAGCGCAAGGCCGCGCTGGCCGCCGAGGGGCTGTTCGCCGAGGCCCTCAAGAAGCCGCTGCCGTTCCTGCCCGACGTCATCGGTGTCGTCACCTCGCCCTCGGGGGCGGTGATCCGCGACATCCTCCACCGTCTGCGCGACCGCTTCCCGCGCCGTGTCCTGATCTGGCCGGTCGCGGTTCAGGGCGAGAGATGCGCCGCCGAGGTCGCTGCCGCGATCCGTGGCTTCAACGCGCTCGCGCCGGACGGTCCGATCCCGCGTCCCGACCTGCTGATCGTCGCGCGCGGCGGCGGCAGCCTGGAAGACCTCTGGGGCTTCAACGAGGAGATCGTGGTGCGTGCCGCAGCCGCCTCGGAGATCCCGCTCATATCGGCCGTGGGCCATGAGACCGATACCACACTGATCGACTATGCCGCCGACCGCCGTGCGCCGACACCCACCGCAGCGGCCGAAATGGCGGTGCCAGTGCGGGCCGACCTCCTCGCCTGGACGGCCGAGCAGGATGCAAGGCTGCAACGGGCCGCCGGCCGCGCCACGTCCGACCGTCGCCAGCGGCTGCGTGACCTCGCGCGCGCGCTGCCGCGCCCCGAGGCGCTCGTCGGCATCCCGCGCCAGCGCCTCGATCTCTGGGCCGACCGGCTGCCGGCTGCCCTTCGGACTCGCATCGACCGGGCGCGGTTGCGGCTGGCGAACGCGCCGGTTCGGCCCGAGACACTGCAACGCTCCCTCGCCGAGCGACGCGACCGGCTCGCCCGCGCCGACCGCCGCGACGCCGCGCTCGACCGCCGCCTGCGGGACGTACGGCACGAGCTCGACAGGGTCGGGCCGAAGCTGGTTCCGGCGCCGCTTCAGGTGCGGATCAGCCGGCAGCGGGAAGACCTCGCCGCGCTCTGGGCGCGGGCGGAGCGGGCGCAGCGCGTGCGCTCGGCGCGCGCGTCCGAAGCGCTCGCCGGCCTTTCGCGCCTGCTGGGCTCGCTCGACTACCACGCCACGCTTGAGCGTGGTTTCGCAGTGGTGCGTGACGGCGCAGGGCTCGTGACCACGCGTGCGCAGGCCGGCGCAGCCGCCGCGCTCGAGATCGAGTTCCGCGATGGGGCGATTGCCGTCACACCAATAGCCGGCGCCTCACGGACGTCGCGGACGGCGAAGCCGGCCAAGCCGCCGGAGGAACAGGGAAGCCTGTTCTAGGCGCCGACCTTCGGGCCGAGGCAGCGCAGCGGCTCCTTCGATTGCTTGACCTCGTAGAGATAGGTCCCTTCGGGGTCGTTCTGGAACCGCGCGGCCAGCCCGCCCTCGCGTTTCCAGAAGGTCCAGCACTGGGGTGTCGGGTCGTAGTCGTAGACGAAACAGATCTGGTCGCCTTCGGGGTACCACACGCCTTCCTGGCATTCGTCCTCGATGTAGGCCCAGTAGACCCGACGGTTCGGCAGATACTGCTCGGTGCCGTAGGCGCTGCCGAGGCTGCCGTAGTGAAGGGTCTTGCCGGTGACGTAGCTTTCGAACTCGGTCGCTGTCATCGGCCGTTCTGCCGCCGCCGGAAGAGTTGCGACAAGGGTCAGCGCCGCAGCGCAGAGGACGTGCCGGGTTGTCTGCATTCCGTCATCTCCCTGATCCTGCCGGGACAGACTGCCAGAGCGATGCGGTGCCCGCCAGAGGTTGTGGCGCCCGAGGAGCGGACGGGCGCTGCCGGGAATGCCGCATCAGGCGCGTTTGCGCGCGAAACCGGTCAGCCCTGCGATGGATGCAAGCGCCAGCGCTGCCGCAACTGGCGCCGGGGACGATCGCCTTTTCGTCGGGGCGTCTTCCATGGCCTCGACCTCGTCATGGTGGATCAACTCCGGCAGACCTTTCGCGGCCTCGCGCCGTTCTTCGGCACGGCTGGTCGCGAGCATCTGTGCGATTGCATCTGCGATGGCGTCCACGCCCTCGGACGCCTCCGGGGCGGCAGTGTCGCTCGGACGGATCGGTTGGCCACCCGGCATCGGGCGGGGCGGCGCGCCAAGGCCCCGGCGGGCCCGCTCCCGGCGCGACTCGGCCGTCCTGGCGCCGGGTAGGGCGCCGGGCGGACGCGGATCGGTTGCCGTTTCGGTCGCCATCTCAGGCTCCGCCACCGAACCCGCCGCTACATGCGCCGGTTCCGGATCTGGTGCGTGGATCTCATGGCGGACGATCGGCTTCGGCGAGGCCGGAGGCACGAGGACGGCGGGGTCCTCCCGTTGCTCGACCGCCAGTCGTTCGGGCAGCCGGGGCGCGCGGCGTGGCTGGGGCAGCACGGCGGCATCGGCGTCCATTGCCCCGGGGGCGTGTTTTCGGTCCGGTGGCAACGAATCGGCGACGCGGTCGTCAAGCTGTTCGAGTGTGCGGGCGATCACCCGTTCCGCCAGCGCAGGCCGGGGCGGTCGCGCAGTCGGCTCGGCAACCGGGGTGCGAGCGTCAGGCACGGCCAGTTCGACCGGACCGTCGGACCTGGCGGCGACAGCGGCGGTGGCAGACGCGCGACGCCAGCGCGAGGCGCGCTTCAGGGGCGCAGGCGCCTCGGGATCGGCGGCCACGTCGGGCCGCGCCTCTGGAGCGGCAGGTCGGATGACTGGCGGGCGGGGTTCGGGCACGCGGGTGGCATGGTCGATCCGGCGCTGCCAGGCGCGGGCGCGGCTGTCCATCAGGCGGCGGAATAGCGGCGGCACCATTGCCAGCGCCATCATCACCGGCAGTGACGAGGGCAGGCGCGGCGCCTCCTCTTCATCCCACAGGCCGAACTCCGAGCAGTCGCGCAATGGCTCGGCGTGGAGATCGGAGTGCCGGGTCAGGTTGAGCATCAGCCCGGACGAGGCCCAGTCGGCCGAGTTCCAGGCGTGCCAGGGCCCGACCGGCTCGGGCTCGCCCTCCAAGTCGACACGCCGCGTGAGCCCATAGTGCAGCACGTAGTCCGCGGCATGCGTCACGCCTTGCGCAAGCGCAGCGACGAGGATCAGTGAGAGCGCCCCGTCGAAACCGCCTGCCACAGCGGCAAGCAGCAGGAGGCCGACCGAGGCGGCGACGAGCGGGGTATAGGGGTGCCGGAACGGGGTCGGATCGATCCCCTTCTCGCGCAGGACCGAGGCCTCGATCTCCCATCCCGCCGAGAAGGTGCCGGTCGCGGCCGAGGGAAGGTAGTTCCAGAAGCCCTGGCCGAAGGTCGCGGTGAAGGGGTCGTGTTCGGTGCCGAGGAATTTGCGGTGGATGCGGTCGAGCGCCACCGCGCGATGTCCGCACAGGACCGAGACGAGGACGGCAAGTCCCAGGCGGCGTGCCCGAGGCGTACCTTTCCGCAAGAGCGCCTCGGCGGCCGGAACGCTGACGAGGCCCGCGTGGAGGCCGGCCCCGAAGAGCAGCATGAGGCGGTCGCCGAAGGAGAGGCCCGTCACGCCGACAAGGCCCGCTACGACTGCGACAAGGATCGCCAGGTGCGCCACCGCCAGCCCTTCGGCGAGCCGCGCCGGACCGCCGTCCCGCACCCCCGACGCGCCCGTCGGGCCGGCCGTCGTGACCAGCCGGTCGATGATCGCCACGCCGAACGTCAGCCAAAGGAGCGCGGCAACGAGCGGAGCACCACCGAAGACGGAACCGACGAGGAGAAGGGCCACAGGAACGAGCGTGGCCATGCGGAACGGGGGAACTGGTACGACGATGGGCAGCATCATGCTGCGGAAGGCTAGGGAGAAATCGGGGTGATTCTGGGGCAACGGAAACCCCGCCCGGGAACGCTTCGTTTCGGATTCAGAAACGGCCGTGCCGGTCAGCGCAGGCCGAAAACGTCGAGCGTGAGTGGAATTGCGCGGAATTCCCGTGCCTTGGGCAAAAGCTGGATTGGCCGCGTCAGCAGGTCCATGAACGCCAGCCTCCGGCAGAGCCGCTGCGCCCGGACCCAGATCCCGCCGGGGTCGGCCGTCCGGTAGCCTCTCGCCAGCGCATCGGTCTCGGCGCAGTGTCGCCCGGTCTGGGCGAGCGCGGAGAACAGCAGGATGACCACGTCCTGTGCATGTCCCGCCGGTGTGTTCCGTCTGGTGGCGAAGCGCTCGAAATCGACGAAGGTGGCGGTTGAGCCGTCCCAGCAGATGTCCTTGATCGAGGGTCGGCCGTGGCTCAGTCCCCGGCGGTGAAACTCTGCGAGCGCCCGGCCCGCCGCACAGAACGCCTCCACCCGGTCGGGCGCGTCCGTTCTCAGCAACCGATCGAGCGACACCCCGACATCGGGCGTGACGAACCAGGTTTCGCCTTCGGCGACGACTCGCGCAACAGGGGCGCCTGCATCGGCAAGGGTGGCGAGTGCGCTGCGTTCGGCACGAAAGGCGCGCGCCGCGCCACCCTTCTGCAGCCAAAGCTTCAGGTCAAGCCGTTCCTGTGCCTTCACCCAATAGCCGCGTCCCTGTACCTCGATGCGCTGCACGCGGGCGGGGTGCGCGCGCAGAGCGGTCTCCGCCGAAGCGGCCACCTCGCTGCTGGCCGGCTGTGGTTCGCTTCCGTCCTCCATGACGCTCCGACAGTAATGTCATGACACTGCCCTGTCCAACTGCGCCGGGCGACTGCGGGTCTTCGCGCGCCGCGAGGTCCGGTGGATGACCTCGGCCCCTTTTCCCCGTCCACCGGACCGGGTAGGGGTGGACCGAACCGAAGGAAGTCGGGGCCTCGCATGGCGTTTTTCTCCAAGCTCAAGGAACGTCTGTTCAAGTCCTCCTCGCGGATCGAGGAGGGTCTCGACGCGATCGTGGCCGAGGGCGCGACTGACGAACCCGCACCCGCACATGCCCCTTCGTCCGCGCTGGAGCCTTTACTCGCTCCAGACCCCTCGCCTGCAGCTCAGCCGCGGCTGGATCCGACACCCGAACCGACGGGCATTCCCCTTGGTCAGCCCGATCCCACTCCCGAACCCGAGCCGCTGGGCGTGCCCCTGCCCGAACCTCTCGATACACCCGAACCGGCGCCGGAAACGCCCGAGACGCCGCCTCCCGAGGTCCGACGGGGCGATACACCGGCGACAGGCAAGGCCGTCGCGCCGGCTGCGCAGGAACCGGAGGCCCGGCAAACCGGCTTCCTCGGCCGCCTGTTCGGACGCGGTGGCGCAGCCGCCGCCGAAGCGCCGCGCCGGGCGCTGGACGACGCCATGCTCGAAAGCCTCGAGGACCTTCTGATCCAGGCCGACATGGGCGTCGACACCGCGATGCGGGTGACGGCGAACCTCGCCGAGGGGCGCATGGGCCGTCGCCTCTCCACTCCCGAGATCAAGAGCCTTCTCGCCACCGAGATCGCCCGGATCATGGAGCCGGTCGCCAAGCCCCTGCCGATCTACGCGAAGAAACCGCAGGTGGTGCTCGTGGTTGGTGTGAACGGCTCAGGCAAGACCACCACCATCGGCAAGCTTGCCAGCCAGTTCCGCGCCGCCGGCAAGAAGGTGGTGATCGCCGCGGGCGACACCTTCCGCGCGGCGGCGGTCGAGCAGCTCCAGGTCTGGGGCCAGCGTGCCGGGGTCCCGGTCCTCACCGCGCCCGAGGGCTCCGACCCGGCGAGCCTCGCCTTCGACGCGATGACCAAGGCCGAGGCCGACGGCGCCGACCTTCTGCTGATCGACACCGCCGGCCGGCTCCAGAACCGGCAGGACCTCATGGAAGAGCTTGCCAAGATCGTTCGGGTGATCCGCAAGAAGGATCCCGGCGCGCCGCACAATACGCTCCTCGTCCTCGACGCAACGACCGGGCAGAATGCGCTCAATCAGGTCGATATCTTCCGCAAGCTGGCGGATGTCTCGGGCCTCGTGATGACCAAGCTCGACGGCACTGCCAAGGGCGGCGTTCTGGTCGCGCTCGCGGACCGCTTCGGCCTGCCGATCCACGCCATCGGCGTGGGCGAGCAGATTGACGACCTCCAGCCCTTCGACCCCGAGGACTTCGCCCGGGCCATGACCGGGGCCGAGGCATGAGGCGCAGGCGCAGCCATTGAGCGACTGGATCGTCGGGCTTGCGGGCACACCCGAGGGGGCGCGGCTCGCGGCGGGGCTGGCGCTCCTGTCGGCCCTCGCCCATGCACTTTTCGGCGCGCTCCAGAAGGGCCGGCACGACCCCTGGCTGACGCGCGGGGCGATCGATCTCTGGATCGCCCTGATGATGCTGCCGGTGGCCACGCTCTTGGTGCCCTGGCCGCAAGGGGGTGAGTGGCTGATCCTCGCAGGCGCGATGGTGATCCACTTCGCCTACAAGCTGACGATGGCGCTGGCCTACGAACGCGCGGCCTATACCGTGGTCTACCCCGTGGTCAGGGGCACCGGGCCGCTGGTGACGGTGGCCTTCGCCTCGGTACTCCTCGCCGAAGACTATACCGCCGCTCAGTGGGCCGGGGTCGCGATCCTGTCGGGCGGCATCCTCGCGCTCGCATGGCTCAACCTTCGCGCCGGCGCCGCCGATCCCCGCGCGCTGCGCACAGGTCTCCTCTGGGCACTGGCCGGGGGGCTTCTGGTGGCGCTCTACACCACCTACGACGCCTGGGGCATCCGCACCTTCCCAGACCCGTTCTCGTTCCTCGCCTGGTTCTTCCTGCTCACGGCGCTCGACTTCCCGGTCCTCGCCGCGCTGCGCTGGCGCCGCCTCCCCGCCCCACCCGTCCCGGGGCCGCTCCTGCTGCGCGGCTTCATCGGCGCGCTCGTGGCCTTCGTGAGCTTCGGCGGCGTGATGCTGGGCACCCGGATCGGCAAGGTCGGCGAGGTCGCGGCCCTGCGCGAAACCTCGACCGTCTTTGCGGCACTGATCGGCTGGCTGATCCTGCGCGAGAAGGTCGGGCCTGCCCGAGCCACGCTAATGGGGTTGATCGCGGCAGGGGCGGTGATAGTTCAGGTGGGTCGCTAGGGAAGGGCGGAGATGGCCGACAAGACGATCAACCCGTGGGTTAAGATGGCGCTGGAGCTTGGTCCGGCGATCGCCTTCTTCGTCGCCTATACGCGTCTCAAGGACGATACCTTTCCGATCGGTGGCACCGAGTATACCGGCTTCATCGTGGTGACGGCGGCCTTCGTGCCGATCCTGCTGCTCTCCATTGCGGTGCTCTGGAAGCTCTCCGGCAAGGTCAGCCGGATGCAGGTCGTGACCGCGATCCTCGTGATCGTGTTTGGCGGGCTGACGGTCTGGTTCAACGACGAGACGTTCTTCAAGATGAAGACCACCATCGTCTACGGCCTCTTCTCTGCGATCCTTGGCACCGGGCTGATCCTGCGGCGGTCGTGGCTCGAATACGTCATGGGCGAGATGCTCCCCATGCGCCACGAGGGCTGGATGATCCTCACCCGCAACCTGGCGCTCGGCTTTGGTGCGCTTGCAGTCGCCAACGAGGTCGTCTGGCGCACGATGTCGACCGACACATGGGTCAAGATCGAGACCTTCGGCTTTCCGGTCCTTCTGTTCCTGTTCCTCTGGGGGCAGATCATGTTGCTGCAGAAGCACGTGATCGAGGACGAGAGCCCGGACAAGTAGCCGGGCTTCCCGTCCCCGGGCTTCAGCGAACGCCCTTGAACAGCACCTCCTGTGCCTTCTTGTCCATCGCCGCATTGCTGCGCCTGTCGGCCGCGACGGCCTTGCCGCGCTGAACTGCAGGCCGTTCGCCCACTTCGTCAAGCCACCGCGCGAGGTTGGGCTTGTCCTCCAGCGTCTGCTCCTGCCCTTCCCAGAGCGAGGCCCAGGGCCAGATCGCCATGTCGGCGATGGAGTAGAAATCCCCGGCGACGTATCGGTTCGCTGCAAGCTGCCGATCCAGCACGCCGTAAAGCCGCCCGACCTCGCCGCGATAGCGGGTCTTGGCGTAGGGCAGGTCGTTCGGCGGGTCCATCGAGGGGGCATACTTGAGGAAGTGGTGCGCCTGTCCCGCCATCGGTCCGACGCCACCCATCTGCCACATCAGCCACTGGTCCACCGCCACGCGGTCTCGCTCGGTCGGGCCGCAGAACTGCCCGGTCTTGCGGGCAAGGTATTGCAGGATCGCGCCGGATTCGAAGATCGAGATCGGTGCGGCGTCCGGTCCCTCGGGGTCGACGATGGCCGGCATCCGGTTGTTCGGGGCGATCTTGAGGAACGCGGGGTCGAACTGGTCGCCCGCCCCGATGTCGATGAGGTGGACGTTGTAGGGCAGCCCCATCTCCTCGAGCGCGATGGTGATCTTCCAGCCGTTCGGCGTGGGCCAGTAGTAAAGGTCGATCTCGGCAGTCATGGCGGTGCTCCTGTCGCGGGGTTGCGCGTCAGGATGCCGCTTTCCGGGCGAAGGGCAAGGGCAGCGCGGGCATGTCGAGCAGTCGTGACCAGCGCGGGGCGGCGCGACCGGGCAGGTGATCCCGCAGGAGCGGGAGCGGCAGCGCGCCCGTGACGATGGCACGGTAGAGCGGGAAGACGCCCGGGCGGAGGTAGCCCGACCAGTGGCAGATGCGGCGGGTGGGCGCGGCGATCCGGTAGCCGAGCGTAGCCAGTGCTGCGAGCGTTGCGCTGTCGTCAACCTGAAGATCAGTCCAGTTCGGCCGGTCCGCCCCGAGCCCGAGGCCCAGCGTGCGCGCTCCGGGGCGGTGTGGCGCGACAAGCCATTCCACCAGCGCGTCGAAGAGATCGTTCTCGCGGCTGATGACGTTCACGATTTCCGCCGCGAGGCCGGCCGGCGTGTCGAGCGCGGCGCGGGCCGTGTCGCGGAACTCGGCCGGTGCGATCAGGATCGCCCTGCGCAATGCCGGAACAGGCAGCGCCGCAAGGGCAGCCAGCGCCACGCGCGCGCCCATGCTGTGCGCCACCAGATCGGCCCGGCGGCCCTCTGCGTGCAGGAGCGTCAGGAGCCGGGCAAGCGCCAGCCCCGCCCGCGCCGCCTCGGCCCAGGCGCGCCAGACCGATCCCGTCGCTTCCCAGCCGAAGGCGATGGCAAGGCCCGCCTGCCCAAGCCCGAGCTGGCGCGGCCAGGACAGCGCCTTGCGGTCGGTCGGGTCGGGAGCGAGGGACAGGATGTGCGTGTGCGGACTGCGCCGGGGATGGCGCGGCGTGAACTTGTAGCCATGCACCATCACGACGACCGGCGCCCCGTCGGGCAGCGTGTCGAGCGCGGCGCGCAGCGTGGCAAGGCCGGTGAGGCCCGTGGTGTCGGCATTGATCTGGACGAGGCGCATGGGCAGCTCCCACCACATCTTGTGGGTGCGGAATATGCGGGTCATACGACAGCGCCATGTAGCCCGGGTTACACCACCGTGACGGTGCTTGACGGCCACAGGCAACGGGCGTATCCGCCCGGATGTGGCGCTTTGTCGACCGGATTGCGGGCCACGTTAAACAAGCCGCTAAAGAGGTGACGGGTTCTGCCCCGAAGCCTTGACGGTTTCGGGGTTTTTCTTTGCCCGGGAGGGAGCGCCATGACCGACTGGAAACCGAGGACCCGCGCCGTGCACGGCGGAATCCGCCGCAGCCAGTATGGCGAGATGGCCGAGGCGATCTTCCTGACCCAGGGCTTCGCCTACGACAGTGCCGAGCAGGCCGAGGCGCGGTTCCTCAAGGCCGGCGACGACGAGTTCATCTATGCCCGCTACGGCAACCCGACGGTGCGGATGTTCGAGGAGCGGATCGCGGCGATCGAGGGGACCGAGGACGCCTTTGCCACGGCCTCCGGCATGGCGGCGGTGAACGGGGCGCTGATGGCGATGCTGCGGGCGGGGGACCGGGTGGTGTCGTCCCGGGCGCTCTTCGGGTCGTGTCTCTACATTCTGGAAGAGGTGCTGGTCCGCTACGGCGTCGCGGTCACCTTCGTGGACGGCGCCGACCTCGACCAGTGGCGCGCGGCGGTGGTGCCGGGGGTGAAGGCGGTGTTCTTCGAGAGCATGTCGAACCCGGCACTGGAACTTGTGGACATCGAGGCGGTCTGCGGCATCGCCCATGCCGCCGGGGCGCTGGTGGTGGTGGACAACGTCTTCGCGACGCCGACCTTCTCGAAGGCGGTCGAACAGGGGGCGGACGTGGTGGTCTACTCCACGACCAAGCACATCGACGGGCAGGGCCGCGCGCTGGGGGGCGTGGTCTGCGGGCGGCGCGAGTGGGTGCGCAAGGTGCTGGAGCCTTACATGAAGCACACCGGGGGCTCGATGAGCCCGTTCAACGCCTGGATCATGCTGCACGGGATGGCGACGCTGGACCTGCGGGTGCGGGCGATGGCGGAGGGGGCGATGGTGGTGGCGCGGGCGCTGGAGGGGCACGGCAAGGTGGGCCGGCTGATCTACCCGGGGCTGCCGTCGCACCCGCAGCATGACCTCGCGATGCGGCAGATGGGGTCGGGCGGGACGCTGGTGGCGTTCGAGGTGGCGGGCGGCAAGGAGGCGGCGTTCCGGTTCATGAACGCGCTGGAGATCGTCAGCATCTCGAACAACCTCGGCGACGCCAAGTCGATCGCGACCCACCCGGCGACGACGACCCACCAGAGGCTGCCGGACGACCAGAAGGTGGCGCTGGGGATCACGCCGGGGCTGATCCGGCTGTCGGTGGGACTGGAGGACGCGGGCGACCTGGTGGCCGACCTGATGCGGGCGCTGGAGGCGGCCTGAGGGGCCGCATCGCGGGGCCGCAAGTGGGGCTGCTCAAATTGAGCAGAAGGGTCAAGCTGTTGATATAGCGGGGAAACGTCTTGCGCGTTAACCGGATTTTAGAGGTTTGGGAGGGGGGTGGCGAGCAGATTGCCCACCCTAGGGATTGGGCGGCGGTGGGGGGACGTAGGTGTCCGGGTCGGCCTGCCAACGGCGCCATTCGGAGGTGAAGGTCGGGCCGTTGTCCTCGGACCAGAGTGGGAGTTCCCACGTCGGCCAGTGGGCGGGCCAGTCGGGGTGGCCGGGCGTAACGCCTCTGGGCAGGATGACGGAAGCGTCACCAAAGGTTGAGTTGACCTGATCGGTCGAGATCGGCACGGAGGAATAATCCACAGACCTC
>CAZOHN010000009.1:0-14477 GCA_964579325.1 uncultured Rhodobacterales bacterium
TCTAGGAAGACTATTGTGCGTCAGATCAGAAGCACTTGCGTTCCAACATTCGCCAGCTGGAACAGCTCCTCGATGTGCTCGTTGTAGAGCCCGATGCAGCCATTCGACGACCGGCGTCCGATCTTGCGCGTGTCGTGGGTGCCGTGGATCCGGTAATACTGCCAGCTCAGGTGCAAGGCGCGGGTGCCGAGGGGGTTGTCGGGCCCCGGCGGAATGTAGTCTGGCCATTCCGGGTTGCGCTGCTTCATCGCCGGTGTCGGGCGCCAGTCGGGGTTGGGGTCCTTCTTGGTCACCTGCGTGCGGCCCCGCCGCGTGAGGTCCTCCGACAACGGGATCGACGAGGGATAGAGCCGGTAGACCGACTGGTCCTCGCTCCAGTAGTGAAGCGACCGGCTGGTGATGTCGACGAGGATCGCGCCACCGCGGGTATTGTCGAAATATGACCGCCAGTCCATCGCACGGAAGCTCGACACGTTGCGGCGGATGCTCCCCGAGACCTGGCGATCGGCCTCGATCGTGCCTGCCCCGGTCGCCCCGCCGAATTCCTGCGCGGTTGCTGGAAGAACGCTTGCGCCGAAGGTCGCGGCCACGGCGCCACCGAGAAAGCGGCGGCGGCCGAACGGGGTCGCGGGGTCACTGCTCATGATGATCTCCGTCTTCTTTTCGGTGGCGAAAATAGTCCGGCTCCGCTGCGGGTGCAACGGCACTGCGGCCAGAGCACGCCGATGTGAGCGAGGGACGGGTTTGAAGACCGAACCAGTTCGCGCTATGGCAGGCGGAACAACCTTACGGTCAGGAACCCGAAATTGCTGCGCATTGCTCTCGCCCTCTTCTCGATTGCGGCCCTCATCTCCTGCGCACCGGTGTCCGGACCCCAGCTGGGCCCGGACGGGCAGCCGCTGCAGCGGGTCTATCGCATCTCTGCCCGCGAGGAACCGCAGATCCAGGCGCGGATGATCGATGGCGTGAATGCGCTGCGTCAGGCGGCTTCCGCCCCGGCGCTGCAGTTGAACGGGGCCCTGAACGTCGCTGCGGCCCAGCACTCCCGCGACATGTCCCGCCAGAACCGCCCCTGGCACTATGGATCGGACGGCTCGACACCGCTCGATCGCGCGGCACGTGCCGGCTATGCCGCTCAGGTCAAGGGAGAAGCGATCTCGGAGACCTACGAAACCGAGATGGAGACGCTGGCCGCCTGGATGGAGCAGCCGGACACCCGGTCGATCCTGCTCGATCGCGCTGCGCGTGACCTCGGCTTCTCGTTCTTTCAGGAACCGAACGGCAAGATCTGGTGGACACTTATCACCGGCGGATAAGCAGGCGCTTCAGGGGAAGATGTCGATGGCAGTACCGACACGCACCATCGCGTAGACCTCCTCCATCTCCTTGTTGGTCACAGATATGCAGCCTGCGGTCCAGTCCGGCCCATTTCGGTCGCGCCCGGGCCGCGGCCCGCCGTGAATGAAGATATCGCCTCCGGGCGACTTGCCCATCGACGAGGCGTACTCGCGGTCGTTCTCGTTGGGGTACGAGATACCGAGCGACAGATGGAACGACGAGTCCGGGTTGCGCCGGTCGATGAAGTATCGCCCTTCCGGAGTACGACCATCGCCTTCGAACTGCTTGTGACCGGAAGCGGCATACCCGAGGTCGACGTCATAGGCCTTCAGGATCGTGTCATGATGCATCAGGTACATGCGCCGGTTGGTCTTCATCACGACCACACGCGTCACCTCTGGCCCGTCGTAGGTTTGGAACTTCGACGGTGTTCCGCAGGCCGCCAGCACGGCGCCTGCCATGAGAAGGGCGGCGTTTCTGCGCGTGATGGAAATTGACATGCTGCCCCTTCGCCTCGTTTTCGCAGAGTTTATAGCGAAACCGGTGAACAAGCGGAATCCCGCTTGCCACCCGCTGTCACATTCACGTGAGCCGGGTCACTTCCTCTCGGCCAGCCTTCGCTCGATCTCGGCAAGCCGGGTGAGCACCTCGTCGCGGTAGGCGTCAGTCTTGGCGTTGTCCTCGACCGAATGGGCCTCCTGCATCGAGTTCACGATCAGACCGACCAGAAGGTTCACGACCGCGAAGGTCGTGACCATGATGAACGGCACGAAGAATGCCCAGGCGTAGGGGTGAACCTCCATCACGGGGCGGACGATCCCCATCGACCAGCTTTCGAGCGTCATGATCTGAAACAGCGAATAGGCCGAACTGCCGAGATCGCCGAACCATTGCGGGAAGGTGTCCGAGAACAGCTTCGTCGCCATCACCGCGCCGATGTAGAACACGATCCCCATCAGCAGGAACACCGACCCCATGCCGGGCAGCGCCAGAACAAAGCCCTCGACCACGCGGCGCAGGCGCGGGACCGCGTTGATCAGGCGCAGGACCCTAAGGATGCGCAGCGCCCGGAGCACGCTCGTCGCCTCGGTGGCCGGGACAAGGCTCACCGCGACGATGGCAAAGTCGAAAAGGTTCCACCCCGAGCGGAAGAACCGCGGGCCATGGGCGAAGATCTTGAGCGCAAGTTCGACCACGAAGATCGTGAGGCACAGCCGATCCAGAAGGCGCAGCAGCGACCCCGCGCGCTCCATCAGCGGGTCGGAGGTCTCCAGTCCGAGAACAATGGCATTGAACACGATCACGGCCACGATGGTATTTCCAACCACCGGCTGCTCCAGCCACGCCGCGAGCCGTTCCCGCGCCTGTACCGTCATCCCGACCTCCCTTGTATCGCGCGCCTGCCCCCGCAGGTCACGCCGCGATATGGCTGCGTGCGAAGCTGGCGACAAGCTCGACGTGCGGGCTCCAACGGAACTGATCGATCACGTGCACCGGTCCCAGGCGAAAGCCCGCCTCGACGAGGGTTCTTGCATCGCGGGCGAAGGTGGCCGGGTTGCAGGAGACGTGGGCAATCAGCGGGATCGCGGACCGGGCGAGCTCGGCGACCTGCGCCTCGGCTCCGGCGCGCGGAGGGTCGAGGACCACGGCATCGAAGCGGGCGAGCTCGTCAGGCAGAAGCGGGCGCCGGAACAGGTCCCGCACCTCGGTGGTGATGCGCTTGAGGCCAGCCGTGTTGCGGGCGGCGCGGTCAAGGGATGCAAGAAGGGGAGGGTCGCCTTCGACCGCGTGCACCTCTGACCGCAACGCGAGCGGAAAGGCGAAGGTGCCAGCGCCCGAGAAGAGGTCTGCAACGCGGCGCGAGGCAGAAAGAGTGTCTGTTACAGCCGAAACGAGAGCCGTTTCTCCCTCGAAGGTCGCTTGTAGAAAGGCGGCGGGCGGAAGCTCGACCCGCGCGGGGCCGAAGCGCACGGCCGGCGCGGCGCGCAAGGCGACTGTCTCGCCCTCCCAGGTCAGGCGTCCCAGCCCGTCCTCGTCGACGATCCGCGCAAGATCGGACCTGAGAGGTCCGTCTGCGGGCTTTCCGCCCGTCACGGAGACATCCAGTCCACTCTCGGTTTCGGTGACCGTTAGCGCCAGTTCGCCCTTCCGGGAGGCGCCCGCGATCGTCAGGCGTTCGAGCGCAGGCAGCGATGCCAGCAAGGCCGGCGTCACGAGGAGACAGCCGGATACTCCGACGATGCTGCCCGACGCACGCCCGTGGAATCCGGCCAACGCGCCGGACTTCGTCCGGCGGGCGTGAAACGTCGCGCGGCGGCGTGATCGCGGCGGCGAGAGTGAAACAGAGACTGTCTGGGCCGAAATTCCCTGCGCTGAAAGTGCGACCCGGACCACCTCGGCCTTCCAGTCAGCCACGAAGGCAGGGTCCGCATGCATGAGCGAACAGCCGCCGCAGCTTCGGTAGTGCGGGCAGGCCGCGCGCACCCGAAGCGGCGAGGGCTCGACGATCTTCGGTTCGGTCATCCGCCCCCCGGACGCTTCACCCTCGACCACTTCGCCCGGGAGCGCGCCCGGAACGAAGGTTCCGTCTTTGGCGATACCGTCGCCCAGGTGCCCAAGCCGCGCGATCCGCACCCTCACTCGGCTGCCTCGCGCTCGTCGGTACCGATGAACCCGCCCGACTGCCGCGCCCAGTACCGCGCGTAGAGCCCGCCCTGCGCCAGCAGGTCCGCGTGGCTGCCTTCCTCGACGATCCGGCCCTCGTCGAGTACGATGATACGGTCCATTTCCGAAAGCGTCGAGAGACGGTGGGCAATGGCGAGCACGGTCTTGCCCTGCATCACCCGACCCAGCGCTTCCTGGATCGAGGCCTCGACTTCGGAATCGAGCGCCGAGGTGGCCTCGTCGAGCACAAGGATTGGCGCGTCCTTGAGGAAAGCGCGCGCAAGCGCGATCCGCTGCCGCTGTCCGCCGGAAAGCTTCACTCCACGTTCGCCCAGATGCGCCTCGTAGCCCTCGCGGCCCATGTGGTCACGCAGGCCCTGAATGAACTCGTGCGCCTCGGCCCGTTCGGCAGCGGCAATCACCTCGGCCTCGGTGGCATCGGGGCGGCCGTAGCGGATGTTGTCTCGCGCCGAGCGGTTGAACATCGCGGTTTCTTGCGTGACCATCGCGATCTGCCTCCGCAAGCTCTCCTGCGTGACGCCGCGGACATCCTGGCCGTCAGTCGAAATGGTGCCCTTTTCGGTATCATAGAGCCTAAGGAGGAGCGCCACGAGCGTCGACTTCCCGGCCCCCGAGGCGCCGACAATCCCGACCTTCTCGCCCGGACGGACGTGGAGGTCTACCGCGTCGATCCCGCCCGCACGCCGCCCGTAGGCAAAGCTTACACCGTCATATCCGATTTCGCCGCGCACTCTCGGCAGATCGATGGCATCGGGATCGTCGGTCAGAGTGTGCGGCGCGGACAGGGTCCGCATCCCGTCATCCACCTCGCCGATGTTGCTGTAGATCCCCATCAGCGCAAAGCTTACCCAGCCTGTCATCTGGCTGATGCGGATCGCCAGCGCGCCGGCCGCCGCGATGTCTCCCGCGGTCGCCCCGCCTTCACGCCACAGCAGGATCGTTCCGCCGATCAGGACCAGAGGCAGCACACCGGCGAGCACCATGAGCGACGTTCGGAACCCGACCGACAGGACCCCGAAGTCGACCGTGCGCTCCCGGTAGGTCTCCATCGTGTCTATCGCAGCCCGATCCTCGTGCTCGGCGTGGGCGAAGAGTTTCACAGTCTTGATGTTGGTGATGGTATCCACCACGACGCCGGTGATCATTGCCCGAGCCCCGGCCCGCGCTGCCGCCTTGCGCTGGATGCGTGGCATGAACCAGCCGATCAGCCCCAGATAGGCGGCAAGCCAGACAACCAGAGCCGCCGCCACCCATCCGTCGATGGCGACAAGAAACACGACCGTTCCGATGATCGAGGCAAGCGCGAAGATCACGGTGTTGATCGTCTCGGTCGCGACCTCGGTCACGGCACGGGCCGTCTGCATCTGCTTCTGCGCGATACGGCCCGCGAAATCGTTGTCGAAGAAGGTGACGGCCTGGCCCATCGTCCAGCGGTGCAGCCGCGACAGGACAAGCGGGAGGACGGCAGGCTGCATCAGGACCGCGTTGGACCAGACCGAAGCGCCGAAGATCAGCGGCTTCGCTACCAGAAGGAAGATGGCGAAGGAAACGAACAGGAAGAGGTTGTCGGCGAAGACGCTTGCGGGGTCCGACCCGATCGCCGCGTCGATGACGAGGCCGAGGAACCACGCCATGATGACGTCCAGGATACCCGCCGCAGAGGACAGGAGCGCGGCTATCGCAAGGCCGCCCCAGGCCCCTGACAGGCACCAGCGCAAGAAGCCGACGAGGCCGCGGGGGGGTGGCCCGTCCGCAGGCCGAAACGGCTCTATCAAGGCCGAAAGTCTCACTCTGCCGCCTCCGTTTCGGCCGCATCGGAGCCGATGAAACCACCCGACTGCCGGGCCCAGAACCGGGCATAGAGTCCGTTGCGCTCCAGAAGTTCGGTGTGCGTCCCCTCTTCCGCAATGCGCCCGTCATCGAGCACGACGATCCGGTCCATCCGCGCGATTGTCGAGAGCCGGTGTGCGATGGCGATCACGGTCTTGCCCTGCATCACGCCATAAAGTGTATCCTGTATCGCCGCCTCCACCTCGCTGTCGAGCGCACTGGTCGCCTCGTCGAGGATCAGGATCGGTGCGTCCTTCAGGATCGTACGCGCGATCGCCACTCGCTGCCGTTGTCCACCCGAGAGTTTCACGCCGCGCTCGCCCACGCGGGCGTCGTAACCTGTCCGCCCTTCGTTATCCTCGAGCGCGAGGATGAAGTCGTGCGCCTCGGCCCGTTCCGCCGCCGCGATCATTTCGTCCTCGCTCGCCTCTGGCCGCCCGTAGAGGATGTTCTCCCGCACTGACCGGTGGAGCAGCGCGGTCTCTTGCTGGACCATGCCAATCGCGCGGCGCAGACTGTCTTGCGTGACATGCGTGATATCCTGGCCGTCGATAGCGATACGGCCACTCTCTGGGTCGTAGAAGCGCAGGATCAGCTTGACGAGGGTCGATTTTCCAGCCCCGGAACGACCGATCAGGCCGACTTTCTCACCGGGACGGATCGCAAGGCTTACATTCTGCAATCCGCCGGAGCCGCGCCCGTAATGGTGACTCACGCGGTCGATCTCGATGTACCCCTGCCCCAGCTTCAGCTCCGGTGCGCCCGGCCGGTCGACAAGGCCGATCGGCTGCGCGATGGTTTCCATTCCTTCCTGAACGACGCCCAGCGCCTGCACCAGCGACGAGAACGCCCACATGATCCAATAGGTCATGTTGTTGAGCCGCAGGACCAACGCGGTAGCAGCCGCCACGGTGCCGACGGTAGCAGCACCGTTGTACCAAAGCAGGATCGCCCAGCCGGTAACCGAAACGATCAGCGCACCGTTAAGCGCCGTCAGCGCAAGATCCATCGTCGTGATGATCCGCATCTCGCGCATGAAGGTCTGGCGTGCGGTCTCGATGGCCTCCTTCGCGTACTCGAGCTCGCGCCCATGATGGGCAAAGAGCTTGACGGCGTGGATGTTGGTATAGGAATCCACCACCCGCCCGGTCACCGCCGAACGGGCGTCGGAGCTTGCCTTGGCGGCCGGGCCGGCGTGCCGGATGGTCCAGCGCACCAGCGCGGCGTAGAGCAGGAACCAGATGACCAGCGGCACCAGAAGGCGCGGGTCGGCATCGGCAAGCATGATGCCCGCGCCGATTACCGTGACGCTGGCGAAGGCGACGGCATCGAAGGTCTGGAACACCGCGTCGCCGGCTGCCGGGGGCGTCTGCATGATACGGTTGGCGATCCGGCCGGCAAAATCGCTTTCGAACCAGCCGACGGGCTGCCGGATCACGTGCGCATGCGCGCGCCACCGGATCATCGTTCCGAAGTTGGGCAGGATGGTGTTGTGCAGGAGCGCCACGTTGGCGACCAGCACCAGTGGCCGGAGAATCACAATGGCGAGCGCGACCAGGATCATCTCAACGCCATGGCTGGCCCAGGCCTCTGCCGGGCCGCTCTCGGCCAGAAGGTCCACGAGCCGCCCCATGTACCACAGGAGCGCGACATCGGCGAAAGCGCCGACCACCGACAACGAGCCGGTCGCCGCGAAGACCCAGCGGAAGGGAACGACGTACTCCTTGAGAAACGGCCACAGCCGCCGCGGCGGCGTATCGGACACGTCATAGGCCGCGTAGGGGTCGACAAGATTTTCGAAGATTCGGAACATGGAAAGCGCTCCCGGAGAGCAAGTTAGAACGATATGGGGTGGCGGCGAGGGAACAGGCCGCCCCGCACGGGATCGGACCTGTCAGTGCAGGTAGACGACGATCCCGTGATCCATACCGGTCTCCTTCCAGTGTCTGGGAATCCCCTACACCAGCGCGCCGGACTTGTCACGCCCGCAGGCCGCGATCAGCGCAACAGCTCGTCGCGCGACAACCTGAAGCCCGACTCGATCCAGCGGTCCTCGAGCGTCCTGAGCCGCACTCCGAGCGCACGGCCGACAAGCGGCGGACTCAGGTCGCCCGCTCGCACCGGAAACCGGGCTGCCGCACCTCGTGACGCCTCTGCGGTCGCGTCCACTGGAAAGGGCGCGCCGAGCGCGGCGTGACGGAGGGCGATGGCGGAAATCGCGGTATCCGCCCCGTGCCGATACCCCAGCTCCGCCGCGCCCGCACTCGCCGACGTCGCGGCACAGATCGTTTCGAGTCGCCGCGCCTCGTCGCGCGACAACCGGAGGCGTTCCGCCACGCCTTCGCCGCCAAGCGCCGCGAGCCGGCGGATCGGGTCGGGCCCAAGCCCTGCCTGGAGCTCAAGATGGATGAGCGGTGCCAGGACTTGGTGCTCTGCGCCGGGAAGCACACGCGCAAGCACGCCAGTTGCCGACATTGCCGCAAGCGCTGGCGCAGGATCGGGAGCCGAGAGGAGCTTCTTCGCTTCTGCCCCGATCCTCTCGCGCGAAAGCGTGTCTATCCCGGCCGAAAGTGCCGCGCAGGCCGCAAGACCCTCCGGGTCGGGTCCGTCCTCGCCATACCACGCCTGAAACCGGAAAAACCGCAGGATGCGCAGGTAGTCCTCGCGGATGCGGGCCTCGGGGTCACCGACAAACCGAACGCGGCGGGCAAGCAGGTCGGGTAAACCGTGGAGCGGATCGACAATCTCTCCCTCGGCCGTCGCATAGATTGCGTTCATCGTGAAGTCGCGCCGCGCGGCATCCTCGGCGACATCGGTGGAATAGGCCACGATCGCACGACGCCCGTCGGTTTCGACATCGCGCCGGAAGGTAGTCACCTCGAATCCGTGATGGTCCACGACAACCGTGACCGTCCCGTGATCGAACCCGGTCGGAACGGCGCGCATTCCGGCGGCTTCGGTCAGTTCCGTCACGCGTTCGGGTCGTGCGTCGGTGGCGATGTCGATGTCGCCGGGCGCCAGCCCCATCAGAGTGTTGCGCACCGCACCCCCGACAAACAGCGCCCGATGGCCAGCGGCCTCGAGCGCATCGACGACTGCCCTCGGCCCGGCGTTCCGAAGCCAGGGCGCATCCAGCCTCACGCCCGGAGCCTTTCCGCAAGGCCCCGCAGGATGCGCGCGGTGGCGCCCCAGACATAGTAGGGGCCCCAGGGGACGACGTAGTAGCGGCGTATCTGACCGCGCCAGATTCGGGACTGGATCTGGAAATTGGACGGGTCAGTCACGTGCGCGAGCGGCACGCTGAACACCTCGTCCACTTCACCCTCCTCGGGAACAGGGACAAACCCACCACGAATCCACGCAAGCACCGGCGTGACGTCGAACCCCGTCACGGTCTCGTGGGACGGCAACGTGCCGAGAACGTCGACCAGGACCCTCGGGAGCCCGACCTCTTCCTCGGCCTCGCGCAGCGCAGCGTCAATCGGCCCGTCGTCGCCCGGATCGACCTTGCCTCCTGGAAAGGCGATCTGTCCGGGATGATGCTTGAGGCGGGATGATCGCTTGGTGAGGAGGACGCGTGGGCCGCGCGGCGTGTCGAGACAGGCAACCAGAACGCCGGCAGGCCGCAGCGGCCGGCCTTCGGCGAGCACAAACCCGGGGTTGAGGTCGAAGTCCGAACTCCCCGCGCCCGTGACACGGGCCGCGGCAGCAAAGGCTTCGGACCGGCTCACGCCTGGCTCCCGTCCCTCGTGGCCGCCTCGTACCCCAGCGTCGACGGATCGAATTCGTAGTGCGCGCCGCAGAACTGGCAGTCGGCGGTCACGATGCCTTCGTCCGTCGTCATCGTAGCGATGTCCTTGGCAGAGTAGATCGAAAGGCTCATGCGCACCTTGACGTCGGAGCAGGTGCAGCCAAACGCAACGGGCTGGGCATCGAACACACGCGGCACCTCGTCGTGGAAGAGACGCACCAGGAGCTCGGTGGGCTGTACGAGAGGTCCGATCAATTCAATCTCCTCCACCGTGTCGAGAAGGATGTTGGCGCGCGCCCAGTTCTCGCCGTCGTCTCCTGAAAGGATGTCGTTCGCCGCCAGCAAGCCGCCGTCGCCCGATCCACCCTCGCCGGCAACGTGCTGGCCGGCCGGCGGCATGTGCTGCAGCATCACCCCGCCCGCACGCCAACCGCTTTGGCGACCGGGTTGACGCGACTGTCCATAAGCTACCGCGAAACGGGTCGGAAGCTGCTCGGACTGTGCGAAATAGGTCTCTGCACATGCCGAAAGCGACCCGCCTGCAAGAGGCGTGATGCCCTGGTAGGGCTGTCCGCCAAGTCCCTGATCCAGCAGGACCGCAAAATAGCCGTGGCCAATCTGCGAGAACGGCCGCTGGGTGGGATCGATCCTGTCGGCATCGAAGCTCGCCCAGGCGCGGATGCGCGCGGGCAGGCCATCATCGGTCGGGCCGAAGTAGTCCGTGGCAATGATCCTGATCGGTCCGTCGCCACGGATCTGGAGCGACAGTTTCCAGCGCAGCTTGATCGTCTGCCCGATCAGCGCGGTGAGTAGCGCCGCTTCGGCGACAAGCGACTCGACCGGCTGCGGATAGTCGTGTTGGGCCAGGACTCGGTCGAGCACGCCATCGAGCCGGGCAATCCGACCGCGGATGTCGGACCGGTCGAGCTGAAAGGGAAGGACCGTATCGTCCCAGGCGATCTGCGAACCGAATGACATGGAGTTTCCCTGGCCGTGACCCTCTGGCATGAAGCTGAGTATATAGGCGATGGGGACAGGGACGGAAGGGTGGGGGAATGATCAGGCGGCATGGCGAACCTGTGCGTCGGAACAGGCGCTACCGGCTGCGGCACGGGATCTATGCGGTGCTTCTGCGCGAGGGAGAGGTGTTGCTCACCCATCAGGCCGAGCCGGTCCCGGAGATCCAGCTTCCCGGCGGCGGAATCGACCCCGGAGAACAACCCATCGCCGCACTGCACCGGGAAGTGTTCGAGGAAACCGGCTGGAGTATCGCGGTGAGCCGGCGGCTCTGCGCGTTCCGCCGCTTCACCTACATGCCCGAGTACGATCTCTGGGCCGAAAAGCTCTGCACGATCTACCTTGCCCGGCCCGTGCGACGCCTCGGCCCGCCGAGCGAGCCGGGTCACATCGCCCTCTGGGCACCACTCGCGACCGCGGCGCGGCTTGTCGATACGTCCGGCGACCGGGCAGTACTGCGCGCGTTGCTCTGATCGCCCTCAGGCGACGACGGGTCCCTTGAATTCGTAGACCACGGCAGAGATGTCGTCTCGCATGTCGCCTTCACCCACATAGGCCTCGAGATCCCACAGCAGCGTCTCGAGCAGCCGCGAACCCGAAAGCCCACGGTGGCGATTGACCATTACGGCAAGGCCGCACTCCCCCAGTTCACGGCCCTGGGGATCTTCTGCCTCGGTGATGCCGTCCGACGTGAAGAGCAGCCTGTCTCCCGGTTCGAGCTTGACCTCCAGCCTCTCGTAGGTCGCACCGGGAACCAGCCCTACAGGCAATCCCCCTGTCCCGATCGCCTCCACCCGCCCGTCCGCGCGCAGGACAAGCGGATGGGGGTGGCCGGCCTGGACGAATGAGACCCATCCGGTGTCGAGGTCCGCTTCGGCGTATGCGCAGGTAAAGTACTGGTCGACCTGCATGGTCTCGAGGACTGATCGGTTCATGCGGGCAACGACGGTCTCCGGAGGCCAGAGATCGGATTCGCCGAGCGCCTTGGCGCCCATGGTCAGGTTTCCGTCCGGCGTGGAACTGGTGATCATGCCGGCAAGACGCGCCGCCATCATGGCGGACGCGACGCCATGACCGGACACGTCGATCGCGTAGAGGGACACCTTGCGCGGGTTCACCTGGAAATACCCCACCAGGTCGCCGCCAACATGGCCCGAAGGCCTCAGCATGACCGCGACGCTCGCGGCTCCGAAGTCCCTCTCGCGCTCGCGCACCAAGGTCATCTGCAGTTTCCGGGCCTCGACCAGGTCGCGGTCGAGGGCGGCGTAAAGTCCGCTCATCTCCGCGAGCGTGGCACTCACCAGCCTGTTCTTCTCGACCAGCTCACGCTCCATGGCGAGGATCCGCTCGCCGGCAATCAGCCGTGCGTGGAGCTCGGCGAGGTTCACGGGCTTGGCGATGAAGTCGTCCGCCCCGACTTCCAGGCCCTTGGCGACTTCGTCCTTCTCGTTCTTGGCGGTGAGGAGGATGAAGTAGCCATAGCCTTCACGATCGAGGGCGCGGAAGGCGCGGCAGAGTCCGGGGCCGTCGAGCCCGGGCATCATCCAGTCGCTCAGGACGAAGTCGAAATCACGGACGCGAAGCAAGTCGAGTGCCTCGATCCCGGACCCGGCTTCCTCGATCTCATAGCCCCAGCGCCCGAGCGCGGCGGCGAGGATCTTGCGCTGTACCCGGCTGTCATCGACAAGCAGCACCCGCCGTATGGATGGGTGAGCGAGTCGCTCCTGCTGCGCTTTTCCGGATCGCTGAACCACGGGATACATACCTCGGACGTCGTTGTTGCATGTGGACGCGCGCCCTTTAACCGAGAGTGAAGCCTCGAATTGTTTCTATCCCTTCTTTGCGGATCATCACCTGTTAAGGCCCTGCGGTTACGTTTGCCGACGGGGGCAGACCAGAGGGTGAGGTGCAACATGATCGACTGGGACCGGGTGGCGCAGTTGCGCGAAGAGGTCGGGCCTGACGATTTCGGTGAGGTCGTGGAACTCTTTCTGGAAGAGGTCGACGAGGCGACGCGACGCTTGCGCGAACGCCCCGATCCCGGGCGCTACGAGGATGACCTGCATTTTCTCAAGGGCAGCGCGCTGAATCTCGGCTTTGCGTCTTTCGGCGCGCTCTGCCAGGCGGGCGAGCGGCAGGCGAAGGAGGGCCGGGCGCTAGAGGTAGACCTCAAGCCGATCCTCGACTGCTACGAGGCGTCGCGCCAGGAATTCCTCGAAATGGTGCCGCGCGCCGCAGCCTGAAAATCGCGGGCGCCTCAGATGAGGAACTCTGCAAGGGTTTCGTCCTGCGTGATGTCACGCCAGGCGAAGCCCGAGGACTCGAGCCGCGTGAAGAGCGAATCGAAGTTGCCCGCGCTACTCGTTTCAATGCCGATCAGCACCGAGCCAAAGTTGCGTGCGGATTTCTTGAGGTACTCGAACCGGGCGATATCGTCATCGGGGCCAAGGACGGCCAGGAAATCCCGCAAGGCGCCGGGGCGCTGCGGCAATCGCAGCAGGAAATACTTCTTCACGCCCGAATATCGCTGCGCGCGCTCCTTCACCTCTGGCAGCCGCTCGAAATCGAAGTTGCCGCCGGAAGTCACGCAAACGACGGTCTTCCCCGGCAGCAGCGCAGCGAGTTCGGGCAGGGCATCGACCGACAGGGCCCCTGCCGGCTCGAGCACGATACCCTCGACATTGAGCATCTCGAGCATGGTGACGCAGATCCGGTCCTCCGGCGCGGCCAGCACATGTGCGGGATCCACATTGGCGAGCGCGGCATAGGTCGCCTCTCCGACGCGCGCGACCGCAGCGCCGTCGACGAAGGTGTTGACGATCGGCAAGGTTACCGGTTGTCGCGCCGTGAGCGCGGCGGCAAGCGACGCCCCTCCAAGTGGCTCGATGAAGCGGAACGCGGTGTCGGGCGCGACCTCGGAAAAGTAGCACACGATTCCGGCGGACAGGCCGCCACCTCCCACCGGAAGTACCACAAGATCCGGAGGCGATGGCATTTCGTCGAGGATCTCGCAGGCGACGCTCGCCTGACCCTCGATCACGTCGAGGTCGTCGAAGGGCGAAAGGAAATGCGCGCCATTCTGTGCGCAGTAGGCCTGCGCCGCAGCCAAAGTGTCATCGAAGTAGTCGCCGGTGAGCCGGATATCGACTTGCCCGGCGCCGAAGATGCGCGTCTTCTGGATCTTCTGCTGCGGCGTCGTGACTGGCATGAACACCACGCCCTCCACCCCGAAATGCCGGCAGGCGAACGCCATCCCCTGTGCATGGTTTCCAGCGCTGGCACAAACGAAGCGCGGCGCCGACCCGGGGCCGGCAAGCACCTTGCGCATCGCATTGAACGCCCCGCGCAGTTTGTAGGACCGGACCGGGCTGAGGTCCTCGCGCTTGAGCCAGATATCTGCACCGAAGCGGTCGGAAAGATGGTCATTGCGCTGGAGCGGCGTCGCGGGAAACAGGCCGCGCATATGCTCGGTTGCAGCCCGGACAAGGGGCGAGAACAGTCTGTTCCCGGTACTCGATCTGGCACGGCCCATCGGATACTCACTGAAAACGAGCGGATTTCCGCGCGATTGCCGGTATTTGCCGCAATGGGCAAGAGCGAACCGCCCTAGTGCCGCCACATTTGGAAGGAACTCTGGAAAGGCTTCAGGTGGAGCAACGGTTTCGGCGGCGGCCGGGGTCGATCCCTCAGCAGAACCACAGACAGAACACATGCGAGCCCTCGGGTCCAAGCTTTTCGGCGTAGTAGCGGCGGCGGCGGTTACACTGTCGCCAGTCGGACTTTCGTTCGGTGCCATCGGGCTGCTTTCGGTCGATCCCGCGAACGCCCAAGGCAAGGGCTCGGGTGGTGGCAACTC
>CAZOHN010000009.1:14577-41977 GCA_964579325.1 uncultured Rhodobacterales bacterium
GGTAACTCGGGTGGCGGCAACGCGGGTGGCGGCAACGCGGGCAATGCCGGAAGTCGAGGCAACGGCGCTGCAGTGCGAGCCAACGCAGGACTTGGCCAAACCACCGCCGAAGCGGCTCGTGCGAGCGCCGGATCAACGACCGCTCGCGCAGAGGGGTCGCGCGGCGAGGCCGCGAGCCGGCAGAACCGACCGAGAAATGCCCGAAGCGCGACGAGGCCACGAGGGGCGGCGGCATATGTCGGCTCTCCAACGACGACCGCGCCTGTCGCGGCGCCGCGACCCAAACCGCGCTCGATGCCGTCCGTGGCCTTGGCGGCTGTCGCCGAGAGCGAGAGCGCCGCGATCGAAGGCGTTGGAATCGGCATCGAGAGCGTTCGCCCGGACACGACCCAACTTGCGGCCGAAGAGGGTCAGCCGATCATGGGCGTACCAAGCGTGGGCGTGCAGGATTTTGCCCCGCGGATGGATGCCCCACAACCCGACGGACAGGGGGCCATCGCCTCCGAACTGAAGGGCCTGAATGCCGCACATGCCAGCGCACAAGCAATGGACCAGGCGGCGCCCTACAGCCGTGTCGGTCAGATCGCGACCTACCAGAAGACGATGTTCGCTTCCGAAAGGCTGCGCGCGGCCGCGGATGACCGTGCATCGGAGGTCGCCGCGCTTATCGAGGGCTACGAAGGACTGACGACCGCCGAGATAGATGTCGCCCTTGCCGAGACGCTCGAGAGGCTCGGCGTCGCGATCGAGGCCGGCGATACCGAGGGCGCGACAGCCGCGAACCAGATGATCGCCGCGCTGGAAACCGCCCGCCCCGAGGCCGCGGCGTTCGAGATTGCCCTTGCGGCCGCCAAGGAAGCGGCCGATGCCGCCCGCCTTCATGCCGAGGAAGCAACGCTTGCCCAACGCGACCTGCTGCGGGAGCTCACCAGGGGCGAAGAAATGTCGCCCGGAGCCCTCGCCTATTTCCATGCCTTGCTGGCGGGAACCAACATCATGGACCGAGAAGCCTGAGACGGCTGCGCCGAGCGAAACGCGCAGGAAGAGACAGTTCGCGCGTGCCGTCCAGATTGCGGACCCTCATCCGCGCCTGCCGCCCTTGCCGGGCACGGCAATTCCCAATACACCGCTTGCGCTGATCCCGTCGCCAACCCGAGAGCGCACCATGTCGTCCCCGAAGAAAGTCGTCCTTGCCTATTCCGGCGGGCTTGACACCTCGATCATCCTGAAGTGGCTGCAGACGACCTACGGCTGCGAAGTCGTGACCTTCACGGCAGACCTCGGGCAAGGCGAAGAGCTTGAACCGGCGCGTCAGAAGGCGCTTCTGCTTGGAATAAGGCCGGAAAACATCCACATCGTCGACGTCCGCGAGGAGTTCGTGCGCGACTTCGTCTTTCCGATGTTTCGTGCGAACGCCCTCTACGAGGGTCTGTACCTGCTGGGAACGTCGATCGCCCGACCGCTCATTTCGCAACACCTCGTCAACATCGCGCACGAATGCGGCGCCGATGCCGTCGCCCACGGCGCCACCGGCAAGGGCAACGACCAGGTTCGGTTCGAGTTGTCCACTGCGGCGCTCGATCCCTCGATCCGCGTGATCGCGCCGTGGCGGGAGTGGGGTCTGACAAGCCGGACCCGGCTTATCGAATTCGCCGAGCAGAACCAGATTCCGATCGCAAAGGACAAGCGCGGCGAAGCGCCCTTCAGCGTCGATGCCAACCTCCTGCACACATCATCGGAGGGAAAGGTGCTGGAGAACCCGGCCGATGAAGCGCCGGACTACGTTTACCAGCGCACCGTCCACCCTGAGGACGCACCGGATGCACCGGAGATGCTGGAGATCGGCTTCGAGAAGGGCGACGCCGTAAGCCTGAATGGCGAACGGATGTCCCCCGCGACGATCCTGACCAGGCTGAACGAGATCGGCGGGAAGCACGGCGTCGGGCGACTCGACCTCGTGGAGAACCGCTTTGTGGGGATGAAGTCGCGTGGCATCTACGAGACCCCCGGCGGGACGATCCTGCTCGAGGCCCATCGCGGGATCGAACAGATCACGCTCGACTCGGGCGCCGGGCACCTCAAGGACTCGATCATGCCGCGCTATGCCGAGCTGATCTACAATGGCTTCTGGTTCAGCCCCGAGCGGGAGATGCTCCAGGCCCTGATCGACAAGAGCCAGGAGCATGTGACCGGAACTGTCCGGGTCAAGCTCTACAAGGGATCGGTCCGCACCGTCGCCCGGTGGTCAGAGCATTCGCTCTACTCCGAAGCCCACGTCACCTTCGAGGACGACGCCGGTGCCTATGACCAGAAGGACGCCGCAGGGTTCATCCGACTAAATGCCCTGCGCCTTCGCCTGATTGCCCAGCGCAACCGAAGGCTGTCCTCCTGACGCAAGGCTCGCGCACGGGTCTCCGATCCTGCCGCAATTCTCCCCGGTTTCGCCACACTGTCTCCCATTTGGCCTCGCATGGTTAAGAAAGGTTGAATGGGAGACGGCCGGTCGGCCGGTGGTAACGTGGCAGTATCGGCAGGTTCGAACGGGGAGAATGCGGGAGGATGTCGTCCAGACATCGGCACCGCTCGACCGTCCTTCCTGGCCATTCTGCCAGGGTTCGCGGGGCATCGCCCGGAAGGCGACCTCGATACCGGACGTGGCAACCTGTCCTGCCTGACAGCGGGCACCCTTGTGTCGACGCCCTCGGGGGAGGTTCCGGTAGAACGCTTGTCCGAAGGTGACTATGTCACCACGCTCGACAGCGGCGCCCGCCGTATCCGATGGGTTGGAGAAGTCACGCTTGCGGCGGATCAAGTCGCACAGAACCCCGGGCTTCGACCGGTCAGCATCGCCGCGGGATCGCTCGGACCGGCAATGCCGGTGCGTGACCTCTGCGTCGCGCAGGAACAGCGCGTCCTGCTTTCAGGACGCCGCGTGGAACAGAGCTTTGGAGAAACGGAAGTCCTCGTGCGGTCGGGTCTTCTTGTCGGTGAGCCGGGTGTCAGGCTTGCTGAAACTTCGGCTCCGATCCGATGCTTCTATCTTCTGCTCGACCGCCACGAAATCATCTTTGCCAACGGACTTCCCGTCGAGAGCCTCCTTGTGGGAGATGCAGTGCGGCATGGCCAGTTGCCGGAACCGCTCCTCGAACTGCGCGCCTCGGCCGATGAGCTGCACGGCCGCACTGCCTCGCCGGCGCGCCGCCTCGTCGACGGATCGGAGGCCGCCCTTCTCTCGGCTCATGCAGCCTGAATGGCGCGGGCGCGAAGCTTTTCGTAGAACGGCATGGCCCTCTCGACCAGTCGCGCGGCCTCGCCCTCCAACACGGGAGGGCTGTCCTCGGGTGGCTCGAAACCGGTACTGCGATGAACCGCCCCGTACCAGTGGGGGGCCCAGGCTCCGTCCTCGGCCCGTGGTCCGGCTTTCCATGACAGCATGGCGGGGTCGAAAGGTATACCGATTGACCCACAGAGTCTTCGCAGGATTGCGTCAGGGTTGGCTCGGATATCGAAACTGTCGAAGACCGGTGGCGGCGAACCGGTGAGGTCCGCCAGTTGGTCATGAACCTCGCAAAGGCGCTCGAACCCGATTTCCAGCATCGTGGGCGACTCGCGCTTCTTCACGTAGCTCGCCACCACCCTCGCCGGATGCCGCAGCAGGACGACGTTCCGGCAGGCGCGCACCCAGTCCATCGGAAAGTCGGGCATCATGTGGTGCGCCATGTGCTTCTGGTAGAAGAGTGTCTTTCCATGCGGAATCGGGCCCGCACAAGCCTTGGCCACCCGGCCCGCATCGGCTTCGTGCCGAGCCAGTGTCTCGGCCCGCATCGGATGGTCGATGCCCGATGTCGCAAGGAAGGCGGCGTAGAAGGGTTCGTCCCAGACTGCGCAATCGGGCCGGGAGGCGAAAGAGTACATCATTGCCGTCGAGAGGTTCCGGGGACCGGACCACATGGCGATGCGAACGTGGTCGGTCATCTGCGCACAAGCTCCTTGTAGAGGCCGCGAAGACGCTCGGTCATCGGGCCCATCTGTCCGTCGCCGATCACCCGCCCGTCGATCATCCCGACCGGCGTTTGCGCGCCGAACGTGCCGGTCAGGAAGGCTTCGTCGGCGGAATAGGTTTCGAGCAGGCCGAAGTTCTTCTCGAACACTGGGATCCCGTTCACCCGGCACAGATGGATGACCTTGGCCCGCGTGATTCCGGGCATGCAGTAGTCACCCGTCGAGGTCCAGACCTCTCCCTTTCGTACTATGAAGAAGTTGCAGGCGTTGGTGGTGTTCACGAACCCATGCACGTCGAGCATCAGCGCCTCATCCGCCCCGGCTTTCTCGGCGGCGATGCAGGCGAGGATGCAGTTGAGCTTGCTGTGGGAGTTGAGCTTGGGGTCCTGGCTCATCGGCAGGCCGCGGATGTTGGGCACAGTGGCGAGGCGGATCGGGCGCGGGATCTTCGGGCGGGAATGCTCCATCAGGATCACGACGGTCGGACCCGATCGGGAAAGCGACGGGTGCTGGAACGGGCGCGCCTTCACCCCGCGTGTGACCATCAGCCGGCAGTGGGCATCCGTCTCCATCAGGTTTGCGTTTTGTGTCTCTATCACACCCGAAATCAGCTGCGAGGGCGTCATCCCGATGTCGAGGTCGATCGCCTTTGCCGCCTCGAAGAGCCGCTCGACATGCTCGTCGATGAAGGACCAGCGGCCGTCATAAAGCCGCAGACCCTCCCAGACGCCATCCCCGAGCATGAAGCCGGAGTCGTAGACCGAAACAACGGCGTCGGCCTTCGGCTTCAGGGTGCCGTTCACCCAGATCAGGATGCTCTCGTTCCGCGCATCCTCTTCCGCCTGATGGGTCGTTACATGGTCCATGATGCCCTCCGTCGCGACAGACCCTAGCGACGCGCGGGCGATCACGGAAGGATGACTTGCCACGCGGAGCCGGAGCGTCGAGCGTTGGATGTGGAGGTGTTTCATGGCTCTTCGGTTCCTTGTCGCTGCGGCGGCGCTCTTTATTCTGGTCGTGCCATTGCGCGCCGAATCCATCGTGGTCGCCGGCGGATGTTTCTGGTGTGTCGAGGCGGATTTCGAACGCGTCCGCGGGGTGCGGGGGGTCGTCTCTGGCTATTCCGGCGGGACGGCCGAGAACCCGACCTACGAGGCCGTGAGTCGTGGCCGCACCGGGCACTACGAGGCCGTTCGGATCGACTACAATCCCTCCGTCATCTCCCTCGAGCGGCTGCTCTACCTCTTCGTCCGATCGGTGAACCCTGTCGACCCAGGCGGCCAGTTCTGTGACCGGGGCGACCAATATCGAACCGCCATATTCGTGTCTACTTCGGCCGAACGAAGGATTGCCGAGGCGACCCTCGCCGAGGCGCAAACGCATCTCAACCGGCGGATCGCCACGCCAGTCCTCGATGCCGCGCCATTCTACGAGGCCGAAGCCTACCACCAGGACTACTACCGCAGCCGCGACATCGTGCTGACCCGCTTTGGCCCGAAGCGAAAGGCCGAGGCCTACAAGCTCTACCGCCACGATTGCGGGCGGGACCAACGGGTCCTCGAGCTTTGGGGCGATCAGGCGCCCTTCGCCGGCAAGTGAGGCTTTTCCCGCGTGAGAGGCGCGGCTAGGGTCGGCCCCCGGAACCCGGGGGGGTCTTATGTCTGACGTAACGCCAATGATGGCGCAGTATCTGGAGATAAAGGCGCAGCATCCCGAGGCGCTGCTGTTCTACCGGATGGGTGATTTCTACGAGATGTTCTTCGATGATGCCGCGGCCGCTGCCGGGGCGCTCGACATCGCCCTTACCAAACGCGGGCAGCACCTTGGGCAGGACATCCCGATGTGCGGCGTTCCGGTACATGCCGCCGAGGGCTACTTGCTGACCCTGATCCGAAAAGGTTTTCGCGTCGCTATCGCCGAACAGATGGAAGACCCCGCCGAAGCCCGGAAGCGCGGCGCGAAGTCGGTGGTGCGGCGCGCGGTGGTGCGGCTGGTCACGCCTGGGACATTGACAGAAGAGTCGCTCCTCGAAGCGCGTCAGCACAACTATCTCGCCGCGTTTGCCGAGGTTCGGGACCAGTCCGCGCTCGCTTGGGCCGACATCTCGACGGGCGAGGTCCGGGTCATGCCCTGCCCGCCCGCACGCTTGGGGCCAGAGCTTGCCCGCCTGGCCCCTCGGGAAGTCTTGATAAACGAGGTACGAGAGCGCGATTGGGCCGGCATAGTATCTGAAAGTGGCGCTGCCCTCACGGCCCTGCCGCGCGGCTGCTTTGACAGCACAAGCGCCGAGCGGCGCCTGGCGGCTCTCTACCGCGTCGGATCTCTGGACGCGTTCGGGGCGTTCGAACGGGCGGAAATCGCCGCACTTGGTGCGCTCGCAGACTATCTTGACCTCACCCAGAAGGGTCGGATGCCGCTCCTCCGCCCGCCCGCCCGCGAGAACATCGGCGGGACAGTCCAGATCGACGCCGCGACGCGCAGGAACCTCGAGATAACACGATCGCTGTCCGGCTCCCGCGACGGTTCTCTCCTGTCGGTCGTGGACCGAACCGTGACCGCGGCGGGCGCCCGACTGCTGGAACGACGCCTTTCGGCACCGTCGCGCGACCTCGCCGAGATCCGGGCGCGCCTTGCCGCCGTGTCCAGCCTTCGTGAAGACCGGCTGTTGCGCCGGAGCCTGCGGGAGGCGCTTCGCCATGTGCCCGACCTCGACCGCGCGCTGTCGCGCCTCGCGCTTGATCGCGGTGGGCCGAGAGATCTCGCGGCAATCCGGAATGCGCTTGCCGTTGTGCCCACATTGTCCGTGCAACTCGGCGGAGCTCCAGCGATCCTGGCGGACGCCGCCACGAGGTTGACAGGGTTCGACGACCTTCAGGCCCTTCTCCAGCGCGCCCTTGTGGCCGAACCTCCACTTCTTGCACGAGACGGGGAATTCGTGGCGGCGAACTACGATGCCGAGCTCGACGAGACCCGTCGTCTCAGGGACGAGGGACGTGGCGTCATTGCTGCCATGCAGGCGGAGTATGCGGAGTGCGCCGGTATCGGCTCGCTCAAGATCAAGCACAACAACGTGCTGGGCTACTTCATCGAGACCACCGATACGCACGCCGCGAAGATGATGGCGCCGCCGCTCTCGGAGACCTTCATCCACCGCCAGACGACCGCAAATCAGGTCCGGTTCACTACGCTGCGGCTGAGCGAGATGGAAACACGGATCCTCAACGCGGGGGGGCATGCGCTCGAGATCGAGAAGAGGGTCTATGACAGCCTGAAGGGCGCAGTCATCGGTGCTGCGGCGCGGCTACACGAGGTCGCCCGGGCCCTTGCGGAGATCGACCTGTCGGCCGCGCTCGCGGAACTTGCGGACGAGGCGGACTGGTGTGCGCCCCTGGTGGACGACAGTCGAACGCTCGTGATCGAGGGCGGGCGACATCCGGTGGTGGAACGTGCGCTGAGACAGGCCGGCGAGCCCTTCATCGCCAACGACCTGCGCCTGACCGATGGGAGCGCGGGCGCCGCAATCTGGCTTATCACCGGCCCGAACATGGCGGGTAAGTCGACTTTCCTGCGGCAGAATGCGCTGATCGCCCTTCTGGCACAGACCGGAAGCCACGTGCCGGCCCGCAGCGCCCGTATTGGCCTCGTGAGCCAGATCTTCAGTCGCGTCGGGGCGTCAGACGATCTCGCGCGCGGCCGATCGACCTTCATGGTGGAGATGGTCGAGGCGGCCGCGATCCTCAATCAGGCCGATGACCGGGCGCTGGTCATCCTCGACGAGATCGGACGCGGGACCGCCACCTGGGACGGCTTGTCGATCGCCTGGGCAACGCTTGAGCATCTGCACGAAGTCAATCGCTGTCGCGCCCTTTTCGCCACGCACTACCACGAATTGACCGCGCTGGCCGCCAAGCTTGCCGGTCTGTCGAATGCCTCGGTCGCGGTCAGGGAGTGGCAGGGCGACGTGATCTTTCTGCACGAAGTCCGGCCTGGCGCGGCAGATCGGTCTTACGGGGTGCAGGTCGCACGTCTGGCGGGACTTCCGTCCGCAGTGGTTGAGAGGGCGCGAGCACTGCTGGACATGCTGGAGAAGGGTGAGCGTGAGGGTGCGAGGGCGTCGAGGCTGATCGACGACCTTCCGCTTTTCGCCGCCGCCGCGGCGCCCGTACCGCCGCCATCGCCTCAGTCGGCGGTGGAGAAGGCGCTGCGTGAAGTCCACCCCGACGAGCTGACACCACGCGAAGCACTCGACCTGATCTATCGATTGCGCGACCTGCTTGCGGACTAGCCGGTCGTCGAGGACACGCCGACCTGTGCGGGCCGCAGCAGCCGGTCATGCAGGAGGAAGCCGTCGGTCATGACCTGGATGATGTCTCCCGCCTTTGTGCCTGGGACCGGCGCCTCAAACATCGCCTGGTGGAGCTGTGGATCGAAGCGGTCGCCGGCCTTGGGGCTTATGAAGGTCACGCCATGCTTGGTGAAGACCTTCACAAGTTCGCGAAGCGTCAGCTCGACCCCTTCGATCAGGGCCGAGGCATCGCCACGCTGTTCGTCGGTCGCCGCATCTAGGGCGCGCTTGAGGTTGTCGTAGACCGGCAACATGTCGCGGGCCATCCGTGATCCGCCGTACTGTTCAGCCTCGCGCCGGTCACGCTCGGCGCGCTTGCGGGAGTTCTCGGCCTCTGCAAGTGCGCGCATGAACCGGTCGCGGAAATCGTCGCGCTCGATCCGAAGCGTCTCGACCTCACTCAACTCGGATTCGAATCCCGTGCCGTCCTCGGCCAGGCCCGGCACTTCCTCTTCGACGATCTCTTTCTTCGCTTCCGCCATACTCTCAATCCCTAGGGGCCGTGGGACAGCATTCGCCCAACAAGTTGCGCCGTGTAGTCGACAATTGGAACAACACGACCATAGTTGAGCCGCGTCGGTCCGATGACGCCAACCGCGCCGACGATCTTCCGGTCGGCGTTCATATAGGGAGAAACGACGAGACTGGAACCGGAAAGTGAGAAAAGCTTGTTCTCGGAGCCGATGAAGATGCGGACGCCTTCGCCGTGCTCGGCAAGTTCGAGGAACTCGGCGATATCGCGCTTCCGCTCGAGGTCGTCGAACAGCGCTCGGACCCGGTCAAGCTCCTCGGCCTCCGCGCTGCCTGCAAGGAGATTCGCCTGTCCTCGCACGATCAGGCGCCCATCGGGCAGGCCCTCGGAATCCCACAGCGCAAGGCCCTGTTCGATCAGCTGCCGGGCCAGGCCGTCGATTTCCTGGCGCCGGATGGCGACCTCGTGCTCGATCCCGGCACGAAGGTCGCTCAAGGTTCGGCCCTCGGCGATGGCGTTCAGGAAGTTTGCGGCCTCCCGCATCGATGAAGGTGTTTGCCCGAGGGGGGGCGTAAAGACACGGTTCTCGACGTGACCGTCAGCAAAGACAAGCACAGCAAGGGCGCGATCGGGAGCGAGATTGACGAACTCGATGTGGCGGATCGGCGCTTCGCGTTTCGGCGCAAGGACCAGGCTCGCGCCGTGGGTCAGCCCACTGAGCGCCGCCCCGACCTTGTCGAGCAGCGAGGTGACATCGCGGTCATTTGAACCCACGGTGGCATCAAGCCTCTCACGGTCCTCGGGCGCGACATCGGTGATCTCGAGGAGGCCATCGACGAACATTCGCAGCCCCATCTGCGTCGGCACACGTCCCGCGGAGACATGCGGGCTGCCGAGGAGCCCGAGGTATTCCAGGTCCTGCATGACGTTACGGACGGTAGCGGCGCTTATCTTCTCGGTCATCGAGCGTGTCAGGGTGCGCGATCCGACTGGATCGCCGCTATCGAGATAGCCCTCCACGACTCGACGGAACACCTCACGGCTCCGCTCGCTCATCTCGGCCAGCATCTGTCGTCCATCGGTCATGGCGTTGTCTCCGCGACCATCGAACTTAGGGATCGAGGGGCGGCTTCGTCAATGAGGGTTGCCGGTGGCGGTGCTGCGGGTCTATCAGGCGGCACGTTTCACATGAGGTCCATCATGCGCCCCACCGGCCGCGCCCTGAATGCATTGCGCTCTGTCTCGATCGAGACCGGGATCACCAAGCACGCCGAGGGCTCGGCCTTGATCCGCATGGGCGATACCCACGTGCTGTGCACTGCCACGATCGAGGAGCGTGTGCCGCCATTCCTCAAGAACACCGGGCTGGGCTGGGTGACAGCCGAGTACGGGATGCTTCCGCGCGCCACCAACACGCGGATGAAGCGAGAGGCGAAGGACGGACAGTCCGGCCGGACACAGGAAATCCAGCGGCTCATAGGCCGTTCGCTGCGAGCCGGGATCGACCGCGCCGCAATGGGTGAAAAGCAGATCGTCGTCGATTGCGATGTGATCCAAGCCGATGGAGGAACGCGCTGCGCGGCGATTACCGGCGGCTGGGTGGCGCTCAGGATCGCGGTCAACAAGCTGCTGAAGGCCGGGCTCTGCACCTCCGACCCTTTGGTGGACCACGTTGCCGCGGTGTCCTGCGGGATCTACGGCGGGCAACCGGTCCTCGATCTCGACTATGCCGAGGACAGCGCGGCGGGGGTCGACGGGAACTTCGTGATGACAGGTCGCGGCCAACTCATCGAAGTCCAGATGGCAGCCGAGGGCTCGACCTTCAGCCGGGCCGAAATGGATGCCCTGCTTGGTCTCGCCGAGGAGGGTGTGACCGCGCTCGTGGCGGCGCAGAGGGCGGCGGTTGCATGAACCTGCGTTCCGGCGAACGGCTCCTCTTCGCCACACATAACCGAGGGAAGGCTGAAGAGGTTGCGCAACTTCTCGCGCCGTTCCGGGTTCCAGTCGTGTCGGCCGCCGATCTTGGACTTCCCGAGCCGGAGGAAACCGAAAGCACGTTCGTCGGAAATGCACGGATAAAGGCCCGTGCCGCTGCAGGGGCCTCGGGTCTGCCCGCACTCGCCGATGATTCCGGGATCGAGGTTGCGGCCCTGGACGGGGCGCCCGGAGTCTTTACCGCCGACTGGGCGGCGCGTCCCGATGGCGGGCGCGACTTCCTGATGGCGATGACCCGGACACGGACGGAGCTTCTGTCCATAGGCGCTTTGGAGCCGTGGCGCGCCGCGTTCCGGTGCACATTGGTACTGGCCTGGCCCAGTGGAGACGAGCAGATCTTCGAGGGGTCGGTCGAAGGCCGGCTCGTCTGGCCGCTTCGCGGGGGATTGGGGCACGGCTATGACCCGATGTTTCAGCCCGATGGGCAAGACCGGACCTTCGCGGAGATGACGGCCGAAGAGAAGAACCGGATCAGCCACCGGGCGCGTGCCCTTGAAAAATTCTTGGCGGCCTGCCTTGCCACATGACTGGGAAGCCGGTGGCTTTGGTCTTTACCTCCACTGGCCGTTTTGCCAGTCGAAGTGCCCCTACTGCGACTTCAACAGCCACGTCGCGGCTCAGATCGACCAGGTGGTCTGGAGGCGCGCCTACCTGAGCGAGATCGACCGGATTGCGGCGGAGGTTCCCGGTCGCGTTCTCCGGACCGTGTTCTTCGGTGGTGGAACGCCGTCGCTCATGGACCCCAAACTCGTCGCCGCGCTGCTTGACCGCATCCGCTCGGCATGGCCTTCGGCAAACGACATGGAGGTGACGCTGGAGGCAAACCCGGGATCGGTCGAGGCCGGAAGGTTCCGAGCCTATGCGGATGCCGGTGTGAACCGCCTTTCGATGGGCGTGCAGGCCTTGAATGACCGCGACCTTCGGGCGCTTGGCAGGCTGCATACCGTCACCGACGCCCGCCGCGCCTTCGACATCGCACGCAGGGCGTTCCCTCGTGTGAGTTTCGACCTGATCTACGGCCGTCAGGGCCAGTCACTGGCGGATTGGCGCACAGAGCTCACCGACGCCCTCGCAATGGCAGTCGATCACCTGTCGCTCTATCAATTGACGATCGAGGAGGGCACGGCCTTTGGCGACCGGCTCAGGGTCGGCAAGCTGACCGGTCTTCCGTCGGAGGACCTCGGGGCCGAGATGTACGACCTGACGCAAGAGCTTGCCGAGAGTGCCGGCATGCCGGCCTATGAAGTGTCTAATCATGCCCGAATGGGGTCGGAATCTCGCCATAATCTGATCTATTGGCGGTATGGTGACTACGCCGGGATCGGCCCAGGAGCACATGGCCGACTGACGATCGGCGGACAGAGGGTCGCGACGGAGACACATCGTGCGCCGTCCGAATGGCTGGCGGCAGTCGAGGCGCAGGGCCACGGTGAGGTCGCGCGTTCGTGCCTGTCCTTGAAAGATCAATCCGCGGAGTATCTTCTGATGGGGATGCGGCTCGCAGAGGGAATAGACCTCGAGCGGTATCGCGCGCTCTCCGGGCAGCACCTTGTGTCGACCGGACTTGAGGACCTCGACCTCGTGACACGCTCCGGTAACCGGTTGCGTGCTACGGCGAAGGGGCGAATTCTCCTGAATGCGGTCATTCGGGAACTGATGCCGGAGTAGGACATGCGTTTCCTGTGGCTTGCGGGTGGCGGGGCTTCCCTAGCGTTCGGAACTGCCGGGATCGTGCTTCCCCTGCTCCCGACCGTGCCATTCCTGTTGCTCGCGGCATTCTGCTTTGCGCGCTCGTCTGAGCGGCTGCACCACTGGCTCGTCAGCCACAGGACTCTCGGTCCGCCGATCGAGGATTGGCGCCGGTCAGGAGCAATTGGTAGAAATGCCAAGGTCGCGGCATCGGTTTCGATGCTCGCTGCGCTAGGGATGTCGCTGTTGCTTGGAGTTCGGGCGGAGGCCCTGGCCGTTCAGATGATCGTTCTCGTCGGCGTTGCCACGTTCATATGGACGCGCCCAGCGGCGTAGTGGCCAAGACCCGACACAGATCGTCAAGCTGCTCAAGGCTTTCGAATCGTATCGACATTTCGCCGGACGCCGCGCCAGGGCGATAGTCGAGCGTGACCTTCAGGCCGAGATTCGCGGACAGTTCGGCCTCGAGCGCCCGGGTATCGGCATCCTTCTCGGTCCTGCGCGGCGACGGCGTCTTGCGCGACGTCCCGCCGTCCGCTTTCGCAAGCCTCTCGACGTCGCGCACCGACAGGCCCTGCGCAACGACCTTGCGCGCGAGGCCGGCCGGATCGCTTGTCACGACAAGCGCTCGGGCGTGGCCGGCAGAAATTTGTCCCTCACGAAGAAGGACCAGCACTTCCTCAGGCAAGGTGAGAAGACGCAGGAGGTTGGCAATGTGGCTTCGGCTCTTCCCCAGGGCTTCCGCGAGCTTCTCCTGCGTGTGGCCGAATCGGTTCATCAGGGTGCGATACCCTTGGGCCTCCTCGGCGGGGTTTAGATCGGCGCGCTGGATGTTCTCGATGATCGCGAGCTCGAGAACTTCGGTGTCGTCAAGCTCGCGTACGACAACGGGCACCTCGTGGAGTTGCGCCATCTGGGCTGCGCGCCACCGGCGCTCACCGGCGACGATCTCGTATTCCCCTGATCCAAAAGGTTTCTCGCGAACTATCAGGGGCTGGATGATGCCCTTCTCGCGCACGGAGGCCGCAAGCTCTTCCAGGGCCTCGCGCCCAAAGCTGCGGCGCGGCTGGTCAGGATTCGGTCGAACCTTCTCGACCGGGACGCGCATGTCCGGACGGCGGGTGGCGCTATCGTCGCCCTGAACCTCGCCCATCAGGGCCGAAAGTCCGCGCCCCAACCCTCGCCGCCGATCCTGCATCGTCCCCTCCGTCATGCGCTTGCCTTTGCGTGCCGCTCGATCATCTCGCGTGCCAGCGACCGATAGGCGACCGCGCCCTTCGAGCCCGTGTCGTATTCCAGCACGGGCTTTGCGAAGGACGGCGCTTCCGACAGCCGGACATTGCGAGGGACCACCGTTCGGAAGACGATCTCGCCCAGGTTGGCGCGCGCGTCAGCTTCGACCTGCTGCGCAAGATTGTTCCGCTGGTCATGCATCGTCAGCACGACGCCCTCGATCCTGAGGTCGGGGTTTGCAGCCTGACGCACCTCGCGGATCGTGAGCAACAACTGGGACAATCCCTCCAGCGCGAAGAACTCCGATTGAAGCGGGACCAGAACGGCGTGTGCCGCGACCATGGCGTTGACCGTGAGCAGGTTCAGCGACGGCGGGCAGTCGATCAGGATGTAGTCGAATGCGTAATCGTCGACACCCGGCTGACGGAGCGCGTCGTGAAGCAGGAAGCTGCGTTTCTCGTTGGCTACAAGCTCAATGTCGGCGGAACTCAGATCGGTCGTCGCGGGGGCGAGAAACAGGTTTCGTACTGTCGTGATCTGTACCACATCTTGTAGCGGTGCCTCGTCAACTATCAAGTCATAGGTCGTTTTCGCGCGGCCCTTCACGCCAACGCCGAGGCCGGTCGAAGCGTTCCCCTGGGGGTCGACATCGACGATCAGTACCTGGCGCCCCTGCTCGGCCAAAGCCGCACCCAGGTTGATCGCTGTAGTTGTCTTGCCCACGCCCCCCTTCTGGTTGGCGATGGCGATGATCCTGGGGCCCGGTGGACGGGTAGGGTCAGACACGCTCGATCTCTCCGATTTGCAGCACGACGGCTTCTGGGTCCGTGCGGCTAGGATGTTTCTGGACCGAGAAGCGCCAGCGTTCAAGGGATTCGGCGAGCTCCGCGTTCACGCTGGCTCCCTTGGGGAAGAGGGCGACGCCGCCCGGAGCAATATGCCGCCTCGTGTACCCAAGGAGGTCCGGAAGGGGCGCGAGGGCTCGCGCGCTGACGACATCTGCTGCCAGAGGCTGCGCGTCCTCGATTCGTTCTGCCAGAATCACCGCTTGAAGCCCAAGATCGCGAACGACAGCACTTAGAAACGCCGCCTTGCGCTGATCGCTCTCGACGAACGTGAAGCGGAGGTCGTGCGCATCCTCCTTCGCCAGGATGGCAACAACGACACCCGGAAAGCCGCCGCCCGTACCGAGATCTGCCCAATGACGAGCCGCGGCTGGACGCAACGCAAACAATTGGGCGGAATCGAGTATGTGGCGCAGCCAGGCTGAACTGAGCGTCGCCCTCGAAACAAGGTTTATCGTGGTTGTCCACTTGCCAAGGAGCGCCAGGAAGGAATCGAGGCGCTCTTCTGTTTCACGTGAAACATGCAGTTGCTGCAGGACCTCCTCCCGGTCGGTCATGCCTGCCTGCGCGAATCGGCCTTCAGGCGGGCAAGAATCAGCGAGAGCGCGGCGGGCGTCATCCCCTCCAGCCGGCCCGCCTGAGCCAACGACACGGGTCGGGTGTGGATGAGCTTGGCGCAGAGCTCGGCGGAGAGGCCGGAGAGGCATCGGTAATCAAAGTCGGGCGGGATCGCATGGGCCTCGTCACGCCGCAATGCGGCAACATCGGCCGCCTGTCGCTCGACATACGTGGCATACAGCGCATCCCGGGCAAGTTGGGTGCGGGTGTCCAGATCAAGGGCTGCCGCTTCGGGCGCCAACCCCTCCAAGACCTCGAAGTCGCAGCCTGGAAGGGCGAGCGCTGCGTAGCCCGACCTGGCGGGTCCATCGGGGGAAACCCGAACACCGGCATCAGAAAGGATTCGAGAGGACAGGCGAATCCCCTCGAGGGTGGTCCTGCCCGCCGCAAGCGCCTCCATCTTCGACTCGAACTCTGCGCGGCGGCTTTCCCCGACACAACCGAGCGCGATCCCGCGCGGTGTCAACCTCTGATCGGCGTTATCGGCCCTGAGTGAGAGGCGGAACTCTGCCCGCGACGTGAACATCCGGTATGGCTCTGTCACCCCCCGAGTTACGAGATCGTCAATCATGACGCCGATGTAGCTGTCAACACGGCTGAACACGGCTGGCTCTCGATCCAATATCTTGAGTGCGGCATTCAACCCAGCGACCACACCTTGTGCCGCCGCCTCCTCGTAACCCGTGGTTCCGTTGATCTGCCCGGCGAGGAAGAGCCCCGGGGTCCCCCTCACTTCCAGTGTCGGCGACAAGGATCTGGGGTCAACGTAATCGTACTCGATCGCGTATCCGGGTTGCAAAATCTCGGCGCGCTCAAGACCGCGAATCGACCGGACGTAACTCCGCTGCACGTCCTCCGGGAGCGATGTGGAAAGCCCGTTTGGATAGACCGTGTGATCGTCGAGGCCTTCGGGCTCGAGAAACACCTGGTGTGACGACTTTTCGGCGAACCGGACGACCTTGTCCTCGATTGAGGGGCAGTATCGCGGGCCTGCGCCTTCTATGTGCCCTCCATACATGGCTGAGAGGGCAAGATTCTCCTGAATGATCTCGTGCGTACGGGCATTCGTATGCGTGATTCCACAGGCGACCTGACGGACAAATGGCGCCCGGTGTCGGAACGAAAAGAGCGTGGGAACGTCGTCCCCTGGCTGCTCCTCGACAGCCAACCAGTCGATGGTCCGGCCATCGAGGCGCGGCGGGGTGCCGGTCTTGAGCCGCCCAAGCGGCAATCCAAGCGATTCGATGCGCTCTGCAAGCTTGACCGATGGCTTGTCCCCAACTCGCCCACCGGGCCGACGGGCATCTCCGATGTGAATGACGCCGCGCAGAAACGTTCCCGTGGTCAGGACCACCGCCCTCGCGCGAAGCCGCGAGCCGTCCGTCAGCTCGACGCCAGACACCACGCCCCCCGACAGGAGGATATCGGCCGCCTCGCCCTCGACTACCTCAAGCTCGGGGTGTGCGCGCATCTCTTCTTGCATCGCTGCACGGTAGAGTCCGCGGTCCGCCTGCGCGCGCGGACCCTGCACCGCCGGGCCCTTTCGTCTGTTCAGCAGCCGGAACTGTATTCCCGACCGGTCTGCGACGCGCCCCATGAGGCCGTCGAGCGCGTCAACTTCCCGTACCAGGTGACCCTTCCCGAGGCCTCCGATGGCAGGATTGCACGACATGACGCCAATTGTATCCCAGCGCAGCGTGAGAAGTGCGGTTCGCGCACCCAGGCGCGCAGCCGCGTGCGCGGCATCAGCTCCCGCGTGGCCGCCCCCGATAACGATGACATCGAAGTCCGGATGTTTCACGTGAAACACTCCTCACTTACCAATACAGAACGACGCGAAGATCTCGTCCAGCAAGCTTTCCACATCGACCCTCCCGACAAGCGATTCAAGGGCTCGGACAGCGGAACGAAGGTCTTCTGCAGCAAACTCCGCCGTTCGTCCTGCCTCAAGCTCGGCCCGGGTTGATTCTAGAGCCCGCTGCGCCCGGCCCATCGCCTCTGCGTGGCGAAAGCGAGTCGCCGTCACGGTACGAGAGGCCCTGCCCTCGAGCTCTGTAGCTATAGCCTCGATCAACTCATCAATACCTTGTCTAGTAACACCAGATACGGGGAGACCAACACCACCATACGCTATATCGGCCTTTCCCTGAACCACGATATCACCACTACACGGCGCGAGCCCGTCCGGGGCGCCGTCGCCCCCCAGCAGAAAGACCCTCAGGTCCGCCGCCTCCGCCCTGCTGAGCGCGCGTTCTACCCCGATCCGCTCCACCCGATCCTCGGCAACCCGAAGCCCTGCGGTATCGAGCAAAGTGACGGGAAGGCCCCGAAGGTCCATGCGCACCTCGATCACATCGCGTGTCGTGCCCGCCACTTCGGACGTGATCGCCGCTTCCCGCCCCGCCAACGCATTCAGGAGCGTCGACTTGCCGGCGTTCGGTGCTCCGACGATGGCAACCTCGAACCCTTCCCGTATCCGCTCGGCTACCGCCGAGCCCGCGATCTCGAGCCGCAGCTGACCGACAACCTCTTCAATGAGGGCGAGCACCTCCGGCGTCACGTCCTGGGGGACTTCCTCGTCGACAAAATCGATCGTCGCCTCGATCAATGACGCAGCGCGGATCAGGTGCTTGCGCCAGATCTCGGCCTTCACGCCCAGCGCGCCCGACAACACACGCAGGGCCTGCCGCCGCTGCGCCTCGGTCTCGGCATCGATAAGGTCGGCAAGCCCCTCGACCTGCGCCAGGTCCATGCACCCGTTCTCGAGCGCCCGGCGCGTGAACTCCCCAGCTTGCGCAAGACGGCAGCCGTCCCGTGCTCCAAGTTCACGCAGCACGGCGGTGATCGTGGCCTGGGAGCCATGCACCTGCAGCTCTGCCATTTCCTCACCAGTGAAGCTCGCGCCCGCCTCGAAGACCAGAACGAGGGCCTCATCGAGCGGGCTGCCCCCGGCATCCCGCAACGTCCGAAGCGCAGCGATGCGCGGACCCGGAAGTTTGACGCCGAACCCTGTCACCGCCTCCCAGGCGCCCGGCCCGGACAGGCGGATGACGGCGACGCCCGACTTGCCGCGCGCCGAAGCGAGCGCAAAGATCGTGTCCATGGCTCCTCCCGCGAACGCCTCAGGCGTTCATGGAATCGAAGAATTCGGAGTTGCTCTTGGTCTGCTTGAGCTTGGAGATCAGGAACTCGATGGCATCAGTTGTGCCCATCGGGTTCAGGATGCGGCGCAGGACATAGGTCTTCTGCAGGTCCGCCTTGTCGACCAGAAGCTCCTCTTTCCGGGTGCCGGACTTCAGGATGTCCATCGCCGGGAAGACGCGCTTGTCGGCAACCTTGCGGTCGAGGACGATCTCGGAGTTGCCGGTGCCCTTGAACTCCTCGAAGATGACCTCGTCCATCCGCGAACCCGTATCGATCAGCGCCGTTGCGATGATGGTGAGCGAGCCGCCCTCCTCGATGTTCCGCGCGGCTCCGAAGAATCGCTTGGGCCGCTGAAGCGCGTTTGCATCGACGCCACCGGTCAAGACCTTGCCCGACGACGGAACCACCGTGTTGAAGGCCCGGCCGAGACGAGTGATCGAATCGAGGAGGATCACCACGTCGCGCTTGTGTTCGATCAGGCGCTTGGCTTTCTCGATCACCATTTCGGCGACCGCGACGTGCCGCGTTGCAGGTTCGTCGAAGGTGGAGGAAATCACCTCGCCCTTCACCGACCGCTGCATGTCGGTCACTTCCTCGGGGCGTTCGTCGATCAGCAGGACGATCAGGTAGCACTCCGGATGGTTTACCTCGATCGAGCGCGCGATGTTCTGCAGAAGCACCGTCTTGCCTGTCCGCGGCGGCGCGACGATCAGCGCCCGCTGCCCCTTCCCGATGGGCGACACCAGGTCGATGATCCGCGCCGACCGGTCCTTGATCGTCGGATCCTCGATCTCCATCTTCAACCGCTCGTCCGGGTAGAGCGGCGTCAGGTTGTCGAAGGCCACCTTGTGGCGGGCCTTCTCGGGGTCCTCGAAATTGATGCGCGTGACCTTCGTCAGTGCGAAATAGCGCTCACTGTCGCGGGGTGCCTGGATCACGCCTTCGATGCTGTCGCCCGTGCGGATCGAATGCTGGCGGATGATTTCCGGCGAGACGTAGATGTCATCGGGACCCGGCAGGTAGTTCGCCGCCGGGGATCGCAGGAAGCCAAAGCCGTCCTGCAGAACCTCCAGAACCCCATCTCCCCCGATCTCGTAGCCTTCCTCGGCGTACTCCTTCAGGATCGAGAACATCATCTCGCCCTTGCGCATGGTAGACGCGTTCTCGATCTCGAGTTCCTCGGCCATCGACAAGAGGTCGGCGGGCGTCTTGGCCTTGAGATCAGCAAGGTTTAGGCGTTCTTCGGTCATCGGAAATACCCTGGGGCGCGCGTTGGCGTGCCGGTCTCGGAAAGGGGAGGGTCCACGACCGGACGGTCGCTTGCCGCGGCAGATACGCTTGCCGTCCCGGCAAGTCAACCTTCCCTCAGAAGGGACGTGCGATCACCGACACCACGATGACGATCAGTAGCAGCGTCGGTACCTCGTTCATCATGCGAAACTGCCGCCCAGTGAATCGCGATGGGCCGAAGACGAACTCCTTCCGCCGCAGGCCGAGCCAATGATGAAACCACGTCATGCCAAGGATCGACAGGCCCTTTGCGTACGGCCAGACCGCCCCCCAGTCGACCACACCCGGCGTGAACGCCAGCATCAGCCCGAACACCCATGTCGCGATCATCGACGGGTTCATGATCGCCCGCAGCAAACGCCGCTCCATCGTCTGGAACATCTCGTCCGTCTGTCCGCCGTGGCCGACCTGTTCCACGTGATAGACGTAGAGACGCGGAAGGTAGAACAGACCTGCCATCCACGCGATGACGGCAATCACATGAAGTGATTTCACCCAAGGGTAGGATGCTTGGAGGAAGTCGATCATCCGCGAGCCTTTGCGTCCTTGGGCCTGTCAGGCCTCTTCCAGGTGCCAGCCTTACTAAAGAAGAAGAAAGAAAGAAAAGATGTGGTTGTAGGTAGGGGCTGGGGACAGCGGGGATTAAAGTTCTGTCAAGCCGTTCACCCACACCCTCGCAGCTTGGGATAGAATGGTGGAAAGTCCGGAACAAGACTTCTGAGCAGCACGAACAGGTTTAGCTACAAGCACTTGCGCCTTGCCCGATGGATGAGCGCCTGTGGACATCTTATCCCGGCCTGTCGATGGATGACTTATCCTCACCCCGCCCGGACGGTCGTCCACCGGTGGACGAAGCGGTGTCGGGCGCTTGACAGTCCGCTGGCGATCCGGGGAAGCATGCGCGGGCACGACTTGTCCCGCCCAACCACCACACAGTTCTCAGACCCTTTGTCCACAAGGCAACGATGACCCTTGTTCTCGCCTCGACATCCACCATTCGGCGGTCACTCCTCATCGGGGCCGGCGTGAAGGTCGACTGCATCGCACCCCGTGTCGATGAGGAAAACCTACGAGTTTCGCTTGAGGCCGAGGGCGCTCGCCCGCGCGAAATCGCTGACGCCCTGGCTGATGCCAAGGCCCGAAAGGTAGCCGAACGGTTCGAGGAGGCAATTGTGATCGGCTGCGATCAGGTTCTCGACCTCGACGGCCGGGTCCTTGCGAAGCCGGCCAGTCTTGCCGAGGCGGAGACGCAACTCCGCGCGCTCCGGGCGCGAGCCCATAAACTCCACACGGCCGCGGTAGTCTACGATAAAGGCAAGCCCGTTTGGCGACACATCGGGGATGCCCGCCTGACGATGCGGCCCTTCTCGGACCGCTTCCTGTCCGGATATCTCGCGCGCAACGGCGACGGGCTTCTGGAGACGGTCGGCGGATACAAGCTCGAAGAAGAGGGCATTCGCCTGTTCGACCGAATTGAAGGAGACCACTTCGTGATCCTCGGCCTTCCGCTCCTCGAGATTCTGGCCTATCTGGGCCTGAGGGGAGTGATCGAGACGTGAGCGAAGGCAAGATACCTCTGGCCGGCGTAGTCGGATCGCCCGTGTCGCATTCCCGGTCGCCGGCGCTCCATTCGCATTGGCTCCGCCAGTACGGCCTGCGGGGCTTCTACATTCCCATGGATGTGGCCCAGGCCGATCTTCCGAAGGTCCTCGATGCATTTCCGCGCGCGGGATTCGTCGGGGTGAACGTCACGATTCCCCACAAGGAAGCCGTGCTGGGCATCGCCGACCTCATCACCGACCGCGCGGCCCTCATCGGTGCGGCGAATACCCTGATCTTCCGCGCCGACGGAAAGATCCACGCCGACAACACCGACGGTTTCGGCTTCATCGAGAACCTGCGCCAGAATGCCCCCAACTGGACGCCCAAGGCAGGCCCGGCTGCAGTGCTGGGTGCAGGGGGGGCAGCCCGGGCCGTCGTGGCCTCGCTGCTTGAAACCGGGGCGCCCGAAGTGCGAATCTGCAACCGGACGCGCGCCCGTGCCGATGTCCTGCGCGACAGCTTCGGCAACCGCGTTGTCGTCTACGACTGGGTGCAGGCAGGGAACATGATCGAAGACTGTGCGACCGTGGTGAACACCACCTCGCTCGGCATGGTTGGCAAACCCGAACTTCGGGTCCCCCTCGACGGGCTCATGCGGACGGCGGTCGTCACCGATCTTGTCTATGCGCCGCTGCGCACCAGATTTCTCGACATCGCAGCTGAGATGGGCTGCGTTACCGTGGATGGGCTTGGCATGCTTCTGCACCAGGCCGTCCCGGCCTTCGAGCGCTGGTTCGGCATGCGGCCTGTCGTCGATGACAGCACCCGCGCCGCGGTGTTGCGCGCATGAGGCCATTTCTTCTTGGCCTTACCGGGTCGATCGGAATGGGAAAGTCGACCACCTCACAGCTGTTTCGCGATGCCGGGATCCCCGTATGGGACGCCGACGAAACCGTGCACCGCCTCTATTCAACCGGGGGCGAGGGTGCCGCTGCCATAGGGAGACTGAGGCCGGGCGCCGTGGGAGAGTCCGGGGTCGACCGCGCGGCACTCAAGCGCTGGATCGCTGCAGAGCCCGGGGCTCTGACGCGGATCGAGGCTGCAATCCATCCACTCGTCGCAGCCGACCGGGCGGCCTTCATCGCGACGGCAGAGGCAAACGGCGACACGCTGGTCGTGCTTGATGTCCCGCTCCTCTACGAGACCGGCGCGGACGAGGAGATGGATGCCGTTCTCGTTGTGACAGCGCCGCCAGAGGTGCAACGCAGCCGCGTCCTTTCACGGCCGGGCATGACGGCGGAGATCTTCGAGGCGCTGCTTGCAAAACAGGTTCCGGATGCCGAGAAACGGCGCAGGGCGGACTTCATCCTTGAAACCGAAAGTCTAGAGGCGGCGTGCGCCCGAGTGACCGAGTTGGTGCAGCAGCTGAGGCAGTCCCGCAATGCGTGAGATCGTCCTGGATACCGAGACCACGGGCTTCGATCCCGGGGAAGGCGACCGGATCGTCGAGATCGGCGCGGTGGAGCTCTGGAACCACCTTCCCACGGGGCGGATCTACCACCAGTACGTGAATCCGGAGCGGTCGATGCCGCAGGCCGCGTTTGAGGTCCACGGGCTTGGCGATGACTTCCTGCGCGACAAGCCGACGTTCCGCGAGGTCGCGGCTGCCTTCGTCGCGTTCATCGGCGATGCGCGGCTGGTAATCCACAACGCCGCCTTCGACATGAAGTTCATCAACGCGGAACTGGGCTGGGTAAGCCTCGTGCCGATACCCTGGAACCGCGCCATCGACACCCTCGCGATCGCCCGCGCGAAGTTTCCCGGATCGCCTGCCTCGCTCGACGCGCTCTGCCGCCGCTTTGGCATCGACAACTCCGGCCGCGAGAAGCATGGCGCGCTGCTCGACAGCGAACTGCTCGCCGAGGTCTACCTCGAGCTTGTCGGTGGACGGCAGCCTGATTTTGCGCTGTCGATCTCGACAGCTGGGCCCGCGTCAAGCGGAGAGGACTGGCGTCCCCGCCCCCGTTCGACACCCCTCGCCCCACGGCTTACCGCACAGGAACTTGCCCGCCACGAAGCCTTCGTGGCGGCGCTTGGCGAGTCCGCGCAGTGGAAGACGATCAGCTGACCTGCTGCGGCTGTTGCTGCGCCCGTCGCGCGATTTCGGCGCGGTAGATCGCCATGAAATCCACGACGTCGATGTTGACGGGCGGGAAGCCCCCGTCGCGCGTGACGTCGCTGACGATGCGCCGCACGAACGGGAACAGGATGCGTGGGCATTCGATCATGAGGAACGGGTGAAGCTGCGCATCCGGCAGGCCCTCGATGTGAAAGACGCCGGCGTAGTCGAGTTCGAGCAGGAACAACACGTCCCCGCCTGCCCGGTTCTTCGATTCGACCTTGAATTTCAGGATCACTTCGAACTGGTGGTCCTGCGCCCGCTTCTTGGCGTCAAGGTTCACCTGGACCTGAATCTCGGGTTGCACATCGGACTGCGTTCCCTTGGTCGCCAGAACGTTCTCGAACGACATGTCCCGGATATACTGCGCAAGTACCTGCATCTTCATGGTTTGCGCGGCCTGGGCCGCCTGATCGCCGCTGCCCGTCGTCCCGTTACCTTCGGTCATGATTCAAACTTCCGTAATTGAGATTGGCGCGCTCTCTAGCAGCTAAGCCGCCCTGCCTCAATGCCGCGTCCAGCCCGATGGCCGGTGCGTGACGCGCGGTTCGGGCACAGCCTCCTCGGCCTCCCCGTCGATGATTTCGCCACCCGGGTCTGGCTGTCCCGGACGTTGCCCGGATGCCCGCCCGTAAACGAAGATGCTGGCGTGTGCGCGGCGGCGGACGCCTCGGATGATGGCAGTCCGCACCCTTGGAACGAGCAGGGCGAAGCCAACGGCATCGGTGAAAAAGCCCGGGGTCAGGAGCAGCGCGCCCGCTAGCAAGATCATGGCCCCGCCAGCCAGCGGCTCGGTCGGGTCGTTCAGGGTCTCCATCGCGCGTCGGAGATCCAGCAGCGCCCGAGTCCCCTGTGTACGTACCAGCGCGGCACCCAGGGCAGCGGTCCCGATCACGATCGCGAGGGTCGCCCAGAGGCCGATCACCCCGCCAACCTGAACGAAGAGCGCGATTTCGATCAGCGGAATCGCAAGGAACAGTACAAAGAGCCACATGACGGTCTCCCCCGACCCCGGTGGACTTGACCGGGCGCAGCACCTACATATGTGCGGACCGCCGAACAACAAAGCCCGACGCCCCAAGCGAGGACAGCATGAACTCCGCCATCATCCAGCTCCTTGTTCTCGCGGGTATCGCGATATTCCTGATCCTGCGCCTCCGCAGCGTCCTTGGAACGCGCGAGGGATTCGAGAAACCGCCAACTCCGCTGCCAGGCCAGGCCGAGACGGGCCGCAGGGTCCGGCGCGATTTTGAGGTGATCGACGGCGGGCCGGACCGCGACATAACGGACCACGTTGCCGAAGGCACCGAGTCGGCTAAGGCCTTTTCCGCCATGAAGCTGGCGGAGCCGGGGTTCAGCTTGGGCGAGTTCCTCCACGGCGCGCGCGGGGCTTACGAGATGATCCTGATGGCGTTCGAGCGCGGCGATCTGGAAAGCGTCCGACCCTTCCTTGCAGACGAGGTCTACGAGGCGTTCGAGGAGGTCGTCGAGGCGCGCCGCCGTGAAGGGCTCAAGGTGGAAGCAAGCTTCGTGGGCCTGCGCGAGATCACGGTGTCCGATGCCACCTTCGATCCCGAAAGCGCCGATGCAGAGATCACGGTGCGCTTCCTGGGCGAGCTGACCTCCGCGGTCCGCGATGCCTCGGGCGCAATCGTCGAGGGATCGACGACGGAGATCAAACGCCAGAAGGACGTCTGGACCTTCTCTCGCCGCATGGGCGTGAACGACCCCAACTGGCAGCTTGTGGCCACGGGCGACTGACATGCGGGCGACCGGGACGGGGTCGCCGGCACCTTTCGTGTCAGCGCGCCCGGGGGTCTGGCCCGACGAGAACGCGGCATTGGCTCTCGCGGCGTTTCTGCAGACCGCTGACCTGATCACAGATCCGGTGTGGCGTGAGGTGGTGGACAGAGCCACTACCATCCGCGATGCCGACGCCTTCTTCCGGGACTGCCTCCGACCTGCTCCGACGATCGAAAACGTCCTCTTCACAGGGTACCACGAGCCGGACCTGCTGGCCTCCCGCGTCGCAACCGAGCGTTTTCGTTTTCCTGTTTGCCGGCTCCCAGACGGTCTGGCTGGCGGCACACTCTGGCATGATCGGGCAGAAATAGAGACGAAGTCCCTGACACGAGGCCTCGAAATCGCGTGGCTTGATGACCCGCTCGAGGCGTTTCTCCTCCAGGTCCAGGGGTCGGGTCGGCTCCGGTTCCCTGACGGAGAGACAATCCGCGTCGGTTACGCCGGCACGAACGGCCACCCCTACCGTTCGATCGGCGCAGAGCTTGTGCGTCTGGGGGAGGTGCCGCCCGATCGAATGGACATCGACGCGATCCGCCGGTGGTGCCTTGCCAATCCGGAGCGGCGCACCTGGTTGCTGCAGCACAACCCCTCTTTTGTCTTCTTCCGCGTTCTCGACCTGTCCCCCGAAAGCGGCCCTCTCGGTTCGATGGGCCGGCCCGTGACGGCGCGCCGCAGCATCGCGGTCGATCCGTCCCGTGTTCCGCTCGGCGCGCCTGTCTGGGTCGAGGTAGACGGACCTCAGCGCTTCGCCCGGCTGATGATCGCCCAGGATACCGGCTCGGCCATCAAGGGGCCGCAACGTGCCGACATCTTCTTCGGTTGCGGCGTCGAGGCCGCTCGGCTCGCGGGGGAGCTGAAGTCCAGCGGGCGCATGACCGTACTGCTGCCCCGCAGGTCGACCGGATCATGACCCGACGTCGCCCTCGGGGGTTGCGCCCGGACGAAGCCGAACTCTGGGGGCGCGTGGTGGAGACCGCCCGCCCGCTCGATCCCGCAAGGTCGGACAGGAACCCCCTCGTCCTGCCTGCGCCGCGGGAGCATCCGCCGCGCCCGGCGGATCACCTGCCGCACGCCCCGACGGCGATGAAACTCCGCCCGCACGGCGCTCCGGAGCCTGCCACGAGGGTCTTTCTGCAGCCCGGCCCGGCGGACCGCGTCGCCGGCGAACCGGTGCGCATGGACCGCAAGGCCTTCGACCGCCTTGTCCGCGGCAAGCTGAAGCCGGAAGCCCGGATTGACCTCCACGGAATGACCGTTGCCGAAGCGCACTCGGCACTGCTTCGCACAATCCTGCGCGCCCAGGCCGAAGGCATGCGCCTGGTGCTGGTCGTGACCGGAAAGGGGCGCGACCGCGATGAAGGCGGCCCGATTCCTGCGCCGAGGGGCATTCTGCGCCACCAGGTCCCGCAATGGCTCCGCCAACCGCCGTTGGCGCCGGCCGTGCTTCAGGTGGCGGAGGCGCACCAGAGGCATGGCGGGGGCGGCGCGTACTACGTTTATCTCCGCCGAAATCCGCGCGCGGTCTAGTCGAGGATCCCTGCGACCGGGCTGAGGATGATCGCCGTCGCATTCTGGAGTGTCAGGATTGTCCCGGGGAACAGACCCGCCCTCCCCGATCGGTCGGTCCCAAGCGCCTGATCCACGGCGGGGACATTGCCAAGCAGCCGCATGAGCGTCGGCGATCGGGCCACGGAGAAATGATTGAGCCCGCCGGCGCTCGCAAAGGCCGACACATCGAGGACGATCACCTTGAGATCGGCGAGGCGACCGAAGTCCTCGAGGTTCCCCAGCCGCGCCCGTTGCCCCGTAAGCCGGGCGGAAAGGCCCAGGGCGCGGTCTCGCCGGGACGTGAAGATGATGAACGGATCGGGAAGGCGCCCGATCCGGCGCGCTTGGGCGCGGAAGACGTCTACGTCGAGGTCGGGCGAGAACAGGACGACAGCCTGCACAAGGCTCTGCGCCCGGCCTGCCGCCCCAATCTCTATCTGCCGAAGGGTTTCCATAGCCAGAAGCGACCCCATCGAGTGGGCGATCAAGGTGACGTGATCCGCCCCGGCGTCCCGGATTTGCGACAGCAGGCGCTCGAGGCCGTCGCGCGCATGCAGTACACTGTCGCGGTCATACGCATAGTTGAGAGGTTGCGCCGCGGAGGGCCAGGAATAGTGGGCCGCAAGACCAGGCAAATCGAGATCGTGGCTGATCTGCGCGACCCTGAAGACCCCATCGGCGAAGGTGTTGTTGAA
>CAZOHN010000010.1:0-38451 GCA_964579325.1 uncultured Rhodobacterales bacterium
TCGAGATAGCTGACATAGGAGCCCTTGTCGGCGATGATCAGCGTCCGCTCGAACTGCCCGGTATTTTCTGCGTTGATGCGGAAATAGGTCGAAAGCTCCATCGGGCACCGCACGCCGGGAGGCACGTAGACGAACGAGCCGTCCGAGAACACCGCCGAGTTCAGCGTGGCGAAGAAGTTGTCCGACTGCGGGACGACCGAGCCGAGGTACTTCTTTACCAAGTCCGGATGCTCGCGGACCGCCTCAGAGATCGAGCAGAAGATGACACCGGCACGGGCAAGCTCTGCCTTGAAGGTCGTCCCCACGCTCACGCTGTCGAACACGGCATCGACCGCAACTTTTCGGCCTTCCGCCGGAGCACCGTCCGCGCCTTCAACCCCGGCAAGGATCATCTGCTCCTTCAACGGGATACCCAGCTTCTCGTAAGTGGCCAGAAGCTTGGGATCGACCTCGTCGAGCGACTTCGGCTTGACCGACATGCTCTTGGGCTTGGCGTAGTAGTACTGGTCCTGGTAGTCGATCGCCGGATAGTGGACCATCGCCCAGGTGGGCTCCTCCATCTGCACCCAGCGGCGAAAGGCCGCGAGGCGCCACTCCAGCATCCACTCCGGTTCGCCGTTCTTTTCGCTAATGAGGCGGACGATGTCCTCGTTCAGGCCCTTCGGCGCATACTCGGTCTCGATGTCGGTTTCCCAACCATACTTGTAGCTGCCCATCGACTGGACCGTCTCGACCGTTTCGCGGTCGACGCCTTCACGGATTTCGGTGTCAAGGGCTGCCATCATTTCGACCTTCTCTATTTCAATTCCGGAGGTTGCCCCCCTCGTCTCAAGCGGCGCGCGAACCGCGCCGCCGCCTTGCCGCACTCCATGCCTCAGCAAAGCGCGCAACCTCGTCTTCCGTAGTGGCCGGGCCGATCGAAACCCGGATCGCCGATGCGGCGACGTCCTCGTCGTAGCTCAGCGCCTGCAGCACCCGGCTCCCCCGGACCTTGCCCGAGGAGCAGGCCGATCCAGCCGAAACCGCGAAACCCGCGAGGTCCATCGCCATCACCTGGGTTTCACCCTTCCATCCGGGCGTCGCCATCATCATCGTGTTCGGAAGGCGCGCACCGCCTTTCCCGACAAAAATAGTCTCGGGGCTCGCGGCTTCCAGAGTTGTTTCTAGACTATTTCTAAGTTCAGCGACACGATCCCATTTGCCTTCGGCCAGATCCCGCGCCGCAGCCTCTGCCGCGGCGCCAAATCCGGCGATTCCGATCACGTTTTCGGTGCCAGATCGCCTCCCCATTTCCTGCCCGCCACCGCGCAGTTGCGCCGGAAGGTCGATCCCCCGGCGCATCACCAGTGCGCCCACGCCCTTCGGTCCACCGACTTTGTGCGCCGAGATCAACGCCATCTGCACTCCTGACCAGTCGAACGCGACGGGGATCTTGCCGAACGCCTGCGTCATGTCCGACACGGCAAGGCCCCCGGGCAGGTCCTGGATTACACCCGTCTCGGAGTTTGCCGCTTGCAAGACCGAGCGTGCGGGATCGGGAACAATGACACGTCCCTCGCGATCCGCCGGCAGGGTGTCGTCCATCCAGGCTGCCACCGCCGCGTGTTCGATCGCCGCCCCCTGCAGACCTCGCCCTGCACACGCGAGGGCCGCAGCCTCGGTCGCGCCGGACGTGAACACGATGTCAGAGGCTTGGGCTCCCAGCGCCGCTGCTACCTGCTGCCGCGCCCGCTCGACAACAGCTTTCGCACTCCTGCCCTCGAAATGCACCGAGGACGGGTTACCCAAGACATCCATCGCCGCCAGCATCGCTGCCCGCGCCTCTGGGCGCAGTGGAGCTGTCGCGTTCCAGTCGAGATAGGTGCGCACGCTCATCCCTCGTCCACGACCTCGAACAGCGAGGGCACGGCCGGACAGGGTGTCAGGTCATTGCCGGCCACGTCCGACAGCCGGGTCTGGTGCAGGAAGACATAGACATGGGCCGACAAACTCTCCCAGAGCCGGTTGGTCATGCTCTGCGCACGGCTCCCGGAGTGAGCCCCCGTAGCGCCCGCCCCCTCGTGCAGGGCGCTTACCGTCTCGTCCACGGCTTCCAGAATCTCGCTGATCCGGATCGCTTCGGGAGACCGAGCCAGGCGATAGCCGCCTCCTGGCCCCCGGACTGACTCCACCAGCCCCGCGCGCCGCAGCTTGACGAAAAGCTGTTCGAGGTAGGGCAACGAAATATCCTGCCGCTTCGAGATTTCCGCCAGCGATACGAGCGCGCCGCCCGATTGGTAAGCCAGGTCGCAGAGTGCGACCATCGCGTACCGGCCTTTGGTGCTCAGTTTCATGGACGTTTCCGCTTCACCGTTGACGCCGCCTTCCGGGACGCTTAACTGCCACCCACCCGAGCGGCATGACTGCCGCCGGGCTTTAGAATACTTCTAAATTGACCGAGCGATTTCGTCAAGAAAATCGCCGGCCGGACAGAGAGGCGCAAAGATGCCCGAGGTGATATTCCCCGGCCCCGAAGGACGGCTCGAAGGACGCTATCACCCGCAGAAGGACCGCGACGCCCCCATCGCCATCGTGCTGCACCCGCACCCGCAATTTGGCGGGACGATGAACAACCGCGTCGTCTACAACCTGCACTACGCCTTCTACAACATGGGCTTCACTGTACTGCGGTTCAACTTCCGTGGCGTCGGCCGGAGCCAGGGCGAATACGACCAGGGCATCGGTGAACTCAGCGATGCGGCCTCGGCGCTCGATTATCTTCAGGCGATGAACCAGAACGCAAAGCACTGCTGGGTCGCGGGCTTTTCCTTCGGTGCCTGGATCGGGATGCAACTCCTGATGCGGCGCCCGGAGATCAGCGGCTTCATCTCGGTCGCGCCGCCCGCCAACATGTACGATTTCTCGTTCCTGGCACCCTGCCCGGCCTCGGGCCTCATAATCAACGGGACCGCAGACCGCGTCGCGCCGCCGAAGGACACCACCAACCTCGTGTCAAAGTTGCACGAGCAGCGTGGCATCACGATCACGCACAGGGAGATCGAGGGAGCGGGGCACTTCTTCGAAGATCCCTACATGGAGACGCTGATCGGCGAAGTGGACGGATACGTCCGCCGCCGGCTCACAGAAACCACCCGTTGAGGCGAACCCGGGCGGGCCGCTTCAACCCTTTGTCGTCTTCTGCCGCTTCTCGAGGTGCTTGCGCAGCTTTGAGCCAGCGGCCGGCTTTCGCCCCTTGAACGGATTCTTGTCTGCCTGGCTGCGCATTGTCAGCCGGATCGGGGTGCCTGGCATGTCGAAGTCGGCGCGCAGACCGTTGACAAGATAGCGCGTGTAGCTTTCCGGAAGGTGCTCAGGGTCTGAGCACATGAACACGAACCCCGGCGGTCGGGTCTTGACCTGGGTGCCATAACGGATCTTGATCCGGCGTCCCTGCGGGGCAGGCGGCGGGTGACTTTCCACCATCGCCCCCAGCCAGCGGTTCAGCGCAGCGGTCGGCACCCTACGGTTCCACACGTCATGCGCCTTGAGGATTGCGGCGTGCAGACGGTCGAGGCCGCGCCCGGTCTTTGCCGAGACGGTGACGAGCGGCGCACCGCGAAGCTGTGGCAGGAGGGTCTCGAAAGCCTGCTGCATCGCCTTCAGCTTGTCCTGCTTGTCGGTCTCGACGTCCCACTTGTTGACAGCCACCACGACCGCGCGGCCCTCGCTCTCGGCCAGATCCGCAATCCGGAGATCCTGCGTCTCGAAGGGGATCGCAGCATCAAGTAGGATTACGACGACCTCGGCGAACCGTACCGCACGCAGGCCGTCGGCCACCGAAAGCTTCTCAAGCTTGTCCTGAACCTTGGCCTTCTTGCGCATACCCGCAGTGTCGAAGACACGGATCGGCGTTCCCAACCAGTCGGTACGGACCGAGATCGCATCGCGAGTGATGCCCGCCTCGGGGCCGGTGAGCATCCGTTCTTCCCCGAGAATCGCGTTCACCAGCGTGGATTTCCCCGCGTTCGGGCGCCCGACGATAGCCACCTGCAGAGGGCGCGCCGCGGTGGGGGCAAAGCTCGGAGCCTCGGTCTCCCCGTCCTCGGACACATCCACTTCGGTCTCGGGTGCCTCCGCCTCGTCTCGCCCCTCGAACTCCTCGGCGATGGGGGCGAGGATCGCGTAGAGATCTTCCATGCCTTCGCCGTGCTCAGCGGAAATCCGGATGGGATCGCCAAGGCCCAGCCCATAGGCCTCGAGCGCACCCGACTCACCTGCGCGACCCTCGGCCTTGTTCGCAGCGAGGATGACACGCGCCGACTTGCGCCGCAGGATATCGGCAAAAACCTCGTCGGCCGCCAGCACCCCGGCTCGCGCGTCGATTACGAAGAGGCAGACATCGGCCGTCTCTACCGCGCGCTCGGTCAGTCGCCGCATCCGGCCGGGCAAGCTGTCGTCGGTCACGTCCTCGAGACCCGCCGAGTCGATGACAGTGAAGCGAAGGTCGCCCAGTCGCGCCACGCCTTCACGCAGGTCTCGCGTCACGCCAGGGCGGTCATCGACCAGGGCGAGGCGCTTGCCGACGAGGCGGTTGAAGAGCGTCGACTTGCCCACATTGGGGCGTCCGACGATGGCGAGAGAGAAGGTCATGACAGCCCCGGCATTGCGAAGCGGACCCTCTACACCGCTTCGGGTTCAGCGGAAAGCGTGAAGCTGTCCGTTGCCGCCCTTGACGTAGAGCGTACCACCGGCGACGGCCGGGTTCGAGGCAGCTCCGCCGGGGATTTCGGCCTGGTGCACCAGGCTTCCATCTACCGGATCGAAGCCCCGCAGCACGCCATCACTCGATGGCACCCAGACGCGGCCCCCTGCAACGACTGGCCCATAGTGCGCGAAGACACCCTTGCGGCGCCGTTCGCGCTCGGTCTGGAAGTAGGGAAGCTCGACGCCCCAGATGCGCTGTCCGGTCGCCGCGTCGAGTCGCACGAGTTCGGCCTGATCCGACACCAGGAAGACCGATCCTCCCTCCGGCCAGACCGGAGAATAGGCCCCTTCGGCCGCCGTCCACAGACGCTGCCCTGATGCGAGATCGAAGGCCGCGGCCTTTCCGGACTGGTTGCCCACATAGACGCGGCCGCCATCCACCACCGGGTCGCCGGTAATGTCGGTGATCGTCGCGTAGGCGCGTCCGCGCCGGGTTCCGGCAACGGCTGACGTCCAGACCCGAGCGCCCGTTGCACGTTCCGCTGCCACGATCTCGCCCGAGGCGAACGGAAAGACCGCCAAGTCGGCGGTCACCGCAGGCCCCGCCCCCCCCGCCATCGCGGCAGCCGAAGGTGTTGCCGGTTGCTCCCATTCGACCCTGCCGGTATCGGCACGGATCGCCCAGGCGCGGCTGTCACGCGCGGAAAGAAAAACGATGCCATCGACCACGGTGGGTGTTCCGGTCGCGGCGGCTTCGAGCCGCTGGGTCCAGACCACAGCGCCAGTCGCCGCTTCGAGTGCGGTGAGCGTTCCGTAGCCGGACGTCACGAAGACACGCCCTTCGGCGTAGGCCAGCCCTCCGCCCGACGCGTCGCTGCCCCGGTCCGACACAGGGGTGAGGTCCACTCGCCAAAGCGTCGCACCGTTGGTTGCGGTCGCCGTCACGGCGGCGCCCGCATCCATCGTGTAGACACGGCCCTCGGCTACGATCGGATCGCCGGCTATCCGCCCACGCCGCGAGTTGCCAGCACCGATCGAAACGGACCAGATCCGCTGCGGCTGCGCGCCGAGTGCGGGATGGAGCGTCCGGTGCTCGGGCGAGCCGTTGCGGTGTGTCCAGGCGGTGTTCGACCGAGCGGCCCCCAGCGAGATCGGCTCGGCCCGATTCTCGTCGGCGCTCGCCACGCGGAGGCCCAAGGGAGCGGAAATCGCGTTCGGGTTCACCGCCGCGACCTCTGTCGCGTCCGATGCATCAAGCGGGTCGCCGCTCGCCCGGGTCTCCAGTGCGCGCAGGTCCAGCCGCTCGCCGGGAAGCACTAGTTCACGCGGGCCACAGCCGACAACCGCCGAGACGAGGCCGAGAAGGGCAAGGCTCCGGGCAAGCTTCACGAGCGAGGTTCCTTCCTGATGTCCGTCAGGTCGCACGACCTTGTGCGGTTGCGGGTCATTGGCCGCCCTCGCGCGTAGCGCCGAGCGCAACCAGCATCTGGGCACTGCGCAAGCGCACGGCCGACGAGGATTCCTGGTCGACCATCAGCTCCTCGAGGACACCAATCGCGCCGTCGGGATCACCAGCGGAGACGAGCGCGAGGGCCCGCTGCTCCAGGGCGAGGGTGCGGAAGGGAGCCCCAGGCAGGCTGAGCGCTTCAAGAGCCGCCATGCGGTCCTCGGCCGACATCCCGCCGTCCGCAAGCAAGATACGCTTGAGCGTCGCGAGGTCACGCCAGACGCGGGGGTGGGCCGGATCCTCGGCCACCGTGCTGAGACGCGCGTCAGCGGCCGGTACGTCTCCCGCCTCGACGAGCGCCGCAGCCTCGATCATGAAGACGGCTGCCGCATCGCCTCCGCGCACCTCGAGCGCCGAAACCGCCGCCGCCCGCGCCGCCGCGTCGGGCTGCCGGAGTGCTGCAAGCAGGGAACTGCCCGCTGTCTCGGCCGCCGCACGACGCTGCGCCTTCTGCCACTCGTTCCAGGCCGCGCCACCGACCAGCACAAGAATGGCAAGTATCGCGATCCAGCCGTATCGGCGCATCATACCGAAAAGCCGGTCCCGACGGAGGTCTTCCGTGACCTCGTCGATGAAGCTGTCGCTGTTGCTCACGCGCCCCGAGCCCCCTGCCGCACTGGCCGCCGTCTTAGCGCGAAGCCGCCACGATTGCCAAGCCCTGCCCGGTTCTCCGTGCGCCGCGCCTCGGCGCCCCGTCTCACTCTGCCGCGTGCCTGTGCCGCGCGAGAATGGCCTTGAGATAGTGCCCGGTATGGCTGCGCGGATCCTCGGCGACTTCCTCGGGTGTGCCGGCCGCCACGATCTCGCCGCCTCCGTCGCCACCCTCCGGGCCGATGTCGATGATCCAATCGGCGGTCTTGATAACATCGAGGTTGTGTTCGATAACGATGACTGTGTTTCCCTGTTCCACCAGTTCATGGAGCACTTCCAGTAGTTTCCTCACATCCTCGAAGTGCAGGCCGGTGGTCGGTTCGTCGAGGATGTAGAGTGTTCGGCCGGTGGCGCGCCGACTTAGTTCCTTGGAAAGCTTGACCCGCTGCGCCTCGCCGCCTGAAAGCGTCGTGGCCTGCTGACCGACCTTTATGTAGCCCAGCCCCACTTCGCGCAGCGCCGTCATCTTCTCGCGGATCGCGGGGACAGCGCCAAAGAAGCCCTCCGCATCCTCGACCGTCATGTCAAGAACGTCCGCTATGCTCTTTCCCTTGAACCTTATTTCAAGTGTTTCTCTGTTGTACCTGCGGCCCTTGCACGTCTCGCAGGTGACATAGACGTCGGGCAGAAAATGCATCTCGATCTTGATGACACCATCGCCCTGGCACGCCTCACAGCGTCCGCCCTTGACGTTGAAGGAGAAACGACCGGGCTGGTACCCGCGCGCCTTTGCTTCGGGCAGTCCGGCGTACCAGTCGCGGATCGGCCCGAAGGCGCCAGTGTAGGTGGCGGGGTTCGAGCGCGGCGTGCGTCCGATGGGGCGCTGGTCGATGTCGATGACCTTGTCGAGGTGCTCGAAGCCCTTGATGGTTTCGCAGGGTGCCGGCGTTTCCCGCGCTCCGTTGAGCCGCATCGCGGCCGTCTTGTAGAGCGTTTCGATCGTCAGCGTGGACTTGCCTCCTCCCGAGACACCTGACACGCAAACGAAGGCACCGAGCGGAAAATCGACCGTGACGTTCTTCAGGTTGTTCCCGCAAGCCCCTACAACGGAAAGTTTCTTTCCGTTTCCCTTCCGGCGGGAGCCTGGCACCGCCACCTCGCGCTTACCCGATATGTATTGTCCCGTGAGCGAGGCCGGATCGGCGGCGATCTCGCCCGGCGTGCCCTGGGCAACAATCCGGCCGCCGTGCACCCCGGCGCCCGGACCGATGTCGAGTACCCAGTCCGCCTCCCGGATCGCCTCCTCGTCGTGTTCGACGACCAGAACGGTATTGCCCTGATCACGCAGCGACTTGAGCGTGGTCAGAAGCCGGTCGTTATCACGCTGGTGCAGGCCGATCGAGGGTTCGTCGAGGACGTAGAGCACACCCGTCAGCCCGGATCCGATCTGGCTCGCCAGCCGAATACGCTGGCTTTCGCCGCCCGAAAGCGTGCCCGCCGCACGGCTGAGCGTAAGGTAGTCGAGGCCGACATTGACAAGAAATCCAAGTCGTTCGCGAATCTCCTTGAGAATGGCTCTGGCGATCTCGTTGTTCTGCTTGCTGAGTTGCTCGGGCACCCCTTCGATCCAGACCAGCGCCTCGCGGATCGACTTCTGCACCACCTCGCCGACATGCCGGCCCGCGATCCTGACTGCCAGCGCCTCGGGCTTGAGACGGTAGCCACCGCAGGCGTGGCAGGGGCGGTTGTTCTGGTAGCGCTCGAACTCCTCGCGCACCCAGGCGCTGTCGGTCTCGCGGTAGCGACGCTCCATATTCGGAATCACACCCTCGAACGGGCGGCTCACTTCGTAGACGCGCCCGCCTTCATCGAAGCGGAAGCGGATCTCCTGATCACCCGATCCATGCAGGAAGACGTTGTGAACGTCCTCCGGCAAGTCCTTCCATTTCTTTCGTTTATCGAAGCCATAGTGCTTCGCCATGGCGTCGATGGTCTGCAGAAAGTACGGGCTCTTGCCCTTGCGCCAAGGTGCAAGCGCCCCATCCGCCAGCGTCAGCGCCTGATCAGGCACCACCAGGCGCTCGTCGAAGAAAAGCTCCTGCCCGAGGCCATCGCAGACCGGACAGGCGCCGAACGGAGCATTGAACGAAAACAGTCGTGGCTCGATTTCCGAGATTGTGAACCCGGAGACCGGGCAGGCGAACTTTTCAGAGAAGGTGATCCGCTCAGGTTCAGCCCCCTCCTCCGCCGCCGTCTCGAACACCGCGATGCCATCGGCAAGGTTCAGCGCGGTCCGGAAGCTGTCGGCGAGCCGCGTTTCAAGCCCCTCACGCACCACGATCCGGTCCACGACCACGTCGATGTCATGGCGGAACTTCTTGTCGAGAACAGGCGGGTCGTCGAGCTCGTGGAACGCACCGTTGACCTTCACGCGCTGGAAGCCCTGCTTGCGAAGCTCGAGGAACTCCTTGCGGTACTCGCCCTTGCGGTCGCGGACGATGGGCGCAAGCAGATAGCCGCGCGTGCCCTCAGGCATGGCCATCACGCGGTCCACCATGTCCTGCACCTGGCTCGCCACGATGGGCAGACCGGTTGCCGGGCTGAAGGGCGTCCCGGCACGCGCGAAGAGAAGGCGCAGGTAGTCATAGATCTCGGTCACCGTTCCGACGGTCGACCGCGGGTTTTTCGACGTCGTCTTCTGTTCTATGGAGATCGCCGGAGAAAGGCCCGAGATGTGGTCCACATCGGGCTTCTGCATCATGTCTAGGAACTGCCGGGCGTAGGCGGACAGACTCTCGACATAGCGTCGCTGCCCTTCGGCATAGATCGTGTCGAAAGCAAGCGACGACTTGCCCGAACCGGACAGCCCGGTGATCACCACGAGCTTGTCGCGGGGAATCGTCACATCGACGTTCTTGAGGTTGTGTTCGCGGGCACCCCGCACCTCGATATTCTTCAACTCGGCCATGCCCGCGCCCCCGGGAAGATACGAAGCCGATACATAGGCGAGCGCGCCTGAGTCTCCAATCGAAATATGTGAACACAAGGTGAACGCATGGTGCGCGGCGGCGTTTCGCCTGACTCCCCGCTCGTCTGGCTCACCGTCTTGTCAGACCACGGACGATGTTATCCAGACCCATTCCTGCTAGACTGATCACGAAGCCGCTCGGGGAACTCAGTCATGACCCTCACCAGACGCCGTGCCCTTGCCGTCGCCACCACGTTCTTCGCATTTCCGGCCCTGGCCCACCACGGGTGGCGCTGGACGGAGTCTGGCGAGTTCGAGCTCACCGGTGTTGTCACTGCCGCTCGATTGGGGAACCCGCACGGACTGCTTACAATCGATGCCGAGGGTGAGGTCTGGACGGTCGAGGTCGGGCAGCCCTGGCGCAACGCCAACGCTGGCCTGACCGACGCGTTACTGGCTCCTGGAGCGGAGATCGTTGCACTTGGCCACCGCCACGCCGACCCGGCGCAGCGGATCATGAAAGCCGAGCGCATCGTGATCGCGGGCACAACCTACGACCTCTATCCTGACCGTTCGTGAGCGGGTTTGCCGCCGCGCTCGAGGCGACGCCGGTCGCCCAGGCACTCCGCGTCTCGCAGGTCGCCTACCCGCTCGTCAACACAGGCCACCTTCTGGGGATCGCCTTGCTCGTCGGATCCGTCGTGCCAATGGACCTGCGCGCCATCGGCTTGGTCCGAGGCCCCGATGTGCGGTCAGTGGCACGCTTCTTGCGCCCCTTCGCCGGCCTTGGCCTTGCGCTCGCTGCAACCTGCGGCGTTCTGCTGTTTATCGTTCAGGCGACAGAGTATATCGCAAGCCCCTGGTTCCGCCTGAAGATGGCTCTCTTCGCTCTCGCCGTCACCAACGCGGCGATCCACCTTCGTGTTGATCCCCTGCCAGCCCGGGCCGCACTGATCTCGCTCCTGCTGTGGCCCTCGGCCCTCCTTTCAGGTCGAATGATCGCCTATGGCTGATGCGCCGGATGACGGTTCTCCGGACCAACCAAGACCCCTCACTTTCGGACCCATGACGCCGTGACCTCTCGACGCTGCGAACCTTGCTCGGCGATGTCTGGAGCTGCATGAATCGTGCAAGCCACGCAGTACCGTAAAGTCCGGCAGCGGGACGTCCCCTGCCTCGCCGTGCTCGAAGCGAAGGGAAGCGCTCGTGAGGGCGTCATGTGTTCCACTCCGACGTCCCCCTTGCACCGAGGTTTCGGGCCTGTGGCGCGCCGGGGCCGGTTCCGGGGCCCCCCTTCACATTCCTTTACTTGAATGTTATGTGGAGTTGAACCGTGGTCATGCCCCGGCCCACTGTCGTTCTGGAGCAACCGATGCTGTCCCTTTTTCGATCTTCCGGCCCGCGCGCTACTCGAATTCCCGCCATTGACGCCGTAATGCAGAGCGCAAGTGGTGCCCTGACCGTGATCGACGTGCGTGAAACCGGAGAAGTTGCCGCGACGGGCCGCGCAAAAGGAGCCCTGCACGTGCCTCTCGGCCAAGTGACCAGCCGCTGCAACCCGGACGGCCCAGTTTGTCTGCCTGGCCTCACGCGTGAGCGGCCGGTTGCTCTTTACTGTGCGTCGGGCGCACGCAGCGCGGCGGCCGCCGCGCAGCTTCTCGCGATGGGCTACGAGAAGGTTTATAACCTCGGGTCCCTTCGCGACTGGCACGCTGGCGGCGGGGCGGTCGTCCGCTGAAGCGCGCGACCCGTTCAGAAATGGATGGCGCGACCGTAGGCGTCGAGCACGGATTCGTGCATCATCTCGCTCAGCGTCGGGTGAGGGAAGACAGCGTGCATCAGGTCTTCCTCGGTCGTCTCGAGGGCACGACCAACGACATAGCCCTGGATCAGTTCGGTCACCTCGACGCCGACCATGTGCGCTCCGAGGAGTTCACCGGTCCCTGAGTCGAAGACGGTCTTCACCATGCCCTCGGCTTCTCCCAGTGCGATGGCCTTGCCGTTACCGATGAAGGGAAAACGGCCGACTTTCACCTCATGTCCGGCCGCCTTTGCCTTCTCCTCGGTCAGGCCGACGCTTGCTATCTGTGGGTGGCAGTAGGTGCACCCGGCTATACTGTTCGGTTTGATCGGGTGCGGGTGCTTGCCAGCGACAAGTTCCGCCACCATCACGCCCTCATGGCTCGCCTTGTGCGCCAGCCACGGCGCCCCGGCGACGTCGCCGATCGCATAGAGACCCGGCAGACCGGTTCGGCAGTATTCGTCTGTGACCACGTGAGTACGGTCGATCTTTGCCCCGATCTCCTCCAGGCCGAGGTTCTCCACATTGCCGACGATACCGACTGCAGAGATCACCGTATCGAACTCGGCGGTCGTGATCGAACCATTCTGTTCGATATGAGCGACCACCTTTCCGGCACTCCGGTCGAGCTTCTTGACCGCAGCCTTCTCAAGGATCGTCATACCCTGTTTGACGAACTGCTTCTTGGCGAAAGCGGCGATCTCTGCGTCCTCGACGGGCAGGATACGGTCCATGACTTCGACGACCGTCGTCTTCGCTCCGAGGGTATTGTAGAAGCTCGCGAACTCGATCCCGATGGCCCCCGATCCGATCACCAGCAGGTTCTTCGGCATCCGCTTCGGCACGAGCGCATGCTTGTAGGTCCAGACGAGGTCGCCGTCCGCTTCCAGACCGGGCAACTCGCGCGCCCGCGCGCCCGTTGCAAGGATCACGGCCTTTCCGGCCAGTTCCTCGGTTCCTGCACTGGTCTTGACGCTCACGGTCGTGGACCCGGTCAGCCTTGCCTCGCCCATCACTACCGTGATCTTGTTCTTCTTCATCAGATGGCTGACGCCAGAGGACAACTGCTTTGCCACCCCGCGCGAGCGCTTGACCACCGCATCGAGGTCATAGCCGATCCCGTCCGCCTTCAGGCCGAACTCCTTGGCGCGGTGCATCAGGTGGAACACCTCCGACGACCGCAGCATCGCCTTGGTAGGGATACAGCCCCAGTTGAGGCAGATGCCCCCCATGTGCTCGCGCTCGACCACGGCGACGCTCAGGCCAAGTTGAGCCGCCCGTATCGCGGCGACATAGCCGCCCGGGCCAGCCCCGATCACCACCACGTCGAAGGTCTTCGCCGCCATCTCGTTCCTCCCGCACGTCACGCCCAAGAAATTGGTTTAGCCTTAAACTATACTCCCGGGCTCAGCAATGAAGCCTCTGCCGCACCGCCCTGCACCGGATGCATGGCTTCCGCCTCGAGGCGCTTGATCACACCGCCATATCCCTCTTCGGAAAGAAACCGCTCTTCCTCACGGCTCGAGGCGCGGCCGAGGGCGGCATTGCGGAAGGGAAACCGGCCAAAGCGGCGGATGATCTCACGGTGGGCGATGGCATGGACGAGGTTGCCGCCCTCGCCTTTCGGCATCCGCGTAAGGAACAGTCGCACGGAACGATCCTGCCAGGCGGTCGACTCCGCGTGCTCGAAGGGCAGATAGAAGAATTGGCGCTGCACTCCCTCGATGGCGAGGTCCTGCCCATTCTTCACCGCAAGGGCCGCTGCCGACAGCGCGAGACGGTCCGTGGCGAAGGCCTGAGCCAAACCGCGTCCTATGTTGCGCGACAACTGATCGGTCAGGATGAGGTAGGCAAGCGAGCCTTCCGGACGGCCCAGCCATTCCCGATAGGCGCCGCCATGCGCCGCCTGCCAGGCCGCACCGAACCGTTCCTTGCAAGCGCGGTCGATCTCGGCGCCACCGGCATACCACCCAGCCTCGCCAATCTCGTCGATCCAGAACCGCAGAACCTCTGCTGACGCAACCATGCACGAACCCTCCTCGTTCAGCTGACGATCCTGTCAGGACGGGATAGACCTCGCAACGCCCTATTCGGCGGCGCGCGACGTTCCCGGCTGCCCCGCAGCGTTGGCCTCGACCGTCGCGCCGGTCAGCACTGCCGACGCGTTGGGCGCCACGGCGACGAAGGCACCGGACTCCGCAACGCTCGGCGATGCCCGCCGCGTCATTCGCCAGGCGGCATAGACGGCGTTCGCAAGCAGCAGGACAGCAAGAAACAGGAAGAACCCGCCAGGGCCCGTGCGGCCCATCAGCCAGCCGACGATCAGCGGCCCACCTATGGCACCGATCCCGTTGATGAACAGCATTCCGCCCGAAGCGGCGGCCATGTCGGCGGGGGTAAGGTAGTCGTTGGTATAGGCGATGGCCAGGCTGTAAAGCGGGTTCGCGACCCCGCCGATCACGAAGCCGAGGACGAGGAGCGCCGGGAAGCTCGTCACCGCGAGGGGCCCGGCAAGCATCGCGATTCCCCCGACCGCGGAGACACCGAGGATGAGTTGTCGCCGGTCGATCCGGTCCGAGGCCCATCCAATCGGATACTGACAGAGGAGGCCGCCAGTGTAGATCGCGGCCACAAAAATCGAGATCTCGCGGACGCTCATGTTGACCTCCGCTCCGAAGACCGAGGCCATACCGAAGATCGCCGAGAAGATCCCTCCCAGCAGGAACACTGTGACACAGCCCAGGGGTGAGGTGCGCCAGAGCCTGGCAAGGCTCATCTTCTGGGTCTGGGAGAAGGCCGGCGCAGGGCTTGCCGTCAGAAGGATCGGCGCGAAGGCGATCGAGACGAGGACCGACGGCACGATGAACAGCAGGAACCCGCCCGGATCTGCGGTGTTCAGGAGCGCCTGCGCCGCGATGATCCCGGCCATCTGGACGATGAGGTACAGCGACATCGCCCGCCCCCTCGTCTCGTTGGTCGAGGCATCGTTGAGCCAGCTCTCAACGGTGATGTAGACTCCACAGAAACAGAACCCCATGACAACGCGAAGGACCACCCAGGCCCAGGGTTCGGTGATGACGGGAAACAGCAGGAGCGCCGCCGAGATGAAAGACCCCAGTGCCGCGAACACCCGCACATGCCCGACCCGCCGGATCATCACCGGCGCGCGCTGCGACGCGATGAGAAAACCGACGAAGTAGGCCGACATGACCACTGCCATCTCGGTGGTCGAGAAGCCCTCGATCTTTCCCCGGATGCCGAGGAGCGTGCCTTGCAGACCGTTGCCAAGCATGAGCAGCGTCAGGCCCAGAAATAGCGGCCAGGTGGTGCGAAGGACTGTGAACATCGGGGCGGCCTCCGGCGGTCCTGCCGCCTCCTACAATGTCAGGCCTGCGACGGCCACCCTTTGCTCGCTGGACGAGCGCGCCTTTCCCGCGCGGATCACCTTGGCGGGATCAGGAGCGAGGCGTCACCGTAACTGAAGAAGCGGTAACCCTCGGCGATCGCGTGGGCATAGAGGTGCAGCATCCGCTCACGACCCATCAGGGCCGAGACCAGCATGAGGAGCGTGGACCTGGGGAGGTGGAAGTTGGTCATCAGCGCATCCGTCGTGCGGAACCGAAAACCCGGATAGATGAAGATGTCGGTCTGACCGACCCAGGACTGCACCGCGCCGGTCTCCCGCGCCGCCGTTTCGATCAGCCGCAGCGCGGTGGTTCCGACCGGTATGACCCGCCCGCCCGCCGCCCGCGTCGCAGCGATCTCCTGTGCGGCACGGTCGCTGACCTCGCCCCATTCGGCATGCATCCGGTGGGTTGTCACGTCCTCGACCTTCACCGGCAGGAACGTGCCGGCTCCGACATGCAGCGTCACATGGCTGATGTCCACGCCCCGCCGCCCCAACGCAGCAAGAAGGGGCGCATCAAAGTGCAGCGAGGCAGTGGGGGCCGCAACAGCACCGGGTCGCCGGGCCCAGACGGTCTGGTAGTCCTCCCGATCCGCCGCATCGGCCTTACGAAGCCGCTCGATGTAAGGCGGCAGCGGCATCGCACCGGCTTGCGCGAGGGCACGGTCGAAATCCTCGCCCCCAAGCGAGAATGCCAACCGCGCCCTGCCTTCACCAGTCTCCACCACATCGGCAGACAGATCCGGCGAAAACACGAGCCGATCCCCCGGCCGCAACCGCCGGAGGGGCCGCGCAAGCGCCGACCAGCAGCCGTCCGCCCCAGCCTCAAGGAGCGTGACTTCGATCCGGGCCACGCCCTCGCCCGCAGCGCCGGCCCGTGACCGCGTTCCCGAGAGCCGCGCCGGGATCACCATGGTGTCGTTCAGCACCAACCGGTCTCCGGGGCGCAAGAACTCCGGCAGGTCGATCGCGACCGCATCGGCGACCCGGTCCCCCTCGGCTACCATGAGACGCGCAGACGATCGCGGCCGCGCCGGACGCGTCGCGATCAGATGCTCGGGGAGATCGAAGTCGAAGTCGGAGAGTTGCATCCGGGCGGAGGTAGAGGCCCCGCTACTCTGGCGCAAGGGCCCCGGACCGACCGTGCAGCCCGCGCGCTACTGGCCGAGGGTCGGCGGTGCCGTACGAAAGATTTCCCGGAACATGCCCGGCGTAAGGATCGACAGCGGGTTGACCTGCGTCCTGGGGTTCGACGTCGGCCCGCTCATCCGGTAGTTGAAGCCGAACAGGCCTTCGCCCCGCCGCGAAAAAATCTGCCCGATCCCGTTCAGCAGGTAGATCGGAGAGATGGTACCGCGCATGTCCATCGTCGATCTGCGCAGGTCGTAGACACCGGCCATCGAAACCCCAAGCGAGGGGCCGACCGCACTGCCGCGCCGCAGGATGATGCCCGCCGGTTCAAGCGAGAACTCGCCCGTCACCTCGCCGAAGGCGATGCCCTGCCCGTTCAACTGCTCGATCAGCCCGACAACGCTGATTGCCCCGAGAAGATCGGCCAGTGCCGGTGCCCCGCGCAGCCTGAGGTTCGAGATCGAGAACTGCCCCTCGTAGCGCCCGTCACCCGGTTGCGGCATCAGTGTCAGGTCGAGCCGTCCCTGACGCGCTCCGTCGAGAAGCCCTGCCGCCCTAAGGACGGCACCGGCATCCTCAGATGTCATCCGGACGGCCGTACCTTCCCGGGTCGGTGCGAGCGTGCCGTCGACAGCTGCGGCGCCAGCAAGCCTGCCGTTGAAACGACCGGAAAGGCCGCCCCGCGTTGTCAGGTCGGCCCGAAACGGCGAAAAGCTCAGCCCCTGGCTGACGATCACCCGGTCCACCTCCAGCCGCAGCGGCCCGCCGCCCTGGCCTCCTGACGCGCCAAAGGACGTTTCGCGAAGATCGATCGTCCCGCCCCGCACGGTGACCGCGAGGTCGCGCCCAGCCCCTGCCCCGGCCAGCGTCACACTCGCATCAAGCCAGCGCCCCGCCCGCACCCGTTCGAACCGCGCCTCGCCGAGGCTGCCATCGGCACGAAGCGTAACCCGCCCCGCCGCCTCGAGACCCGGTGCCGTAAGGTTGAGTGTATCGATCGCGGCCGGTGCTCCGAGCGTGCCCGCCACCTCGAGCCGACCCGTTGCCGCCGGCCTCTTCGACCAGCCGAGGGCAGGGATCGACAGTCCGAGCCGGTTAAGGTCGGACACCAGACGGAAGCGTGGCGAGGCGCCTCTCGCGAGATCGACGGTGATCTGGCCCGACCCCGCCCCGGAAACCGATCCGCGCGGGAGGTTGATGCCGAACTCGTCAAGCATCGCCTGGTCGATCGTCAGCGCACCCTCGATCCGGCTTGTTCCCTCGGGGTTATCTCGCAGGGCCTGCGTCCAGGAAGCATCGAACACAGCACCGCCGAGCCGTCCCGGACCCGAGATGGTAAGCCTGTCCACATCGGCCGCGAGCCGCAACGCCTCTGCCTCCAGCGTCCTGCCGGGGACAAGCGTCTCGGACCGCACCTCCGTCAACCGGGCTTCCACGCTGTAGGTGACATCCTCCGGCCGCAGACTGCGCACCAGAGGCAGGGTAAGCACCGCCGAGGCCGCGATCCGGCCCTCTGCCAGATCGAGCCCGCGCCCGGACCTCTCGAGGATCTCGACGGGAGGCGCCGACAACAGTGAAAGCGCCGCGGGTATGGTCCCCTCCAGTTCCAGCCGGACCTCGGCGGACGAGGGAATGTCGCGCACATCGGGCACGATCATTGCGGATCGGGCAAGATCGACGACACCGCCACCCGGAGCCGCAACCTTGCCCTCGTGGAGAACGAGGGCAAATCGGTTCGCCGCCAGAGTAGCATGCCCTCGCGCGCCTACTACCGGCGGCATCGTGCGCAGCGGATGCATAGTCAGGTCTTCGAATGAGAACCCCAGACCCAGCCGCTCCTCGCCGTCCGGTCGGAGCCGGATCGCGGCACGCAGGTCGGTGAACTCTCCCGCAGTGACATTTGCCGTGACCCAGTCCCGCGTGCGCGGCACCAAGCGGACCGGCCAGAGCGCCGGGAGTGCGCGCGCATCGACACGGTCCACCTCGGCGTCGATCGCAACATCCCAGCCACCCATGCCGGCAGTCACGGCTCCGCTGGCCGTGAACCTGCGCGCGCCGTCGGCGAGAACGAGCTGACCAATGTCGACACCGAACGGCGCGAGCCGCAACCGCAGGTCCGCCGCCCCCGTCTCGAAACGCGCCGGGGCGGTCAGTTCCCCGTCGGGATCGAGCAGGACATCGGACAGCGCAAGTTGCACGAGAAGTTGCCCCGGCAGCCCAGACACCGGATCCACCGCGCGCAGGAGCGCCTGCCCCTCCGCCCGGAAGGCCGCCTCTGGCGTCTCGGCCACGATTTCGGTGAACTCGATCCGATCATCGGACGCCTCGTAACCGAAAGCGATGCTTGCCGCGTTGAACGGGATCGGCCGGGCACCGCCCTCGGGCTCGATCCGACCCTCGCCGACGCGCAGAATGCCGTCCACCGCCTCGACCTGCCCGTCCGGGCCGAACCGTCCCCGCAAGGCCGCCGAGATCGCCGCATCGGCCGAGGAGAGCCAGGCGAGCGCCGGGATCTGCCGCGCGAGGTCGCGCGCCTCCATACCCTGAACGGTGCCGCCCAGGCTGAGCCAGCCTTCACCCTCCAGACTTGCCGCCGCGATCTGCACCTGCGCCGGCGTTGCCCGCGTGCCGGCTTCGAGCGAGAAGTCGATCACCAGGCTTCGGCGACCGCCGGAGTTTCGCAGCAGCAGGTTTCCGTCGCCGGCGCGCCAGCGTTGTCCTGTGGCATCATCATCGAAGGTGATCGTGAGTCCCTCGCCCGCGACGAACTCGAGCGGGGCGAGAGCGTTCTCCGCCAGCGCCCGGTCGATGAGCGCGAGAATGTCACCCAGCGACCCAGGCGCAACCGCTCCGGCAGCGCCTCCTCCGATCTCCAGCCCGAAGCGACCCTCGCGATCACGGCGGAGCGCCAGTTCGGCTCCGCTCACCGTCAGCCGGCTCAGCGCGACGCGGCCCTGGATGAGGTCCTCGGGCGAGAAGCGCGCCCGCACTTCTGGAACCTGCACGATCTCGGTCCCGTCCGGAGCAGCCAGCGCCAGGCCCCTCAGTGCGACCCGGGGCCATGTCATCTCCTGGAAGGTGACCACGACCCCGGAGAGCGACAGCCGGCCGTCCAGCGCCAGCGCCGCGTTCGCGCGTGCCTCGATCCTCGCCGTCGCCCACGCCGGAAGTTCGAGCGGTCGCCCCGACAACAGGTGAACACCTGTCCAGAGCGCTAGGAAAAGGCCCGGCAAACCGGCCAGAAGCCAAGCAAGCCGCAGCCCCGACATCTGGGCACGACGTCGCCTGCGGTGCCGGTGGACGATCGGCGGACGGGCATGCGCAGGATCCTCAGGTGTCGCCGGCGGTGGCTCGCCCGCACTCCCGTTGTCCACGGTCAGGTCATTGACACGGGTATCGGACCCAAGCACGAGCACTTCGCCCGCCCCGTCCGGCGGCACGGCCGACGTTGCCTCGGGTACATGACGCCCTTCCGCTGTCGCATCCTTCATGTGACCATGCGGGGCTCCGCACCGCTGCGACCCCGCCTTCTCCTCGCTCTGCCTCGGTCTTTATCTTCGCCTCTCGGGCCCTAGAATTGAAGCGTCAATTCCATCTGCGAGGGAAAACCGCACATGATCGCCACCGGACATGCCGCCCCCGACTTCACCCTGCCCCGTGACGGCGGCGGGAGCGTCTCGCTTTCTGCGCTGAGGCCAAAGGCCGTCGTGATCTATTTCTACCCCAAGGACGACACGTCCGGCTGCACCAAGGAGGCCATCGCCTTTTCCGGCCACGCTGCTGCCTACGAAGCCGCCGGAGCTGTAGTGATCGGTATTTCCAAGGACAGCGTGAAGAGCCACGACAAGTTCGTTGCCAAGCACGGGCTATCGGTGATCCTCGCCTCCGACGAGGGCAACGACACTTGCGAACGCTATGGAGTCTGGGCGGAGAAGAGCATGTACGGGAAGAAGTACATGGGAATAGAACGCTCCACGTTCCTCGTCGACGGCGCAGGCACGGTTCGGCAGGTCTGGCCCAAGGTGAAGGTCGACGGGCATGCGGAGGAGGTTCTCGAAGCGGTCAAAGCCCTATGAAGCCTGGCCCTTTTGAGGGCCCGCACCACCACGGTCGGGTATTCCCGACCGTGGTGTGATAGGCGTTGCCGCTAGGGAAATCCCGAAGCATACTGGGGGCTAGAGAGGGAGTTTTCCATGCGCTCAATTCTTTTCCTGGCCGCTTCGACCATCGTTCTCAGTGCCTGCGAACCGATTGCGGAGACCGAAGCCGCGCCCGCCGCGACTGTTGTTCCAGCTGCACCGACGACAACGCCGGTCAGCGTTCCACCGCGCCGCCCGGCCGGCAACGAGGATCGCGGGTTCGGTGGTAGTGGTGGTGGTGGCGGCGGCGGATTCGGCGGCGGCGGGGGCGGGGGCGGGAGTTGGGGGTGATGACACCGCGAGCCGGACGCGCCTGGAAGACGCGGGGCGTCGCGCTTGTTGCGACGCTTGCTGCTCTTGGCGCACCGGCCCCGGCACTTGCGGCCCTCGAGTTCCTGCAGACCGCCAATCGGATCGCCATAGTCGTCGGGAACGAGGACTATGCCAATGTTCCCGACCTGCCGAATGCAGGCCGCGACGCGCGCGACATCGCCGAGATGCTTCGGGGGTTCGGCTACTCCGTGCACGAAGGCTATGATGTTACACGCGAAGGTTTCGAGAAGCTCGTACGAGAGGCTCTCCTGAATGTCCCCGAGGGCGGCGACGTTGTATTTTACTACGCTGGCCACGGCATCCAGCTCGGACGTCGGAATTACCTCCTTCCGATCGACGCGGCCTTTGCAAGTGTCTACGATCTTCCCGTTCAGTCGATCACGCTCGACAGGGTCATCGAAGCCCTCGCGGCGCGAGGAGCCACCCATGTCGCGATCATCGACGCCTGCCGGGAAAATCCGTTCCCGAACCTGCGGCTCGCGGCGGACCTGGACGCCACGCTGTTCGAGACGCGGGCCGGCTTCGAGGTATTCCGGACACCCCTGAACTCGCTCGTCGCATTCTCGACCTCTCCCGGTGAGGTGGCGATGGACGGCCCGCAAGGCGAGAACAGCCCCTATACGGGGGCAATCCTGACCAGTGTCCGGGGCGCTCCCGACGAAAGCGTTCTGTCCGTCCTTGCAGAGGTACGCGAGCGGGTTCACGAGGCAACGGGCGGGCGGCAGGTACCCTGGGAGAGTTCCACGCTGGTCCGGACGTTCAGCTTCATGGGCGGGACCGCCCGGTCCCCAGGCGGCGGCGTCGAGATCGCACAGCTTGCAGCCGACCCCGGTCGCACGACTACCGAAGGGCGGGAAGCCGCGCCGCTGCCGCCTTCCGTCGATGTGTCCCTACCGCTCGACCGGACGGTGCCGCTCGGCGCGGCGATCGAAGCTGTCACGGGGCAGTCGCTGATCTCGCCTGCCGTGGTCTCTGCGCCGGCGAAAGGCACCGCCGGGGCCGAAGACGATACGCTTGTCTATCGTCCGGCACTGAGCGAAACGCGCGCATCGGGACTCGAGACATTCCTGATCGAGGACAGCCTCGTTCTCGAGGCAGGTCCGGAGGGTGCGCGTCAGCGGCTCGAGGTATCGCTTCGGCTCGGCGCCGACGATTGCGATATCGAGGCCGGCGACGCGCTGGATCTCGACGGGGTTGGCCTCTACCGGCTGCCCAACGAGATCGAGGTTTCCGCCGCGCTTGCGGCTTGCCGCGCGGCCTTGGCCGAGACCCCCGGCTCGGCCCGGTTCCTCTACCAGCTCGGTCGCGCCCAGCAGGCCGATCGCCTGATCGGGCCTGCGCTCGCGAGCTTTCGCGCGGCCGGCGAAGCCGGGCACACGCGCGCTCTGACCGCCGAGGCATTCCTGCTCTCGGGGGGGCAGTTCAACCGTGAAGCTGCGGGTATCCCGCTCGACCTCGACCGGGCCACCGAGCTTCTGGAACGGGGCATCGCGGCGGGGGATCCCTTTGCGATGCACGCCCGGGGCAAGCGTCTGCTGAGGGAAGGTATCAGCAGCGACGATCGCGCGCGCGGTTTCGAGCTTCTCGAACGTGCGGCGGAACTGGGCCACACCTATTCGATGAACGAGCTGGGATACTATTTCCTGATCCCGGACACCGACCACTACTTGCCCGAGCGCGGCATGCGATATCTCGACCTCTCGGCCGCGCGCGATGACATCTACGGCTACCACAACCTCGCCCTCGTGGCACTGAACGGACTTGACGGTTCAAGTCCGGACAGCGCCCGCGCGGAGAGCCTGTTCCTTCGGGCCGCCGAAGGCGGACATCCCGTCTCGCCAACCAGCCTCGGACTGATGGAGGTGCGCGGGCAGCGCGGCGCGGTCGATCCGGTCGAGGCATTGCGCTGGTTCGACGAAGGCCTCGCGCGTGGCGACGGCTGGGGCGGCGCCAATGGCGCGATCGTGATCCTGAACGGCTCCGTCGCGCGGCTTGGTCCCGCCGATGCCGCGGTTCGCGCCGCCAAGGCGATGCAACTCCCGGCCCCGGACGCCGCCGCCGCGGCAGCCGAAATCCTTGCGGGTTTGCCGCGGTCGGCCCTCGACCGGGCCCTGCAGATGATCCTCGTCGATCTGGGGGAAGACGTTGCCGTCGATGGCGCGGTTGGCCCGGGCACCCGGGCAGCCCTCGGTCGGGCGCTGGAACGCACGGGTGCCCAAGCTGGCGGCGACAGCCCCCTCGGGCGGCTCGAGGGCGCAGCCCGGGCCTATTGGGCGGCGCGGCCGACGCGACCGGACCTCTTCTGACGAGCAGCGGATCGCACGGAGGTTGCCGGGAGCGCAGCGATAGGGCATCCCCCGCGGCGGTCGCCGGGGCCGCCCCAGCGGAGCGCGCGATGTCCCAAGGCCAGACCCTCTCCGAGCGTGCCGTCGAGGTGCTTACCACAGCGGACGCCCGCGCCAAGGCTGCGCTCTCGCGCCGGCATGCATCCGACTGGAAAGCCGCCCGCGCCGCCGGGATGCCACTGCCGCTCGGAACGGCCTTGCCGCCCGACCGACCTGCCCGTCCCGAGCGGCCCGCATTGCTGCCGCCGAAAGACGTTCCGCGCCGCCGCCAGGGATCCCGTGAAGGCCGCATCGCCCTTCTGCATGCCATTGCCCATATCGAACTGAACGCCGTGGACCTGCACTGGGATATCATCGCCCGGTTCGCCCATGTTCCCATGCCCACGGGCTTCCACGATGACTGGGTGAAGGCCGCCGACGAGGAGGCGAAGCATTTCAACCTCCTCGCAGATTGCCTGGAGGCACAAGGCAGCCACTACGGCGCCCTCCCCGCCCACGCCTTCATGTGGCGTGCCGCCGAGGACACCGCCCAAGACCTGCTCGCCCGCCTCGCGGTGGTGCCGATGGTCCTGGAGGCGCGCGGTCTTGACGTGACCCCAGGCATGATACGCATATTCGGCAATACCGGCGATGCACAGGCTGTCGCCGCGCTGGAGACCATCTATGCGGAGGAAGTAGGTCACGTCGCCTATGGCTCCAAGTGGTTCAATTTCCTCTGCGGCCGAGCCGACGTCGATCCCAGGGACACCTTCCACGCCCTCGTCCGCAAGTACTTCCACGGCGCTCTAAAGCCTCCGTTCAACGAGGAAAAGCGTGCCGAGGCGGGGATTCCGCCTGATTTCTACTGGCCGCTCGCCGAGGAAACCGGCCCCTGATCGGCGGAAACCTGCCACGCAGGCAACAGTTCGCAACAGAGTTCCGGAATGTGTTGAAAAGGCAGGCAGACTGGTATTAACCGCTAGTAGGTGCCGCGCGGGGGGACGCGACGGTCCAAGAGGCATGGGCTACACGGGAAACATCCGTTGCATAGGCAACTCTGGACAAGGCTGAACGCGGCACTCGAACGTCACTTTCCCGAGCGCCGTCTCTTTCTGAAATCCGAGACCGAGACGCGCTTCGTCCGTCTTCGTCCGGCAACTCAACTCACGGCAGCAGTCGGTGTAACCGCTTTCGTGTCGTGGACAGTCGTCGCGACTGCGGTGTTCCTGATGGACTCCATCGGCGCAGGCAACGCGCGCGACCAAGCAGCGCTCCGGCAGGCCACTTACGAGATGCGCCTCAACGCACTCGCGGCAGATCGCGATGCCCGCGCATCCGAGGCACATGCGGCCCAGCAGCGCTTTACACTGGCTCTCGCCGAAGTCTCCGCCATGCAGGAACGTCTGCTTGCGTCCGAAGACCGCCGCCGCGAACTCGAGACCGGAATCGACGTGATCCAGGCAACGCTCCGCCGCACCATGCGCGAACGCGACCTGGCCCGCGCCGAGGCCGAACGGATCGTCGCCGAGGCGGGCGGCACGGCGTCCACGGACGGCGTCGGGGGCGTCGCACCCGAGGAACTCGCCTCGACCGTCGATTTCCTGACCTCGGCCCTCTACGATACGGCGCTCGAGCGCGGCGAGATTGCCGCCGAGGCCGAGGTCGCGCGTGTAGCGGCCGAGGACCTCGCGCTTGAACTCCGACTGATCGAGGACCGCAACGACCGCATCTTCAGCCAGCTCGAAGAAGCCGTAACGGTCTCGCTGGAACCGCTCGACCGGATGTTCCGCGAGGCCGGCCTGCCGCCCGACCGCATCATCGAGGAGCTTCGCCGCGGCTACTCGGGACAGGGCGGCCCGTTGACGCCGCTCTCGGTCTCGACGATGGGCGGTGAACCCGAGCCGGACATGTTGCGCGCCAACGAAGTGCTGCGCCGCCTCGACGAGGTGAACATGTACCGCCTTGCCGCCGAGAAGGCCCCCTTCGCCGAGCCGCTCAGGTCGGCGTTCCGTTTCACGTCCGGTTTCGGCCCGCGACGCGATCCCAAGGGTGCTGGCACGCGGATGCACGATGGTCTCGATTTCGCAGCTGGCCACGGCACCCCGATCTTCTCGACCGCCGATGGAACCGTCGTTCATGCCGGTTGGGACGGTGGATATGGTCGTGCCGTGCGCATCCGTCACGCCTTCGGCATCGAGACGCTCTATGCTCACATGAGTCAGCTTCGCGTGAATGTGGGAGACAGGGTGTCGCGCGGCGACAGGATCGGTGATATGGGTAGCACCGGACGGTCCACTGGAACCCACCTGCACTACGAAGTGCACGTCGGCGGTAGGCCCGTGAACCCAATGACCTACATCAGGGCGGCGAAGAATGTTTTCTAAATCCAGAATCAATGAGCCCGGCCCCAAGGCCGCCGAGCCGGAGAAACCCAAGATGGCTGAACCCGCACCCCGTCCACTGGGCGATTATGGCGCAAGCACACTTCCCAAGGCTAAGCCGTCACCGTCGATCCTGTCGTCCGATCTCACGATCGTCGGCAACCTCAAGACGTCGGGCGACATCCAGGTCGAAGGCGTGGTCGAAGGCGATATCCGCGCGCACCTGCTGACTGTAGGTGAAGGCGCCACGATCCGCGGCGAGATCATTGCCGACGACGTCGTCGTCAATGGTCGTATCGTCGGCCGTGTGCGGGGGCTGAAGGTGCGGCTTACCTCGACGGCGCGCGTCGAAGGCGACATCATCCACAAGACGATCGCAATCGAATCCGGCGCGCATTTCGAAGGCTCGGTGCAGCGGCAGGAAGATCCTATCGCCGGGGCCCCGAAGGCAGCGCTTGCCGCCCCGTCCTCATCGGGAGGCGGGCAGGCCGCGACGCCGGCGAAGTCCGCGGAGAGCGCACCAAGCTGATCTCCGACCCAACCGGAACACCTAAACGCCCGCCCCCCGGCGGGCGTTTCGCTTTCAGGGCAGCAGCCGGCGGTACAGGTGCCAACTCGCGTGGCCAAGTATCGGCAGAACGAAGAACAGCCCCAGAAACGCCGGCACCATCGCAGCGAACAGCGCGGCAGCGATCAGCAGGCCCCAGCCCAGCATCGTTGCCGGCGAGGCCTGCACGGTACGGACCGAGGTGATCATCGCCGTGACGAAGTCGACTTCGCGGTCGAGAAGGAGCGGCAGGCTCACGACCTGGGTCGCGAAGAGGATCAGGGCGAAGACCGCACCCACTGCGCTGCCGAAGGCCAGCATCGTCAGGCCCGATGCGGATCGGTAGATCTCGAACGAGGAGGAGATGTTCGTCATCGTCGCGTTGCCGAGAAACAGCGCGAAGATCATGTGTCCGAGGAAGTTCCAGAACAGGAAGAAGACGACGATCACGGCCGCGACCGAAGGGATCTGACGGTCCTTCTGTCGGAAGATCACGCCGAGAACGCCAGACCAGTCCAGGCTCTCGCCCTGTTCGAGACGTCGGCTGACCTCGTAGAGCCCCACCGCGATGAACGGGCCTATCAAGGGGAAGCCAAGCGTGATCGGGATTGTCCACCAGACTTCACCGGCCACGGCGAGCGCCCACCACAGCAGCAGCCCGCCCGCGACGTAGACGCCCCCGAAGAACAAGCCGAAGACCGGAGCCGCCCGGAAGTCCTGCCATCCCGCAATGAGTGCCGCACGAAGATCCTCGGCGGTGGCAATCAGGGGCTCGGGCACGACGGACGGCTGCCGTGGCGCCGCAGTGTCGGACATTGCCGGTCCCTCCCGATTTCCCGTTGGCCCAAAGCTAGGGGCGGCGCACTCGTGAGGCAACGGGATTCTCCCATTGGCCGTCTCCCGGGAATCGCCCGTCCAAGGGCCCCTCCGGGCATGAACTTTCTGGAAACGGGCCTGCGATACTGATCAGGTCAGACCGAGCACCCAGCGCAACCGCGCGGAAGGCCCACGCCGGGGAAGGAAGTATGGCGGACGGCGTCTACATCGCGCCTGTCATGCTGCGGGGCGACATGATTGCCTCGCTTTCAGGACAGCCGACCAATGTCGGCAATCCCGGCGATCCGGGCTTTGGCATCGCGCTGCCCAACGTCACTGCGCTTGCCGATTCCAGCGAACTGTTTCGACTGGTCTGGTATGGCAACACCAGCACTCAAGGCACGGCGACCGAGTTCCTGAACGGCCAGTACTGGCGCCTGGAACGCTACGATCCGGCTCAGGACCCCTCTGGGGACCCGGCATCGGGCGATGACGGGTGGGCCGCAGTCGCCGGCTATGCTGAAAGCGTCACGCCGAGGCAGGATCTTGTCAACGATCTGGGGGCCGGCGACTCCTACGTCGTGTTCAGCGCCCCGGGCGGCTTTCTTCTCTTTGACATGCGTGGCGGCCTACCCGCGAGCCCGACCAACCTGAACTACCTCGCAAGCGACGAGAACGACGATCTCGCCACGGGCGAAAACGATGGCAATCTCGATTTCGGCGATGCCTACACCGCCCTGTGCTTCTGCGCCGGCACGATGATCGAAACGTCGGACGGGCCGCGTCCGGTCGAGGCGCTGCGGCCCGGTGATTTGGTGCAGACCCGGGATCACGGCCTTCAACCCCTGAGATGGACCGGCAGGCACGTTCTCTCGGAGGCCGCATTGCGCGCTGCGCCGCATCTGCGGCCGCTCCGGATTGCCGCAGGGGCTCTCAGCCGAGGCGTTCCCGCCCTCGATCTCGAAGTATCACCGCAGCATCGTCTGCTGGTGCGATCCCGGGTCTCTAACCGGATGACCCGGGTTCCTGAGGTCCTGGTGGCAGCACGACACCTGGCCGGACTGCCCGGAATAGGCCTGAGTAGGGCGCCCGGACCGGTCCGGTATCACCACTTGCTGCCAGACAGACATGAACTCGTCCTGGCCAACGGCGCCCTGGCGGAATCGCTGTTCGTCGGACCGGAACCCTGCGCTCCCTGTCGAGGGCGGCCCGCGACGAGATCGCCCTGCTGTTTCCGCAATTGATCCGCGCCGCCTCCGCCGGGTGTGCCGTCCGGCCGATCATGAACGGGCGTCGCAGCCGCAAGCTGGCAGAACGCCACGCGCGCTCCCGCCATCCCCTCGTTGACGGATAGAGTTTCAGCCGACCTGTGCTTCTGCCCGGCTCTTGCCGGCCACGTCCATCGCCAGTGTCGCCGCCATGAACGCGTCGAGGTCGCCGTCGAGCACGCCTTGTGTGTCGGATGTCTCGAAACCCGTCCGCAGGTCCTTCACCATCTGGTAGGGCTGCAACACATAGGAGCGGATCTGGTTGCCCCATCCGGCGTCACCCTTGGCCGCATGCTGGGCGTTCACCTCGGCATTCCGCCGGTCGAGCTCCATCTGGTAGAGCCTGGCCTTGAGCGCATTCATCGCCACTTCGCGGTTTTGGTGCTGGGATTTGAGCGACGAGGTCACCACGATGCCCGTCGGGAAGTGGGTGATCCGCACAGCCGAGTCGGTCTTGTTGACGTGCTGTCCGCCCGCCCCCGAGGCCCGCATCGTGTCGATGCGGATGTCCTTCTCGGGGATCACGATCTCGATGGCATCGTCCACCACCGGGTAGACCCAGACCGAAGCGAACGACGTCTGCCGCTTGTCGCCCGACCCGAACGGGCTGATCCGGACCAGACGGTGCACGCCCGATTCCGACTTCAACCAGCCGTAGGCGTTCGAACCGCTGACCTTGTATGTTGCCGACTTGATGCCCGTCTCATCGCCCGCACTTTCGTCGAGAAGCTCGACCTCATAGCCCCGCGCCTCGGCCCAGCGGACATACATCCGCGCGAGCATGTTGGCCCAGGCGCAGCTTTCGGTGCCGCCCGCGCCTGCGTTGATCTCGAGGAACGTGTCGTTGCCGTCGGCCTCGCCGTCGAGCAGCGCCTCGATCTCCTGCGCCGCAGCTTTCTCGGTCAGAGACTTGAGCGCCACTTCCGCCTCGCGGACCACATCGTCGTCGCCCTCGGCCTCGCCCAGTTCGATGAGTTCAAGGTTGTCGCGCAGTTCGCGATCCATCTTGTCCCAGCTTTCGACCCGGTCGAGCAGTTGCTGCCGCTCGCGCATCAGCTTCTGGGCCTTCGCCGGATCGTCCCAGAGCGTCGGATCCTCCACGCGGGCGTTGAATTCCTCGAGCCGGTGCTGCGCGGTCGGCCGGTCCATCCGCTTGGCCAGAAGGTCAAGCGAGGTGCGGATCGCAGCTACGTTGGCTTCGGTCTCGGCGCGCATCGGCGAGGGGTCTCCGGGCTGTTTCCGATGAGGTCTGCGTGATAGACGAGCCGCCTGCCCGCTGCAAGCCCGCCGCCCCTTGACGGCTAGTAGAGCCCGCCCGAGGAGATGGTGCCGAAATTGGCGCGCGGCGGGATCACGGCGCGCTCGCCCGAAGAGGTGGTCACAGCCAGTCCAGCCCCGTCGGATTCGCCCAGCCCGAACATCGGCAGGTTCGACCCCATCGCGAATCCGCCGTCAAAGTAGAGCCCGAAGATCGGGTCCTCGCCCTCGCGGAAGTACTCGGCCACCACGTTGTCCCCCGTCGCATTGTCCGGAAGGCGCATGCCGCTGTAGCGGTCGATCTTGATGAAGTAGCCGCCCGGCGGCACCGGGAAACGGCTCCCGCCGTACTTCGGGATCGCCTGTTCCATGAAGGTCCGGAACACCGGTACGCAGAGGGTGCCGCCGAAGGCGCTCTCTCCCAGCGTCCGCGGTTGGTCGAAGCCGATATAGCACCCCGCCACGATGTTCGAGGTGAAGCCGACGAACCAGACGTCCTTGGCATCGTTCGTGGTGCCGGTCTTGCCAGCCACGGGCACCGACATCCGGGCACCGGTCGCGGTTCCCCGGTTCACGGCGCCTTCCAGCATCGAGGTCAGCTGATAGGCCGTGATCGCATCCATGATCCGCTCCCGGTTGGACTGGATCGCCGGGGATTGCCCGGCCGCGAGCGTTCGATCGGCGCATTCAAGGCAATCGCGCTGGTCATGGCGATACACCGTGCGGCCCCACCGGTCCTGTACCCGGTCCACCAGCGTGGGCTCGACCCTCTCGCCCCCATTGGCAAACATCGCATAGGCCGCGACAACCTTGTAGAGGGTGGTCTCTTCGGCCCCAAGCGCATTGGCGAGGAAGGGGCGCATCCGGGTGTAGACCCCAAAGCGCTCCGCATAGCGCGCGACGGTATCCATGCCGACTTCCTGCGCAAGCCGCACGGTCATCAGGTTGCGCGACTGCTCGATCCCCGTTCGCACCGGCGTCGGCCCATAGAAGCGGTTGGACGCATTCTTGGGCCGCCAGACGCCATCGGGCGTATTCACCTCTATCGGCGCGTCGATCACGATCGAGGCTGGCGAAAAGCCGCTGTCGAGAGCAGCAGCATAGACGAACGGCTTGAACGACGATCCAGGCTGGCGCTGTGCCTGGGTGGCACGGTTGAAGACCGAATGCTGGTAGGAGAAGCCACCCTGCATGGCCAGCACCCGGCCGGTATGGACATCCATTGCCATGAAGGCACCCTGCACCTCGGGCACCTGACGCAGGCTCCAGCGCTGGAAGCCACCGTTCTCACCGGTGACACGGCGGACATGGACCACGTCACCGACCTTGAAGTTGGCCGCGAAGTCGCCGCGCATCCAGCGGATATCCTCACGCGGCACCGCGAACGGCTCGGCATCGGTCTCCTCGACGCCCTCTATCCCGATGCGAAGGCTGTTCTCGCCCACCTCCAGCACGACGGCCGGATGCCAGCGTTCCCCAAGGAAAATGTCACGCGCGACATCGACCTCGGCGAGGGCCGCCCGCCAAGCCTCCGCAGACACGAGGCTCTCCGGCGGGATGGTCTTTCCGGTACCGCGCCAAACCCCTGCGTTACGGTCGTACTTCTCCAGTCCTTCGCGCAGCGCCAGTGCCGCCGCCCACTGCAGGTCGGCATCCACCGTCGCGCGGATGGTCAGGCCGCCACCAAAGAACTCCTCCTCGCCGAAGCTCGACGACAACTGCCGGCGGATTTCGTCGGTGAAGTAGTCGCGCGGCGGCAGGCTCGACCTGAAGGGCTCGAAGTCGCCCGCCTGGACCGACCGCAAAGGCTCGGCCAGTTCCGCCTCGTAAGTCCCCCGATCGAGATAGCCGTTCTGGAACATCTCGCGCAGCACATAGTTGCGCCGCGACAGAAGCCGCTCGGCGTTGCGCACCGGGTGATACTGCGACGGCGCCTGCGGCAAGGCTGCCAGGAACGCGGCTTCGTGCGGCGCAAGCTCCGACAGGGTCTTGTGGAAATAGGTCTGTGCTGCCGCCGTCACGCCGAACGAGTTCTGCCCAAGGAAGATCTCATTGAGGTAGAGTTCCAGGATCTTCTCCTTGGAAAGAGTCTGTTCCAGCCGACTCGCCAGGATCAGTTCCTTGATCTTCCGCTCAGCCGAGCGGTCGGACGAGAGAAGGAAGTTCTTCATCACCTGCTGGGTGATCGTGGAGGCTCCGCGCAATCGCCCGCCAGCAACGGCATCGCGCGCCGCAGCCATCATCGACAACGGATCGTAGCCCTTGTGAGTGTAGAAGTTCTTGTCTTCGGCCGAGATGAAGGCCTGCTTGACAAGCGCGGGGATTTCCTCGGCCGGCGCGAAGATGCGTCTCTCTTGCGCGAATTCGTCGATCATCTGGCCCTCGCCGGAATAGATCCGGCTGATCGTCGGCGGGGCGTATTGTGCAAGTTGCTCGTGGTTGGGAAGGTCGCGCCCATAATAGAAGAAGATTGCGCCAACACTCAGGGCGACAAAAAAGAGGCCAAGCGTCACGAGCGTGAAGATGGCGCCGATGGTCGACGTGAAGAAGCGGATCATGCCTGCCACGGTCCCGAGGTTTGTCTTCATATAAGCCGTGCCGACCGCCCGGTCAAAGCAAAGCCCGGTGACCGGCAAGCTACTGCCGGAGGAGAACCGACCGTGCCGCGTCATCTTCGGCCCAGGCGATCAGTCCCTGCACGATTCCCTGCGCCGCCCTTGCGCGCCATTCCGGCGAGATCAGACGGTCCCGGTCGGCGTCGGACGAGATGAAGCCGAGTTCCAGCAGGATCGACGGGAAATCGGGCGCCCGGAGCACGGTGAAGTCGGCGGCAAGCCGCGGGCGCTTGTGCAGGCCACCGACGGTCTCCCTCAGGCTCTCGACCACCGCATCAGCGACCGCCGCACTGCGTGGGGCGGACTCGAGCCGGGCCAGATCCATCAGCACCGAGGCGATCACGTCGTCCTGGTCCGTGAGGTCGAGGCCGGCCAGAAGGTCAGCCCGACCATGCCGCTCCGCCAGCCAGCGTGACGCCTCGTCCGACGCATCCTCCGACAGCGTATAGACCGTCGCCCCCGTCGCGCGGCCCTCGGCCAGGGCATCTGCATGAAGCGAGATCATGACGTCTGCGCCGGCTGCCCGAGCCGCCGAAATCCGAGCGTCGAGCGAGACGAACACATCTGCATCCCGTGTCAGCGCCACCCGGAACCGCCCCGATCGGACCAGCGCCTCCTTCAGTTCCTGCGCGAAGACAAGCATCAGGTCGGCTTCGCGCAGGCCGTCGCTCTCCGCGCCCGGGTCGATGCCACCATGGCCGGGGTCCAGAACCACGACAAGGTCGCCATGTCCCTCCGGCTGCGGCGCCGGCGTCGGAAGGGTCCCCTCCCAGAGCGCGCCGGGCGGGGCACCCGATGACGCCCGCATCGTTTCGGCGTCTGCCGGGTCGAGCCGAACGCGCAGGCGCGCCGAACCGTCCGCGCTGCCGGTCTCCATGCCGGCGGTCTCCAGGCGGAACGGCAAGGCGAGATCCACCACAATCCGAGTCCAGCCGGCCCGGAACAGCCCGGTCCGAACCGCTTCGGCCCAAGGGGTGTGCAGGAGATCGGCAGACTTGACGGACGACCAGTCGACTTCGCGGAAGTCCACCACCAGTCGCGGCGGATCGGCCAGAGTGAAGGCGCGCCACGGCACCGGCTGCGACAGCGCAAGTGTCAACACGAGGTTCTGCCCCTCGGCCGCAAGGCCCGACTGCGCCGGGTCGATGCGCGCAATCGCCGTCAGTTCCTCCGCGCGCCCGACCGGGGCGGCGAAGAGAACCAAGGTGGCAAGCGCCAGTATACGGGCGGGTCTGCTCATGCGCCTCAAGGTGTTTCGCCAACTCTACCAGCGTCGCCGCGCCGAGGAAAGAACGGCCGCCAGCCATTGCGCAAGCGTTACGAGCGGGGCTTGTCATCGCACGATGTATGGGACATGGCGCACTGGTGTCCTATCTGGCACCAACTCGCTCTCGAAGGCCCGCTTGTGGAGACGTGATGTTCGACACCCGCCCGTCCGCCATCCTGGTCGCCCATGGTTCGCCCTCCGAGCCCGGGCCACAGGATGCAGCGCTGAAGGCGCTCGCGGCGGCGGTCGGCGCAAGGATGCCCGGGTGGGACCTGCGCGGCGCAACGCTGGCCGCAGATCTCAGCCTCGAGGCGGCGCTCGACGGTCTCCATGCGCCCCTGATCTACCCGTTCTTCATGGCCGAGGGCTTCTTCACCGGCCGCGCACTTCCGGGTCGGCTGGAGAAGGCCGGTGCGGGCGACGCGCGCCGTCTCGCACCCTTCGGAACCGATCCCGCATTGCCCATGCTCATGGCGCAAGTCGCGCTTGAGGGCGCGACGGGATCGGCCCTCGAGCCCGAGACGACAGCTCTGATCCTGGCTGCGCACGGCAGCCAGGTCTCGTCCACGTCGAAGGACTCGACTTACGCAATGGCGGCGCAGCTGCGCACGCTCACCCCGTTTGCCCGTATCGAGGTGGGATTGATCGAGGAACCACCGCACCTCGCCGATGTCGCCCGCGATCTGGGCGGCGGCGTCTGCCTGCCGTTCTTTGCGTTGCGGGCGGGACATGTGGAGGGCGACGTGCCACAGGCACTGGCCGAGGCCGGGTTCGAGGGTCCGCTCCTGCCGGCAATCGGCGAGCACCCCGGCGTGCCGCGCCTCATCGCCGACGCGCTCCTGCGCGCCGTGACATGACGCGCCACCTCGTCCTCGTGCGCCACGGAGACGAGCCGGAGGACGACCGGGTCGTCACCTTTGCCGCTCGGGCAGGGTTCCACACCGCCACCTTCCGGCCCTTCGCGGGCGATGCCCTGCCCGATCCCGGCCCGGACACAGCAGGCGCGGTGATCTATGGCGGACCATTCTCGGTCTTCGAGGAAGATGCCCACCCCTTCCTGCGCGACGAGGCGCGCTTTGCCAGGGCGTGCATCGACCGGGGCATACCCCTTCTCGGCATCTGCCAGGGAGCCCAGCAGATCGCCCGCCTTCTCGGCGCCGGGGTCGGGCCGCTTCCGGGCGACCCCTGCGAGTTCGGCTACTACCCGGTCGAGCCCACGCCCGAGGGCCGCGACGTGCTCCCCGGGCCGCTGACGGTCACCCAATCGCATTTCCACATGTTCGACGTTCCACAAGGCGCGGTCCGCCTTGCCGGCAGTTCCGTCTTCCCCAATCAGGCCTTCCGATATGGCGACCGGACCTTCGGCCTCCAGTTTCACCCCGAGGTCACGCCCGACGGCTTCCGCCGCTGGCAGGATGCCCCCTGGGCCCGCTATGGCCAGACCGGCGCGCAATCGCGCGAGGAACAGGATCGTCTGATGGCAGCCCACGACTCGGCGCAGGAGGCGTGGTTCCTGGCCTTCCTCACCCGCCTCTTCGGACGCCCCTAGCCCTTCGCCAGATGCTCGAAGAGCCGCGCCACGCCTTCGGCACCGGGGTCGTTGTGGCCCGCCAGCTTGTCCTCGCTGAGATAGCTCGCCCGGCCGGCCTTCGCGCGTGTCATGGCAGCGGTCTGGTTGGCCCCCGCCCGGGCCGCCTTTGCCGCCGCCTCCAGCCCGTCAGGCAAGGCCGCAAGGGCCGGCGCCATCGCGTCGATCATCGTGCGGTGCCCGGGCGCGGCGCCACCCACCTGCATCACCCGGTCCAGCCCGGCTGAAAGCGCGCCGACCCAGTCCTTGCCGCTGGCCGAGGCATCGCCCGCCGCCGCGAAGAAGATCGCCAGCAGCACTCCCGATGACCCGCCCATGGTCTGGCTGAGCTCGTTGCCCACCGCCCGGAACAGCTGTGTGGTATCGGCAAGCGGCAGCCGGTCGAGCGCGGCCTGAAGCGCCCGCGCCGCGCCGGCGAGCGTGCTGCCGGTGTCGCCGTCGCCCGACTTGGCGTCGAGGAGGTTCAGGTCGGCCTCGACCGCGATCAGGGCCTCGCAGCAGGAGGCGATCAGCGCCCGCCGCACCGGGTGGGCAGACGGCATCGGCGCGATGGGCGACAGGCCGTCCGGCAAGGGCCGCACGCCAACCTCGCCCACCTTCGTCAGTCCGGGCCAGGCATGGGGACCGACCGGCGCGGCCAGGGCGTCAAGTTCGGCCTTCTCCACAGGCAGAAGCGAGATCGAGAATCCGTGCATGTCGAGCGAGGTCATCATCGCCGCCGGGCCGACGACCCAGCCGATACGGTGGCCGAGATCCGACCGCGCCAGTTCCTCGGCCAGAACGCTCATCTCGAGCGGCGTTGTTCCGCCGAGGTTGTTCAGGAGCGCCACGCAATCGCCCTGCCCCGTGTGCGGCGTAAGCCGGTCAAGCATCACGCCGATAGCGGCGCGCGCGCCCGCGAAATCGACCTGCTCGACACCCGCCTCGCCGTGAATGCCAAGTCCAAGCTCGGCCTTGCCGCTGCCGATGCGGGCTTCCTTGGGGCTTCCCGGCACGGTGCAGGTATCGAGGCTCATCCCGATCGAGACAGCGCCCTCGATCACCTTCCGCGCCGCTGCGGTCACGGTGTCGAGGTCCGCCCCCGCTTCGGCCAGCGCGCCGGAGATCTTGTGCACGAACAGCGTCCCCGCCACGCCGCGCGGCTGCGGCAGGTGCGGCAGCGCCACGTCGTCATCGACCACAACCATCGAAACCCGCTTGCCGAAAGCCCGCGCGCGTTCGGCCGCAAGCCCGAAGTTCAGCCGATCACCCGTGTAGTTCTTGACGATCAGGAGGCACCCGGCCTCGCCGGTCACCGCCAGGATTCCCGCCAGCACCGCATCGACCGACGGCGAGGCGAAGACGTCGCCGCAGACCGCCGCCGTCAGCATTCCCTGCCCCACGAACCCGGCGTGGCTCGGCTCATGCCCCGACCCGCCACCCGAAACCAGCGCGACCTTCGACCGGTCCCAGTCGGTCCGCACCACGACCTTGATGTGCGGATAGCCGTCAAGCCGTGCGAGCAGCCCCCCCGACAGCCGGATCAGCCCGTCGAGCGCCTCGGTGACGAGGGCTTCCTTGGTATTCATGAACTGCTTCATCACGGGTCTCCTCAGATCAGCCGGTTGCCGGCGGCGTCGAACCATAACGGGCTTTGTGGACGAATACGCAGGCTGTCGCCAGTGCCCAGCGAGGTATGGACATCCGTCAGCGTGATGATCTCGTGCCTCCCAAGCGCAAGGTGGAGCCGGGTCTGGTCGCCCAGATGCTCGACCCGCCGCACCCGCGCCTCTACCCCCTCGCCCTGATGGACGTGCTCCGGCCGAAGCCCGATCTGCACGGCACCCTGGGGCACCGGGCCGCCGAAGGCATCGGCTGGCAACAGGTTGATGCGCGGCTGGCCAAGTCGCGATGCGACATAGGCCGAGACCGGGTCTTCGTAGACCTCGCGTGGGCTCCCGAACTGGACGAGGCGGCCCCGGTCGAGAACTCCCACATGGCTCGCCATCGTCATCGCTTCGATCTGGTCGTGGGTCACGTAGAGGAATGTTGCGCCCAACTGCTCGTGGATACGCTTGAGTTCCACACGCAAGTCGGCGCGTAGCTTGGCATCGAGCGACGACAGCGGCTCGTCCATCAGGTAGATGCGCGGGCTACGCACCAGCGCGCGGCCTATCGAGACCCGCTGCATCTCGCCGCCCGAAAGCTGCGTGGCCTTGTTGTCGAGCTTGTGGGCGATGCGCAGCACCTCTGCCACCTCGCCCACTCGCGCCGCGATCCTGTCCTCGGGCCAGTTCAGCACCGGCGATCGAAGCGGGAAGGCAAGGTTGTCCCGCACGGTCATGTGCGGGTAGAGCGAGTACTGCTGGAACACCATCGCCACGTCGCGCTGCGCGGGCATGTCCGCCAACACGCTGTCCCCGTCAATCCGGATATCGCCCCGGTCGGGCTTCTCCAGTCCCGCGATCAGGCGCAGCGTCGTGGTCTTGCCCGCCCCCGTGGGGCCGAGCAGCACGACGAAGGCACCATCGGGAATGGTCATCGTCACATCGGCAAGTGCGACCTTGCCGCCGAAGCTCTTGCTCAGCCCGGAAAGCCCGACCTCAGCCATGGAACACCCCCGCGTTGGCCGCCGTGCGGAAGGCCCGACCGGTGCCGGCATCGAAGAGCGAGAGCGTGGAGGCAGCAAAGTCCAGCCCCACCGTCTCGCCCGCCCGCGCGGGCTCGGACGACGGGATGCGCGCCTTGAGCTGCCCGTGGTCGGTCGCGATGGTGACGATCTGCGTTGTGCCCAGATACTCGGTCGCCTCGATCCGCCCCCGGATCGCGCCGGCATCGACAAGCGACACATGCTCGGGCCGGACGCCCAGCACCAGTTTCCGCCCCTCCGCCTCCTCGTGCAGCGCCGGCACGCCGATCTCCGCGCCCCCCAACCGGAGGCTCCGGTCGCCGGAACGGACAGAGCCCTCGAAGCGCAGGAAGTTCATCGAGGGCGAGCCGATGAAATCCGCGACGAACATCGTCGCGGGATGGTCGTATATTTCCTGCGGCGTCCCGAACTGCTCGACCACGCCATGGTTCATTACCACGATCTTGTCGCCCATCTGCATGGCTTCCAGCTGGTCATGCGTGACATAGACCGTCGTCGCCTTCATCCGGTCGTGCAGCGCGCGCAACTCCTCGGCCATATGCTCGCGGAACTCGGCATCGAGCGCACCAAGCGGCTCGTCCATCATAAAGGCCTTGGGGTTGCGCACGATGGCGCGCCCCAGCGCCACGCGCTGCCGATCCCCGCCCGCAAGACCGCCCACCGGACGATCGAGAATGTCCTCGATGCCGAGGATACGCGCCACTTCCGCCACCTTGGCCTTCACCTGCGCCCGCGGAAGCCCCTGACTGACCAGCGGATAGCTGATGTTCTTGCGCACGTTCATGTGCGGGTAGAGCGCAAACATCTGGAACACGAAGGCGATGTCGCGCTGGCTGGCGGGCTTCTGGCTCACATCCTCGCCGTCGATCAGGATCTCTCCCGAGGTCGGCAGTTCGAGCCCGGCGATCATTCGCAAGGTGGTGGTCTTGCCGCACCCCGAGGGGCCGAGCAGCATGAAGAACTCGCCGTCGGCGATGGTGAAGGTCGACCCCTTCACCGCGGTGAAGCTGCCGAATTCCTTGCGCAGGTTGCGGATGACGATCTCTGCCATGACTCAATCGCGGAAGTGGGAGACGATGATGAACATCACCGTTCCGGTAAGGGTGACCGCGAAGGACCAACCGTAGGCCCAGAGCGAGAAGGGCTGCATCAGCATGAAGACGCCAAGCCCGATGAGGATGGAGGCCAGCATCTCCCATG
>CAZOHN010000011.1:0-32400 GCA_964579325.1 uncultured Rhodobacterales bacterium
AAAGGTGGTGGAAGCGCGCCCCGATGTGTTCAACCATAACCTCGAGACCGTGCCTGGCCTCTACCCGGAAGTCCGCCCCGGCGCGCGCTACTTCCACTCGCTGCGGCTCTTGCAGCGCGTGAAGGACCTCGATCCGCTGATGTTCACCAAGTCGGGCATCATGGTGGGTCTGGGCGAGGAGCGGCAGGCGGTGTTGCAGGTGATGGACGACATGCGATCGGCCGACGTCGATTTCATCACCATCGGGCAGTACCTCCAGCCGACGCCGAAGCACCACGCGGTGGCCCGATTCGTGACGCCGGACGAGTTTGCGTCCTACGAGACGGCGGCGCGCGGGAAGGGCTTCCTGATGGTCTCGGCCTCACCGCTCACGCGGTCGAGCTACCATGCCGGTGACGATTTTTCACGGATGCGGGCTGCGCGTCAGGCGGGCGGCAGGGGCGGTTGACGCAAGCGTCACGTTACTCTTTTCAAGTCCATTTGGTCCAACGTCCTGGCTCTTGAGCGCCGGCTCGATGGACGCTCAGGTCGGCTTTGTCGCCGATGCCGTCCTGCCGGAAGCGGAGACCATCAAGAAGGGTGAGGCGCTCCGGTCGGGAGCGCTCAGTTCGGAATCTCCCACCTTCGATCTCAGCCTCGATGCGGTGCTCGAGGCGCTGATCAAGGGCTCGACCACCGGATGCATCTGGGGTCTCGGCTGCAAGTCGGCCAGCGCAACCTTTCTCGATGTCGACATCGACAAGGAAGTGCTGGGCATCACGCCGACCGAAGTCCGCTACCTAGACGGTTTCGTGCCCGAGAGCTTCGACAACACCGCGCCCTTCGGCAAGGTGACGGCCAGCTTCGAGGCCGGGATCAACGCCGGTGTGCCGGTGGCGAAGATCACCCTCACCGACAAGGACGGCAAGAAGACCGAACGCAAGCCGGAGATCGACCTGGGCGTCTACGTGGATCTCGGCGAGGCCTCCATCGAGATTCCCCAGTACTCGGCGACCGGCGGACTGGATGGATCGTCGCTCAAGCTGAGCGCGCAGGCCGATTTCATCGACCTGCTCCTTGACGCGGACACCTTCGCGGGCCTTCCCGGCGGGGCCTGAGACCGAGGAGGTCGGTCCGGTGGAAGGCCCGTGGCCGGGCGGGCGCGGGTCTTCGGTCGTGCCGGGTCAGGGCGCGATCACGCGGACGCCGGGGATCGCCGCGATCGTCCTGAGGTCGGCATCGTAGGTTTCGGTCATCCGGTCGACCATGTCCTGCGTCCAGCCGGGAGGGGCGAATTCCATCTGCATCGCCGAGGGGTCGGCGAACTTTTCGAGGAAGGCCGCGAAGACCCGGCGTCGCTGGGCATCGCTCGCGGGCGGGTGCTCGGCGAGGTAGCCCTGCAGCCGTTTCGCCCCGTCCGCGGTCATCAGTGACAGTGCGAGGTCATCGGTCGAAGTCAGCGCTGTCGTCGTGTCGTGGCCGGAGAGCGCCTGGAGGATGTCGGCCCAGAGCACCGGCGAATCCTCGTTGCACCAGACCGTCACCCGGGCCTGCGGGACGGCCTTGACGATCCGGGCGACGGTATCAGACCAGCGCAGCGAGAGCGGGTTCACTTCCGCGAGGAAGCCGGCGAAATCGGTCTCGCCGGTGGTGGCGAAGAGGGCTGGAACGAAGGTGGCCGGATTGCGGATGGCGAGGTGAAACTCGACGGGGTTGTCGGGGAAGACGTTGCGCAGCCACACGACCTTTTCCCCGGCGGTGGGGTAGAGCATGCCGTTGCCGAGCACGCGCGTGGGCAGGCACAGGAACTGCTCGTGCGAGAACAGCACCCGCCGTGCCTTGGTGCCTTCGAGGACCGCATCGAGGATGAGCGTCTGCACCTCGCGCGGGGCGGGGGCGCCCTTGAGCCGGACCAGAGTGTCGCGCAGCAGCCCCCGGTAGCGGCCCGGCCCGCTGACGGCGATGCCTTCGGCGGCGAGTACGCCCTTGTTCTTGAGGAGCGTCTTGAGGAGGCGGTCCTCGTCGGTGCAATGCGCGCCAAGGTGGTAGACGATGTCCATGGCTCTCCCCGGTCGGCCCGTTGCCTTCCAGCTATCCGAGGCGCGGCCCGTCGTCAAACCGGCAGGACCAGTCGGCGGGCTTGCCCGGTGGGCGACGCGCCGTTAAACAGGCGCCGTGCCCCTATAGCTCAGCTGGTAGAGCATCTGATTTGTAATCAGGGGGTCGGGGGTTCGAGTCCCTCTGGGGGCACCATGCGTCCAAGAACGTTGCGTGACACCCGGAAATTTCCGGGAACAACCTGTGTGGGTTGGGTCGCCAGCCAGCTGTGGCAGCCTCCATGAGGCGGCATCAGGTTCATCCGATCGCCGGTCTGGCTGCAGCGGCCTCCGCTGCCAGAGCGCGAAGTTCCATGTCCGAGGCGATGCGGAACTCGCGCAGTTCTTCGGGCATCACGACTTCGTCGACGTTGGGCCACCTGTCAGCCCAGGTGCCGTCCAGCAATCGAAGTCGCGGCGGGGCGCTGACAAAGAAGAGCAGGACGCGTTGCGTGCCGTCTTCGACGAGGGCAAATTCTGGAACTGACACCGGAGATACCTCCGACCGGATGATCCGATAAGCGGTGAGTGGTGTCGAGAGGGCGGCGGCGTTTGGAGGTTGCAGGGGACGGCGCGGAGCCTGTCGCGGTTGCGCACGGCGGGAGGGTAGATCCCGAATGTCGGGAGGCTGGCGCTTGCGCGTCTCAGGCCGTCTCGATCTCCTTCAGTCCCAGTTCCTCGACCATCGCCGCGCGCATCAGGAATTTCTGCGCCTTTCCGGTGACGGTCATCGGCAAGTCGGCCTTGAAGCGGACGTGGCGCGGAACCTTGTAGTGCGCCATCAGGCCCCGGCAGAAGTCGCGGATCTCGTCCTCGGTCGCGGTGGCGCCGGGCTTGAGCACGATCCAGGCGCAGACTTCCTCGCCGAACTTCGGGTCGGGGATGCCGAAGACCTGTGCCAGTTGCACGGCAGGGTGGCGGAACAGGTATTCCTCGACCTCGCGCGGGTAGACGTTCTCGCCGCCGCGGATCAGCATGTCCTTCACCCGGCCGACGATGTTGCAGTAGCCATCGGGGTCCAGCGTGGCGAGGTCGCCGGTGTGCATCCAGCCCTCGGCGTCGATCGCCTCGGCGGTCTTGGCGGGGTCGTCCCAGTAGCCGCGCATCACCGAATAGCCGCGGGTGCAAAGTTCGCCCACCTGGCCCACGGGCACAACGGTGCCGTCCTTGCCCACGAGCTTGACCTCGAGGTGCGGGTGGATGCGGCCCACGGTGGTCACGCGCTTTTCGAGCGGGTCGTCGGTGTGCGACTGGAACGAGACCGGGGAGGTTTCGGTCATGCCATAGGCGATGGTGACTTCCTCCATGTGCATCCGGGCGACCACGCGGCGCATGATCTCGATGGGGCAAGGGGAGCCCGCCATGATCCCGGTGCGGAGCGAGGAGAGGTCGAAGCCGTCGAAGTCGGCGTGGTCGAGCATCGCCGCGAACATGGTCGGCACGCCGTAGAGCGCGGTGCAGCGTTCGGATTGAACGGTGGCCAGGGTGGCGAGGGGGTCGAACCCCTCGCCGGGGAAGACCATGGTGGCGCCCGTGGTGACGCAGCCGAGCGTGCCCATGACCATTCCGAAGCAGTGGTAGAGGGGCACCGGGATGCAGAGCCGGTCGGTCCCGGAAAACCGCATGGTGCCAACGACGTATCGGGCGTTGTTGAGGATGTTGCGGTGGGTCAGCGTGGCGCCTTTCGGCAAGCCGGTGGTGCCGGATGTGAACTGGATGTTGATCGGGTCGTCGGGCGCGAGCGTCGCGGTTGCCGCGTCGAGCCGTGCGGTGTCGGCGACGGTTGCGGCGAGGTCGTCGAAGCGGAGCATTCCGGGCGGCACGTCCGCGCCCATGCCGATCACGGCGCGCAGGGCGGGGAGCCTCGCTGCGTGGAGGCCGCCGGGCGTGGTGGTCGCGAGTTCGGGGGCGAGGTCCCCGATCATGCCGAAGTAGTCGGAGGTCTTGAACCGGTCGGCGAGGATCAGGGCCGCGCAGCCGACCTTGGCCAGCGCATATTCCAGTTCGCCCAGCCGGTAGGCCGGGTTGATGTTGACCATGACCGCACCGATGCGGGCCGTGGCGAACTGGGTCAGGAGCCATTCGGGCCGGTTCGGCGCCCAGATGCCCACCCGGTCGCCCTTGCCGATGCCGAGGTCGAGCAGGCCCGTCGCCAGCCGGTCCACCGCCGCGGCGAAGCTGGCCCAGGTCCAGCGCAGTCCGCGGTCGGCGAAGATGGCGGCCTCCGCTCCGCCCCGTGCGGCGACGGTTTCGGCGAGCACATGAGGGATCGTCCGGTCCCACAGCGGGGCCGAGTCCGGCCCCCGCACATGGCTCAGGCCCCCTGCGGGGCGCAGGTCGTGGGTCATGTTTCCTCCCGTTGCGGGCGCTGTCGGCCCGTTTGCCGTCAGATTGCTGCGCTTCGTCGCTCGCGTCCATGCCATTTGGCGCCTGCGACAAGACGCGACGCAAGGTCCTCTGCCGTGCCGACCTCGGCCTGCATCCGCGCCGCGATCCCGGCGAGGTGGCCTGCTGCGGCGCTCGCCCCGGCGACGCCGGGGTGGCCGGGGATCGCCGGGCAGGCGCCGAAGGTGGCGTGGGGCAGCGCGAGGTGCGACCAGTCGCCGGGGGTACATCGCGCATCGCCCTGCACGGCGATCACGCCGGGGCAGGCGGCCGGCCACACCGCTACGCCGCGTGCGGGGCTGGCCGCGATGATGGTGGTTCCACGGGCGAGCAGTGCTGCGACGGCGGCAAGGATCGAGGGGTCGGGGCGCGTCAGGCCGAAGGCGCAGAGCGTGACCTCGGCCCGCACCGCGCCGAGCGCGCGGGCGACGGTGGCGGCATCGGTCGAGAGGCCCCCGGAGAAGATCGCGAGGTTCTCGATCCGAGCGGAGGCGCAGCCCGTCAGAACCGCGTCGGCCAGCGCGGCGGCATGGGCCGAGGCCGGCCCCTGGGGTCCATCGCGGAACCTTTCCTGCCGGTCGAGGGCGGGGTGGTCAGGCGCGAGTGGGCCGTCGATCAGAGCGAGCCGGATCATGCCGGGGCTCCGATGGCGATCTCGGCGTCGAACGGCCCCAGCACTGTTTCATGCCCGTGGGTGGCGACGATCACCGTCCGGCCGGGGAAGCGCTCTGAGATCCGCGTCATGATCGCGCCGGCGGTGGCGGGATCGACCTCGGAGACTGCCTCGTCGAGGATCAGGACGCGGAATGGCGCGAGGAGCGCGCGGGCGAGGCAGAGCCGCTGGCGTTCGCCGCCCGAGAGGGTGAGGCCGTCCTCGGCGAGGTCGGTCCCGGGGGTGAGCCGCGCATCGAGGCCGACGAGGGCGAGCACCTCGCGCATCTGCGCTTCGGTCGCCGCGGCCGTGAGGGTGAGGTTCTCCGCCACCGTGCCCCGGACCAGGAAAGGCCGCTGCGGCACCAGCGCCACCGCGCGGCGCAACGCGCCCCGGTCGAGGTCGCGCAGGTCGGCGCCGTCGAGGAGGATGCGGCCGGTGGCGGGGGCGGCGTGGCGTTGCAGGAGGGAAAGCAGGGTGGTCTTGCCGGTGCCGGAGGCTCCGGTCACGCGCAGGCGAGTGCCGGGGGGAATGTCGTGGGTGCCGAGACCGGGCAGGCGTTCGAGCCGCAGGTGGCCGGGGCCTGCCGGAAGGGGCAGGGGGGCGTCCCGCCAGACCGGGGCGGCGGGATCGTCGGCCATGATCGGGGCAAGGCGATCCAGCGCGGCATCAAGGCGGGCGCGGGCGTGCCAGAGTCCGAGGAGGGCCTGCAAGGGCCCGATGAGGAACCCGAGGTAGGCGAGGAAGGCGATGAGCGCGCCGAGCGTTAACTCGCCCCGGATCACCATCAGGCCGCCCAGGAGGAACACGAGGCTCCGCATCAGCGCCGAGAGGAGGGTGGGCACCCCACGCGTCACCTCGCCCCAGAGCTGCGCCCGCACCAGCGCGGCGTTGAGGTCGCCTTGCGCGCGGCCCACCGAGGCGCGCGCCGCGGCCTCGCCGGCGGCCGCCTGCACCTGCGCGAGGCCCTGCGCGAGTTCGGCAAGCCCTGCCGCAAGCACACCCTTGGCACTGCGCGTCTCCTCGGCGCGGGCGGCCGTCCGGGGCCGTGCCCAGGCGAGGAAGGCAAGCTCGGCCGGGGCGAGCGCGATGGCAAGCATCGCAAGGCGCGGCTCCAGCCAGAACAGCATCGCCGCCCCCCCGATCAGCCGCAGCCCCGACCCGGTGCCGGTGAGGAGCGCGTTGAAGGCGAAGGCCTGCACCTCGCCCGCATCGCCGTCGAGCCGCGCCATCAGGTCGCCGGTGCGGTGCCGGGCGCGGGTGGCCGGCGCCATGGCGAGGAGCCGGTCGACGAGCGCGGCGCGCAGGTCGGCCAGCATCTGCACGGAGGCGCGCATGTGCAGCGTGTTGGTCAGCACCGAGAGTGCCAGCGCCGCCGCGCCGGCCGCGAAGAGGAGGGCCGACCAGAACACCAGCGCCCCGCCATCCCCCGCGATCAGGCCGAGGTCGATCACCTGCGCGGTCAGCCAGGGCGGCAGCAGGCCCGCCGCCGCCGCGACGAGGCCGAGGCCCAGAAGCAGCGCCAGCCGTCCGGCATGGGGCCGCACCAGCGCCGCGATCCACGGCGCGCCCGTCGCGCGCACGGCAAGGCGGCCCGCGAGTTGCCCCGCGCGCCGCCCGGTTTCAGGCGTTTCCGCCGCCAGTGTCATTCCGCCTGCACGACCTGCAGGGTCGCAAGGCTCATGTCGCCGCCCGAGGGTATCCGCATCTCGCCCAGCTTCTCGAGTGTCTCGGTGGAGTAGACGCCGATGTCGTCGTTGGTGCCGGCGACGTAGACCTCGGAGCCGTCGGTCGAGATGTTGATGACGTAGTAGGTATGCGGCAGGTCCACCCGCTTGATCAGTTCGCCCGTCTCCACGTCATGCTTGGACAGCTGGGTGTAGACCCCGTAGAGTTCGTTCGGCGCCCTGGGGTTGCGCACGCCCGAGAACATGATGACCTCGAAGCTCGCGAAGTCCTTGATTTCCGTCTCTCCGGTCGCAAGGTCGACGCTCTGGTAGCCCCAGACGAAGTCGGTCATCTCCGCCTTGGTCTCGTCGGCGAAGACCGGAGCCGAATAGAGCATCATGAACTCGTCGTTCTGGCTGCCGACCGGCCAGAAGGCAAGAACGTCCGGGGTCCCGTAGGTCGGGCGGTCCCAGCTCAGGTTGGCGAGCACCAGTTCGGTGGCTCCGGTCGCGGGATCCATGGCGACCACGTCATGCGCGCCGACGTAGACCTTGCCCGCATCGCCCGCCGCCATGATCGTCGAGCGGCGCGGGGCGAGGTGCACGGCGACGGGTTGCGCGTTCAGGCCTGCCGAGGTGTCGTAGACGGCGAATTCCGACGGCAGCACCTCGTGGTGGTCGGGGTGCAGCCGCACCGGGTTGCGCACGGTGTAGACCTGGCTTCCGTCGCGCGACACCGCCAGAGAGGCCATCGAGCGGCGCTTGAGGTTCTCCTCCGACTGCTTCGCGAAGAAGACCGTCTCGCAGGTCTCGATGTTGATGCCGATGATATCCTCCCAGCGGTTGACGATGGCATAGGCCACCTTTCCGTCGGGCGACATCTGGATCACGCCCGGCGTGGGAAAGACGCCCTCCATCGGGCAGTCCTTCTCGAGCGTCCTTGCCGCGGCGTCGAACACGTAGAGGTTGCCGGGGCGGGCGATGGTCACGAGGAGATCGCGGGCGAAGGCCGGGGCGGCGAGAGAGGCCGCCGCAAGGCCGAGTATCAGGGCTTTCATCGTGGCGGCCTCCTCAGGTGTTGCTGTCGGTCGGGAACACCGACCCGAGCGAGCGCCAGTCGCGCGCAGCGTTGTCGGCGCCGTTCGACCAGTCGGGGTGGCTGACCATCGTGTCGGGCACCTGAGCGGGCCACCAGCAGGGGTCGGAGCAGCCGTAGAGGTCGGCCTCCATCGGCTGGCAGAGCGCCGCGACGCCGCCGAAGGGGTCCACCTCCCAGCCGGGGTCGAAGGTGGTGGCGCAGCCCGCCGTCACCGTCTGCATCGCGCGGACCTCGTCCATCTTGTCCTCGACCGCGGCCTTGAGCACACGGTCGGCTTTCTGGTTCAGCGGTTTCATTTGCCGTTCGCCTTTCTGGGAGCAATCGCGGTGTGGAAGAACTGCGGCGCGCGGGCGATCAGGTCGCCGTAGACGCCGATGCCGAAGTCGACCCAGGAGCGCATCAGGTCGCAGTAGTGGTAGGTTGGGCTCATCGGGTCGCTGAAGTGGGCGTAGCTTTCGTGGTAGCAGCCGCCCGAGCAGAGGTTGCGGATCCGGCAGGTGGCGCAGCCCTTGTCGGTGCGGTCGGCGCGCGCCTCGATGAAGGCCGAGAGGCGGTCCTTCTTCAGCCCGGTCTCGACATGGCCGAAGGTCTCCATCTCCGAGCCGGTGAACCGGTGGCACAGGTTGATCTCGCCGGCGTGGTCGACCGCCACCATGCCCACGCCCGCCCCGCAGGGCAGCGCCTTGGACCGGCCTTCCCAGAGGTCCTGCATCAGCTGGTGCATGTTGGAAAAGCCTATGTTGCGTCCCTCGAGCGCGGCCTTGTGGTAAAGCCGCCCCAGCGCCTTCATGCCTTCGAAGACCTCGAGGAGTTCGTCGCCGTTGAGGTTGAAGGCGGTCATCGAGCCGGAGGTCACGGGCGAGAAGCCGACCTCGGCAAAGCCGATGTCGTTCTTGAGGTGGTCCCAGATGCCGACGACATCCGTCACGCCCGCTGTCAGTGTCACCCGCGCACCGACGGGGCGCGAGCGGTAGCGCGACAGAAGCATCCGCGCCTTGGCCGCGACTGCGTCGTAGCTGCCCTTGCCGCCCACCGTCTTGCGGTTCTTGTCGTGCAGCGCCTTGGGCCCGTCCATCGAGACGGTCAGCCCGAAGCGGTGCGCGTCGAGCCAGTCGACGGTCTGCTCGGTCAGAAGCGTGGCGTTGGTGGTGAGGGTGAAGCTGACCTCCTTGCCGAGCGCGCCGAAACGCGCCTCGGCGTGCTCCACGACCTCGCGGATCAGGCCGAGGTTCGAGAGCGGCTCGCCGCCGAAGAACACGACGTTGTAGCTGTCGCGGTCGGGGCTTTCCTTCAGCAGCAGGTCGATCGAGCGCACCGCGGTGTCGAAGGCCATCTTGCGGCCCTTCGAGGGGGTATCGAGGTCTTCCTTGTAGCAGTAGCTGCACGACAGGTTGCAGCCGGTGTTGACGTTCAGAACGATCGTGGTGAGCGGGAAGTTCTCGATCTTCACCGCCGGCCGCTCGGGCGAGGTCGGGCGGCCGTCGGTGACGATCTCGAGGTCGATCAGGCTGCGCAGGCGGCGCGCGATCTCGGCGGGGTCGCGGTCGGCGAAGCGGCCGCGCACGTCGTCCTCGTCCACGCGCCCCTTCTCGGCGAGGAAGCCCAGCACGTCGGCGTCGAGGGTGTCGATCTCGAAAAGCGAGGTGGTGGGGATGTGGAACAGAAGCTCGCGCGCATCCACCGTGACGCGGTGGGCGGTGTGGGGCTGGAAGTGCAGGTATCCCATGGGTCCCTCCCTCAACGGATCGGTGGGTCGATGAAGCGCTGCACCGTGACGACCAGCGCGCCGGTGGCCGTCAGGTCGCCGGCTGTCGCCGTGACCGTCAGTTCGCCGGCGTTGTTCGTCTGGTACTTCCGCGCGGGGTTCGGGCCGGCGATGGCGGGCAGGAAGATCCCATCGGCGCCCAGTTCGCCTGCGAAGGCCGCGTCCTGCATCGCCTTGGCGGTCTCGTTGGCGTTGCCGAAGGACCATTCGGCGGCGACTTCGCCGATCCGGATGTCGTCTTCGGTTTCCGGCGTGCCGTCGGGCCCGTTCCACCAGCCGATCGCCGAGAAGGATGCAGGGACGGGCGGCGGGGCGCCGGCATCTCCGCCGCCCACGCGGGCGATGGTGAAGGCGGGTTCGACCGTGATCCGGTCGGGCACGGTGTAGAGCGCGACCGACCCCGTGGCCTCTCCCGCGCTGAGCGTGGCCAGGCCCGGCTTGCCTGCAATGAAGCTCACCGCCGCGCCGGCGGGGTCTGCCGAGACGAAGGCGAGCGCACCGGAGACCTTCAACTCGTCGAGACTCGCGCCGATCACCATCGCATCCCCCGAGAGGTCGGAGACCGCCTCGGGCACGGTGCCGAGAATGGTGGCCCCGGCATCCGCGCGGACGCCTTTCACCGCGCCGCCAAGGCTGTCCTGGTCGCGCAGGAACATCCGGCCCGACAGCGTGCCGTCGGTTCCCAGCGCGAAGACCTGCCGCATCGCCATGTCGCCGACCGTGACCGCGCCGCGCCATTCGTAGCCAGTGTAGAGGTTGACGTTGCCCGAGACGGGCAGCGCGGTGCCGTCGGCCAGTGCCAGCGACCCGCTTACAAGGAAGGGCGAGGCGTCGCCCTCGACCGTCACCCTGCCGCCCGCGCGGCCCTTGCCGGGGATTTCGGCCAGCATCACCCAGTCGCCCGCGACGGCCGGTTTCCCGGCCGCCTGCCAGTCGGTCCAGGCCTGGGTCTCGAGAGGCTGCGCATCGGCCAGCAGGGCCGCGATCTCGTCCGAGGCGATTTCGTACCAGTAGCGGTCGCGCCCGAGCGCCTGGTACTCGATGGTGGGATACTGGCCGACGTGGAAGTCGATCAGCATCTGCCATTCCGCAGGGGTGCGCGCCTGCAGGTGGAAGCGTGCCGAGGTATGGCAGCGGCTGCACATCGAGCCCAGCGGTTCCTCGTTGGCTTCGATCCAGTCGGGGTCCTTTTCCAGCGCATAGCGCCACGGGGCGGTTTCCGAGGGCGCCATGCCTTGCGTTTCCGAGAGGTAGGCCACGAGCCTTGCCTGGGTGGCGACGTCGAATTCGGCCTGATGGACCTGCCGCATCCGCACCATCGTCATCAGCCAGCCTTCGGGCGTCTTGCGCTGGCCCGATATGCGGCTCATCCCGGCGTCGGTCGTTTCGTGGCAAGTGCCGCAGGCGGCCTCGAGAAGTGCCTCGTCGGCAGTTGCCGGCACGGCGGCAAGGCCGGCGAGCAGGGCGGCGGCAAGCGTCGCGGACTGCCGGGCCTTGGGCCTCGTTCGGATCATGGCGTGGTCTCCTTGTCGGTCATTGTCTATGTCGTCGTGGTTCCGGGGTCTGGAAGGGGCCGCCCGGCAAGGCCGCGCGCGGCGAGCCAGCCGTGCAGAAGGGCGGCGCGGTCGGAGGGAAGGTCGGGCAGGAGGCGGGTAAGGCTGTCTCGGTCGGGAACGGGGCGCCCGCCGAGGCGGGCAGCGATCGTGGCGAGGGGCACGTCCGCCACGAAGGCGACGCCTCCGGGATCAAGCGCGGTCTCGAGGACGGGCAGCAGGCGCAGACGGTCGCCCTCGACCACGACCGCTTCGCGCCAGCGCGGCGCCTCGGGGGGCGGCGAATGCGCCGGCGCGTCGTCGGGCCAGGCGCGGCGCGGTGTCCAGAAGCCGTTGGGTGCGGGGCGCGCGGCGCGGTGGAAGTCGCGGCCAATCCGCGCTTGCCGCCAGAAGGTCTCGGCCACCCGGTCGCGGTGGAAGCGGGCGGCGAGGTCGGCCTGACCGTCGAGCATTGCACGCGCCATCGGCACCGCGGCGCGCGCCGAGGAGAGCGCCCAGAACAACCCGTGCCCCGAGAGCGGGTCCGTCGCCACGGCGGCATCGCCCAGCACCAGAAGGCCCGGCGGCAGGTCGGGTGCGGAGAGGCGCAACTCGCAGGCCGTTGAGCGCAGGTCCTGTGGAATTGCGGCCCCCTCCGGCGCAAGCCGCGCCCAGACCGCCGCCGCGCCGTCGCGCGCCACCTCGGCGGCATCGGCCACGACCTGCACCCAGCGCTGCCCGTCCGGCATCCCTTGTATCCAGCACCAGCCGCCCGGCCGCGCCGTGATCGCCGCGCCGTTGTCCGGGGACAGGCCCGAGAACCCGGCAAGCGCGACGGTCGCCGGGCCGCGCCGGCGTCCGTTTCCAGCGCGCGCGCGGCGCCCGCGGGCTTCGACCAGAAGGCCAGCCGGGATCGTCCGGCCATCCGCGAGGCACAGGGACTTCCGCGCCGGAGCAAGCCGCGCGCAGCGGGCCGCGATCACCGTCACGCCGGCGTCCCGGGCTAGGTCGGCGAGCGCGCGGTCAAGCGCGGCGCGGTCCACCGCATGTTCGGCGTTCGTGGCCGCCATCGCGTCGCCCCAGTCCACCCGGCGCGGCGTCAGGGGGCCGACCCCGGCCCCGTGAAGCGCAACGCCGAGCCGCGTGAGCAGGGCAGTGGTGCGAGGGCTGGCGCCTTCGATCCGGGCGACACCGGGCGGCAGCCCGACGACCGCAACCCGCGCCCCGACCCGCGAAAGGTGGATCGCGGCCGCCAGTCCGGCCGGGCCCGCTCCCGCGATTGCGATGTCGTAGCTGCCCATCCAGTGGTCCCGGCTGCGTCGTCGTGCAACGATGCGGGCGGGGCCACCCACGCGAAACGACATTTCCGGCCAAATTGCGCTCTTGGTGCTTGATCCCGGCTTCCCTTGCGGCATCCTGTGCAAAGGTTCGGCATCCGCCGCGCAGGAGTAAGGCGACCATGCCGGACGGCGCCCTGATCATCGCCAGCAGCCTGAACGGACCCTGCGCGGTCCTGCGTGGCTCGGGGCATGATCCGTCGGACCTGCTGCCCGAACCGTCCAGGGCCCTCACGACCGACTTCCGGCTTTCGCTGCAGGCCTTTGTCGAGTTCTTCCAGGTCGCCGCGCTCAGGACGGGAGATGCCGGATTCGGCTGGCGCGCGGGCCAGGCCTTCGACATTGCGACACTCGGCGAGACCGGCGAGGCCGTCGCGCGTGCGCCCACGCTCGGGGCCGCGCTTGTCACCTTCTGCCGGGCCTTCTCGCTGGTGCAGACCGACAGCCTTCTGGAACTGGAGATCGACGGGGACGAGGCCGCCCTTGGATACCGCATTCTCGACCCGCGCATCTGGCCGCGCGATCAGGATGCCGAGTTCACGCTCGCGATTCTCGCGGGCCTTGTTGGCTCGGTCGCAGGTCCGGGCTGGCGGCCGCTTCAGGTTGATCTGGAGCACGCCCCAAACCGTGCGGTTGCCGCCACCGAGGCCGGACCACGCTGCGCCGTGATCCATCGCGCCGGGCGCAATGCGTTGCGCTTCCCGTCGGCGCTTCTCGACCGCGAGATGCCCGAGCATTGCGCCGCGGACTGGCGCGTCCGCATCCGCAGGCTCGACGCCGAGGCGGCAGAGCTTGCCCGCCGCGTTCCCCTCGACCGGCGCCTGCGGCACCAGATCCTGTTGCGTCTCGACCGGGGTGGCGCGCGAGAGCCGGACGTGGCGGGCGCGCTCGGCCTCTCCGAAAGGTCCCTGCGCCGCCGTCTGGCCGAGCAGGGTCACAGCTATGCCGGGCTGCTCGGGACCTGCCGGATCGAGGCGGCGCGACAGCTCCTCGCCATCGACGGGCTGAAGGTCGCCGACATCGCCGAGCGGCTGGGCTATTCGGACCTCACCGCCTTCGAGCGCGCCTTCCGGCGTAGTGAGGGCGTCACCCCGGCGCAGTTCCGCCGGGGTCTCGCGCTGCCGAACTGACCGGGCTCAGGCCGGAAGCGTAACCCTTGCGCCGGTCTGCGCGCTCTCGGCGATGCCGTGGATCACCCGCTCGATGCCGAGACCGGCCTCGAAATCGGTGTCGTGCCGCGTGCCGCCGGTGATCGCGCGCAGGAACTCGGCCGCTTCGATCACCTTGAGGTCGTTGAAGCCCAGCTGATGCCCCGGCGCGGGGACGAAGGCGCCGAAGGGCGGATGCTCGGGGCCTGAAAGGATTGTGCGAAAGCCCGCTTCCGCCTTCGGGCCCTCGTTCAGGTAGAGCTGCAGCTCGTTCATCCGTTCCTGATCGAAGATCACCATGCCCCTGGTTCCGTGGACCTCGAAGCCGAGCCGGTTCTTGCGGCCCCAGGCCGAACGGGAGGACGAGATCGAGCCGTGGAAGCCTCCGGCGAAGCGCAGGAGAGCGGTGGCGCTGTCCTCGTTCTCGACCAGGCCCGTGCCCGAGCCGTCGGGCAGGAGGCGCGTGGCGTGGATCGTCTGCATCTCGGCCACGAGGCTTGCGATCGGGCCGCATAGCCCGTGAATCATGCTGACGAGGTGGCAGGCGAGATCGCCCAGCGTGCCGAGGCCCGCGTCGGCCAGTTTCGCCCGCCAGGTCCAGGGCAGGTCGGGGTCGGCCTGGTAGTCCTCGTCGACCCAGCCACGGACATGGACGATGCGCCCGATACGGCCCTCGGCGATCAGGCGTTGCGCGTGGCGGAAGGCGGGATTGCGGATGTAGTTGTAGCCGAGCATCGTGACCCGGCCCGAGGTGCGGGCCGCCGCCGCCATTTCCTCCGCATCGGCCAGCGTCAGCGCCATCGGTTTTTCGCACCAGACGTGCTTGCCGGCCGCGAGTGCGGCGAGCGCCATCTCCCGGTGCATCCCGTTCGGCGTGGTGATCGAGACGACATCAACCCCCGGGTCTGCCACGAGCGCGCGCCAGTCGCCGGTCGCGCGGGCAAAGCCGAACTGGTCGGCGAAGGACGCCGCCTTGTCGTCGGGCGTGTCGCAGAGCATCTCGAGCCGCACCGGCGGCACATCGCCGAGCACCCGCCGGGCATTGGCCCAGGCGATGGCATGGGCCTTGCCCATGAAGCCGGTGCCGATCAGTCCGATTCCCAGTGTCATCGCCTCACCCGTTCGTCGAAAGCCAGTCGCGGAAGGCCGATGTCACCTCGGCGCCGGCCTCCACGAGATACTCCGGGGAGGGATAGGCTCCGCTGTGGACATCCTGTGCGAAGGCCGCCATCGCCTGCACCCGCATCGCCTGAAGCCGGTCGTGTTCGGCGGCGAAATCGGCGTAGCGCCGGGCGTGGCGCGGGACGTGCCCGCGGTTCTGGCCGAGCACGTCGTCGGTGAAGAGATACTGCGCGTGGCCCGCCGACCCGGCCCCCATCGAGATCAGGAAGAGCGAGGTCCGCTCGGCGATGGCGGCGGCGATCTGGTGCGGCACCACCTCGATCTCGGCGGCAAATGCGCCGGCCTCCTCCAGCGCCTTGACCTGCTCCCAGACCCTCTTTGCGCTGTCGAGGGTCTTGCCCACGGCCCGGAACCCGCCGGTCCATGTGCGCTTGGAGGGGATCAGCCCGACATGGCCGCAGACCGGGATCGCGTGGTCGGCCAGTGCCTTCACCGTGGCGAGGCTTCCCGAGCAGTAGACCCCATCGGCGCCGTGGGCATAGAGCGGCAGCGCCCAACGCAGGAAATCGTCGGTGCCGCCGATCTCGTAGAAATTGTCGCCCGGGAAGGCGAAGGCACCGGGCGCCACCTCGCGGAAGCGGCGGTCCATGATCATCGCGGGCGGGACCGACAGAAGCTCGACCCCTGCCGCCTCGGCGGCGGCGGCCTCGTCGAGCGTCTCGACGCGCAGCATCGCATACTGGTGGCGGCCCCGGTCGGCCATCAGGCTCGCGACGGTGTGCCGGGCAGAGGGTGGCAGGCGCATCAGCCCAACCGCACGAGCACGCGCCCGTCCTCGACCTTCACCGGGTAGGTCGCGAGGTTCACGCAGACCGGCGCGCGTTTGGCCTCGCCGGTCCGGTAGTCGAACTGCCCGTTGTGCTTGGGGCACTCGATGACGTGATCCATCACCAGCCCGTCGGCGAGGTGGACCTGTTCATGCGTGCAAAGCCCGTCGGTGCAGAAGTATCCGTCCTCGGGGCTGCGGTAGAGCGCGAAGGTGCGCCCCCCGTGGTCCCAGCGGATCACGTCCTCGGCGTCGATATCGTCCGCCGCGCAGGCGTCCACCCAATCGGCCATTGGTTCTCCTCCCCCTTCCGGGTGTGTTGGTGGTCTATTCGGCCGGCATCGCGCCGGGGACATGCGCGTGAAGCTCTTCCCGGTAGGGTCGCGCGGTGCCGGGCAGGTCCTTGCGCAGGAAGAAGTCCTCGTTGCGCAACTGCCGCAGGAAGGCCGGGACCATCTCGCGGTAACCGGCCCAGATCGAGGGCGTGGGCGCGGGCAGGTCGTGGCGGATCTTCTCGTGCAGCTTCGGCAGCGCGTGGTAGGGCACCATCGGGAACATGTGGTGTTCCACGTGGTAGTTCATGTTCCAGTAGATGAACCGGCTGATCGGGTTCATCAGGACCGTGCGGCTGTTGAGCCGGTGATCGGTGACATTGTCGGCAAGTCCGCCATGCTGGAGGATGCCGGTCATGACATGGTGCCAGGCGCCATACATCCGGGGCAGGCCGATCACCATCAGCGGCAGGATCGACGAGGTAGCGAGCGCGAGGCCGAGGGTGGCGGCGTAGATCGCCAGCCAGATCCGCGCGATGCGCCGGACCTTCGGCCACTCGCTTTGCGGCACGAAGGTCTTCTCCTCCGCGGTGGGGCCGGAGATCGCGTTGCGGATCAGGCGCGGGAAGAAGTCGATGACCTCGGGTATGCCGAAGAAACTGCCGATCGTGCGGATCAGGACCGGGGGGCGCATCACCGCGATTTCCGGGTCGCGGCCCACGATGATCGTGTCGGTGTGGTGGCGGGCGTGGCTCCAGCGCCATGTGGCCGAGTTGCGCATGATCATGAAGGACGCGATCTCGTAGACCGCATTGTTCATCCAGGGCGTGCGGAAGGCGGTGCCATGCCCGGCCTCGTGCCAGCGCGAGTCGGAGGCCGAGCCGTAGAGGACGCCGTAGGCGAGCCAGAAGGGCAGCGACCACCACGACGGCCAGAGCGCGATGCCGATTCCGGCAAGGGCGATCATCAGCCCGTAGAGGATCAGCGTGTCGCGGATCGCCGGCTGGTCGGAGCGTTGCATCAGCTCCTTCATCTCCTTGCGGGGAATGTCTGTGTGATACCACTCGGCGGCCGCAAGGCCGGTCTCGACGGCGCGGCGGCCGTCTTCGCCCAACAGGTTGTAGTCACGCTTTCCCAAAGGTCGGTCCTCCACGCTTGGCGCATCTTCGGCGTCTGGTGGCGACCATAGGGGCGAATTCGGTCCGCTCCTACATCCGCGCTTGGCATCCTCTCGGAAATCGTCAGAAATGCCCTCAGGAAATGATGGAATCACGTCAGAAGGGGGAGCAGGGTGGCGCGGCGCCCAACCATCACAGATGTCGCATCCGCCGCCGGGGTGAGCGTTGCGACGGTCGACCGCGTGCTGAACGGCCGCGAGCGCGTGCGCGACACGACGGCGCGGCGGGTCTTCGAGGCGGCCGAGTCGCTGGGCTACCACGCGACCGCGCTGATCGCGCAGAGGTTGCAGGCCGAACTGCCGCTCAGACGGTTCGGAGTGGTTCTGCACAAGGAGAAGCAGGCGTTCTACCAGAACTTCGCGAACGAGTTGCGGCGGGCGGTGCGGGCGGCGCCGGGCATTCGCGGCGAGATCCACATCGAGTTCGCGGCATCCCAGACGCCCGCCGATTTCGCCCGGCTGATGCGCGGGCTTGCGGGCCGCGTCGATGCGGTGGCCGCCACGGCGGTCACCCACCACGAGGTGACGGAAGCGGTCGAGGAGATGCAGGCCGGCGGCGTGCCCTGTTTCGCTCTGCTGAACGACTTTGCCCAGGGCGTCCGGCAAAGCTACGTGGGGCTCAACAACATAAAGGTCGGGCGAATCGCCGCCTCGATGATCGCCACGGCGGTGCATCGGCCGGGAAAGCTCGCGGTTTTCGTGGGGGGCTACCGCTGGCACGGGCACGAGCTGCGCGAGACCGGGTTTCGCAGCTACATTCGAGAGATCGCGCCGCAGTTCACGGTGCTCGACACGCTGGTGAACCTCGAGACGCGGCAACTCACCTACGAGGCGACGCTCGACCTTCTGGCCCGCCACCCCGACCTGCGCGGCATCTACTGCGCGGGGGGCGGCATGGAGGGGGCGATCGCGGCGCTGCGCGAGGCGCGGCAGCCCGGAGAGGTCGCGCTGGTCGTCAACGAGATCACGCCCGAAAGCCGGGCGGCGCTCCTTGACCGCCATGTGATGCTGGTGATCTCGACGCCTCTCGGGCGGCTTTGCACCGATCTGGTGGCGCAGATGACCTCGGCAATCGAGCGCGGGATCTCGCCGGTCACCGAGCAATACTTCCTCCAGCCCGATCTCTTCCTGCCGGAATCGGTCTGACTGAGGGAATTTCGTCAGAATTGTGAGGGCCGATCTCTCAGGAATGACGGATTGTGTTAGCGCCAGCATTGACGCTGGGCCATTTGATCGCTCAAGGTCTCCGCGAACGACGCCGCACAAGACGGCGATGAATGCGCCCCGGAGCGGGGTGTGGGAGGAACCGCAATGCTGCCCTTCGCGCTGAACCACATGACCGTGGCGCGCCTGTCCTTTGCCGATTTCGTCGGGCTTGCCGCGCAGCTGGGCTGCGTCGGGATCGAGGCGCGCAACGACCTGCCGCAACCGCTGTTCGACGGGATGGCGCCGGAGGCGGCGGGCGAGTTGGTGCGCGGGAAGGGTCTACGGTTCCTCGCGCTCGCCGAGGTCAAGCGGTTCAACGACTGGTCCGAGGACAAGCGCGCCGAGGCGCTGGCGCTGATGGGGATCGCGAAGGCCGCCGGGGCCGAGGCGGTCGCGCTGATCCCGCGCAACGACAACGGCGGCATGGGCAACGGCGAGCGGCAGGCGAACCTGCGCGTTGCGCTCAAGGAACTGGGGCCGATGCTCGAGGCGCATGGCCTGATCGGCTGCGTCGAGCCTCTGGGCTTCGAGATCTGTGCGCTGCGCTACAAGACCGAGGCCGCCGAGGCGATCGAGGCGCTGGGCCTGACGGGGCGGGTGAAGATCGTGCATGACACGTTCCACCACCACCTTGCGGGTGGCGGGCCGCTCTTTGCGCAGCACACGGGCATGGTTCACATCTCCGGCGTCGTCGATCCGTCCGTCTCCGTCCGGGAGATGACCGATGCCCACCGCGTCCTTGTCGATAGCCGCGACCGGCTGGGCAACGTCGCCCAGCTCGCGGCACTCGTGGCTGCAGGATACGCTGGCCCGATCTCGTTCGAGGCTTTCGCGCCGGAGGTCCACGCCTCGGCCGACCCTGCGGGCGATCTTGCCCGCTCGATGGAATTCATCCGCTCCCAGTTGGCCGAGAAGGCCGCATGAAGGGCAGGCGATGAAGATCCGCCCTCACGGGCGTTCCGGTTGACTCAGGGAAAAAGGGGCGCCGCCGGACGCCCCGTTTGGGAGGAAGACCATGAAGAAGACCTTTATTGCTGCTGGCGTCGCGTCGCTTCTGTCGACGACCGCCATGGCGCAGGACATCGGCGTGACGATGGCGCTGTTCGACGACAACTTCCTGACGGTCCTGCGCAACGGCATCCAGGCGCAAGCGGATGCGTCGGGGCTGTCGGTGCAGATCCAGGACGCGCAGAACGACGTCGCCAAGCAGCTCGACCAGATCAACAACTTCATCGCGAGCGGTGTCGATGCGATCATCGTGAACCCGGTCGACACCTCGGCCACGCAGGCGATGTCGGATGCCGCCGCTGCCGCGGGCGTGCCGCTGGTCTACGTGAACCGCCAGCCGATCAACGTCGACAGCCTGCCCGACAACCAGGCCTTCGTCGCCTCGAACGAGGTGGACTCGTCGAGCCAAGGCTTCATGGAGCAGTGCAACCAGTGGGCCGCAGCCGGCAAGTCCGAGGTCAGCGTCTATGTCATGCAGGGCGAGCTGTCGAACCAGGCCGCCGTGCAGCGCACGCAGAACTACTACGACGTGATGGAAGCCGGCAAGTGCGCCGTCACCGTCAACATCATCGACCAGCAGACCGCCAACTGGAGCCGCGACCAGGCCCAGAGCCTGATGACCAACTGGCTGTCGACCGGAACCGCCTTCGACGGCGTCCTGGCCAACAACGACGAGATGGCGCTGGGCGCGATCCAGGCGATCAAGGCGGCCGGCATCTCGATGGACGATGTCATCGTGTCGGGCGTCGACGCGACGCAGGATGCGCTGGCCTCGATGCAGGCGGGCGAACTGGACATCACGGTGTTCCAGAACGCGGCCGCGCAGGGTGGCGGCGCGCTGGACGCTGCCGTCAAGCTGGCGGCGGGCGAAGCGGTGGAGCCGAAGGTCTATGTGCCGTTCGAGCTGGTGACGCCGGCCAACATCGCCGACTACCTGTCGAAGAACTGACCTCTCCGAAAGGGGCTTGGGGCGGCGGCACCTCCGCCGCCCCGCGTGTTGCCGGCCCGCAAGGCCGGCAGACGGCAAGGGGGAGACACGCGACGTGACACAGGTGACCCACGGCCTCGGTGGCCTCAAGTACGACCCGGCGAAACGGACCCGCGCGCCCGAATGGAACGTGTTCGGCGCGCTCGTCCTCATCGTCCTGGTGTTCGAGATCCTCAATCGGCTGAATGGCAGCTCGTTCCTGTTCAACATGCGGGACAACGTCGACATGCTGTTCAACAAGCAGCGGCTCGACATCATGGTGTTGCAGGTCGCGATCATCGGCATCATCGCGCTGGGGGTGACGCAGGTCATCATCATCGGGGGCATCGACCTGTCGTCGGGGTCGGTGGTGGGTGCCACGGCGATGATCGTGATGAGCTTCGCGCAGACCGCCGTGGTCAACGGAAATCCCAACCCCAAGGCCATATTCGGCGACTGGGCGATGGACCTCCCCGTCCTCGTGCCGATCGCCGTGGGCCTTGTCTGCGGGCTGATCGCGGGGCTGATCAACGGCGCGCTTGTGGCCTACACCAAGATCCCGCCCTTCATCGCCACGCTGGGCATGATGGTCTCGGCCCGTGGCGTCGCGCGCTGGTGGTCGAACGGCCAGCCCGTGTCGTTCCCGACCGAGTCCTTCGGCAACCTCTCGAACGGCGACATTCTGGGAACGGCGACCTTCGGCCTGCTGTCCTGGCCGGGACAGAACCCGGCGGTGGTCTTCGTGATCCTGGCGGTCCTGCTCCACATCGTCATGACCCGCACCGTCTACGGCAAGCGCTGCTACGCCATCGGCTCGAACGAGGCGGCGGCGCGGATGTCGGGCATCGCGGTCGACCGGCACAAGCTCCTCGTCTACACAATCGCGGGTATGCTCGCGGCCGTGGCGGCGATCCTGCTGACCTCGAAGAACCTCACCGCGCAGGCGGGCATGGGGGTGATGTACGAGCTTGACGCAATCGCCATGGCCGTGATCGGCGGTGTAAGCCTTGCTGGCGGGCGCGGCTCGATCATCGGCACGGTGCTGGGCGCGGCGATCTTCTCGGTGATCATCTCGGGCTTCACGTCGATCCGCCTCGACGCCTACTATCAGGAGATGGTCAAGGGCGCGATCATCGTGGGCGCGGTGGTGCTCGATCAATGGCGGCAACGCCAGAAGGCGCGGGGATAGGACGATGGGCGACGTCATCCTGGAGACCCGGGGCCTCACCAAGCACTACGGCGGGGTCCACGCCCTCGACGATGCGAACTTCGTCCTGCGCAAGGGCGAGCATGTCGCGGTCGTGGGCGACAACGGGGCGGGCAAGTCGACCTTCGTGCGGCAGGTCACGGCGGTCGAACAGCGGACCGCTGGCGAGATCGTCTTCGACGGCCAGCCGGTGACATTCTCGGGCCCGCTGGAGGCGCGGCAGGCCGGGATCGAGACCGTCTTCCAGACGCTGGCGCTGGCCGACGACCTCGACGTGCCCTCGAACCTGTTCCTTGGCCGCGAGATCTTCAAGTTTCGCCTCGGGCCATTTTCGTGGCTCGACAAGAAGGCGATGCGCGACCGGACGCTGGAGGCGCTCAAGACCACGGCCGTGAAGATCCCCAACGTCGACAACCCGATCCGCAACATGTCGGGCGGCCAGCGGCAGTGCGTCTCGATTGCCCGCACTGCGGCCTTTGCCTCCAAGCTCGTCATCATGGACGAACCCACGGCGGCGCTGGGCGTGCAGGAGACGGCGCAGGTCGAGAACATCATCCGGGGGCTGAAGGAGCGCGGCGTGCCGCTGATCCTGGTGTCGCACAACCTGCGGCAGGTGTTCGACCTCGTGGACCGGATCGTGGTGTTCCGCCGTGGCCGGATCGTCGCCTCGCTGAACCGCGACGAGACCGACGGCAACGACATCGTCTCCTACATCACCGGGGTGAAGGGGCAGGGAGATGCAGCCTATGCCTGACGGGCGGCATACGAGCACTTCCGCGCTGGTGATCGGCGGGACGCAGGGCCTTGGGCTCGCCATCGCCGCGCGGCTGGTGGCCGAGGGCTGCACGCGGCTGGTGATTGCCGCCCGCGATCCGGCCAAGGGCGAGGCGGCGGTGCGCGGCCTCGGGGCCGGCGTGCGTTTCATGGCCGTCGATCTGGCGCAGGATGGGGCCGCGCCCGCGCTCGTCGAGGCGGCTTCTGCCGAGGTCGGGCCCCTGAACGCCCTTGTGACTGCGGCCGCGCTCACCGACCGCGGCTCGATCCTCGACACGACGCCGGATCTTTGGGACCGGATGATGACGGTCAACGCCAAGGCGCCCTTCTTCGCGCTGCAGGCCTTCGCGCAGCAGGCGAAGGCCGCGGGCATCCCGGCCTCCGCCGTCAACATCCTGTCGATGGTGGTGCACTGCGGCCAGTCGTTCCTTGCGCCCTATTCGGCCTCGAAGGCGGCGCTGGCGAATGTCACGAAGAACGCCGCGCAGGCCCTGAGGGCCGACCGCATCCGGGTGAACGGCATCAACTGCGGCTGGATGGATACGCCGGGCGAGGACGAGACCCAGCGGAAGTGGCACGGCGCGGGGGACGACTGGCTGGCGCAGGCCGAGGCACGGCAACCTTTCGGGCAGCTCGTGAAGCCCGCCGAGGTGGCGGGGCTTGCGGCCTTCATGCTGTCGCGCGAGTCCGGCGTGATGACTGGCGCGCTTGTCGATTTCGACCAGAACGTGGCCGGGGCCTACCCGGAGTGAGAGATACGCCCGCGGGCAGGTGCCCGGGGCGAGAGGACCGAGGACAGACATGACGCTCAACTTCGCACTACTCGGCGCGGGCCGCATCGGCCGCGTCCACGCCCGCGCGATCGCGGGAACCGCGGGCGCCCGGCTTCTGGCCGTGGCCGACCCCATCGCGGCGGCGGCCGATGCGATTTCCGCGCAATACGGCTGCGCGGTCAGGACGCTCGACCAGATCGAGGCCGACAAGGGCGTCGACGCGGTGGTGATCTGCACGCCGACCGACACCCACGCCGACTATATCGAGCGGTTCGCGAGGGCCGGGAAGGCAATCTTCTGCGAGAAACCCGTCGACCTTGACGTGGGCCGCGTGAAGGGCTGCCTGAAGGTGGTGAAGGAGACCGGCGCGGTCCTGATGGTGGGCTTCAATCGCCGCTTCGATCCTGACTTCATGGCGGTGAAGGCCGCAATCGACAGTGGGCGCATCGGCACGGTGGAGATGGTCACCATCTCCTCGCGCGACCCCGGCGCGCCGCCGCACGACTACATCACCCGCTCGGGTGGCATCTTCCGCGACATGACGATCCATGATTTCGACATGGCGCGCTGGCTTCTGGGTGAGGAGCCCGAGACGGTCATCGCCGCCGCCTCGGTCCTGACCGATCCGAAGATCGGCGCGTTGGGCGACTACGACAGCGTCAACGTGATCCTGCGCACCGCAAGCGGCAAGCAAGCGATCATCACCAATTCGCGCCGCGCGACCTATGGCTATGACCAGCGGATCGAGGTGCTGGGCTCGGGCGGGTCGGCCGCGGCCGAAAACATGCGCGAGGCCAACATCGAGATCGCCACGGCCGAGGGCTTCACCCGTCCGCCGCTCCTGAACTTCTTCATGTCCCGCTATGTCGCGGCTTACGCCAACGAGATCGCGGCCTTCATCGCATCCGTGCAGGACGGCGCGCCCACGCCCACCACCGGCGAGGACGGGCTGAAGGCGCTGGCGCTGGCGGAGGCCGCGCTGAAGTCGGTCAGGGAAGGCCGAGCCGTGAAGCTCGCCGAAATCTGATCCCCGACCGGGGCAGCGGCCGCGACCCGGCTGCTGCCCCGTCCCCCGAACGACCCAAGGACCCTCGCCCATGACCGGACCCCTCGACGTCATCACCATCGGCCGCTCGTCGGTCGACCTCTATGGCGCGCAGGTCGGCGGGCGGCTCGAGGACATGGGGTCGTTCCAGAAGTATATCGGCGGTTCGCCCACCAACATCGCCGCCGGTGCGGCACGGCTGGGGCTGAAGTCGGCGCTGATCACCCGCGTCGGCGACGAGCACATGGGCCGCTTCATCCGCGAGGAGCTGGCGCGCGAGGGCGTCGATACCCGCGGCGTCAGGACCGACCCCGAGCGCCTCACCGCGCTCGTCCTCCTCGGCATCCGCGACGACACCTCCTTCCCGCTGATCTTCTACCGCGAGAACTGCGCCGACATGGCGCTGTGCGAGGACGACATCGACGAGGGGCTGATCGCCGAGGCACGCGCGCTTGTCGTGACCGGCACCCACCTCAGCAACCCGCGCACCGAGGCCGCCGTTCTCAAGGCGCTGCGCCTTGCCCGCAGGCACGGGCTGCGGACCGCGCTCGACATCGACTATCGCCCGAACCTGTGGGGGCTTGCCGGCCACGGCGCGGGCGAGGAGCGGTATATCGGCGCGCCTGCCGTCACCGCCAAGCTGCAATCGCATCTTGCCCTCTTCGACCTGATCGTCGGGACCGAGGAGGAGTTCCATATCGCGGGCGGCACGACCGACACCGTGGAGGCGCTGGCAACCGTTCGGTCGCGTTCGGCTGCCACGCTCGTCTGCAAGCGCGGGCCGATGGGCGCGGTCGCCTTCACCGGCGCCATCCCTGAAAGCCTCGACGATGGCGAGGCCGGGCCGGGCTTTCCGATCGAGGTGTTCAACGTCCTTGGCGCAGGGGACGGGTTCTTTGCGGGGCTCCTGAAAGGGTGGCTCGATGGCGAGGCCTGGCCGGTGGCCCTGAAATACGCCAACGCCTGCGGCGCCTTCGCCGTCTCGCGCCACGGCTGCACGCCCGCCTATCCCTCGTGGGAGGAACTGCAATACTTCCTGCGCCGGGGGATCGTGACACCCGCGCTGCGCCACGATGCGGAGCTTGAGCAGGTGCACTGGTCCACCAACCGCCGCACCGAGTGGCCCGAGCTGCGCGTCTTCGCCTTCGATCATCGCAAGCAGATGGAGGATATCGAGGGGGCGACGCCGGCGAAGATCGATGCGTTCAAGCTTCTCTGCCTCGCCGCCGCCGGGAAGGTTGCCGCCGGGCGGGCGGGATACGGCCTTCTGTGCGACAACCGCCTCGGTCGCGCCGCGCTCCAGAAGGCCGCCGGAAAGGGGCTCTGGATCGGCCGGCCGGTGGAATGGCCCGGCTCGCGGCCGCTCGCGCTTGAGCCCGAGATCGGGCCCGACTGCGGCGGGCTGTCGGAGTGGCCGCTGGAGCATGTCGTCAAGGTCCTGTGCTTCTGTCACCCCAACGATGAGCCCGAGATGTGGGCCGATCAGGCGGCCACGCTGAAGCGCCTCTTCGCCGCCGCCCGACGCAACCGGCTCGAGGTGCTGCTCGAGGTGATCCCCTCGAAGGTCGGAGAGGTCGGCGACGACACCGTGGCGCGCATCGTCGACCGCATCTACGCGCTTGGCCTTCACCCCGACTGGTGGAAGCTCGAACCGATGACCTCGGATGCCGCCTGGGGCGCCACCTGCTCCGCGATCACCCGGCATGACCCGTACTGCCGGGGAATTGTCATGCTCGGGCTGGAAGCCCCCGAGGCGGACCTGGAGGCGGCCTTCGCGGCGGCCACCGGCCACCCGCTCGTCAAGGGCTTCGCGGTCGGGCGCACGATCTTCGCGCAGGCGGCGCGCAACTGGATGGCGGGGCGGATCGGCGATACCGAGGCGATCGAGACCATGGCTGCGGCCTACGCGCGGCTCTGCGCCGCCTGGGACCGCGCGCGCGCAGGCAAGGGAGAAGCGGCATGACCACGATCAGGTTGACGGCGGCGCAGGCGATGGTGCGCTGGCTCGCGGCGCAACTCAACGAGGACGGCGAGCCCTATATCGCGGGGTTCTGGGGGATCTTCGGGCATGGCAACGTGGCCGGCATTGGCGAGGCGCTGCACGCCCACCGCGAGGTGATGCCGACCTACCGGGGCCACAACGAGCAGTCGATGGCCCATGCCGCCATTGCCTATGCCAAGCAGCTTGGCCGCCGCCGGGCGATGGCAGTGACGTCCTCGATCGGGCCGGGGGCGACAAACATGGTCACCGCCGCCGCGCTCGCCCACGTCAACCGCCTGCCGGTCCTCTTCATCCCCGGCGATGTCTTCGCCTCCCGCGGCCCCGACCCGGTGCTGCAACAGATCGAGGATTTCGGCGACGGCACGATCAGCGCCAACGATTGCTTCAAGCCGGTCAGCCGCTACTTCGACCGGATCATGCGGCCCGAGCACTTGCTGACCGCGCTGCCCCGTGCCCTGCGGACGATGACCGATCCGGCCGACTGCGGCCCGGTCACGCTGGCGTTCTGCCAGGACGTGCAGTCCGAGGGCTACGACTGGCCCGAGAGTTTTTTCGCGCCGCGCATCTGGCACCAGCGCCGTCCGCACCCCGACCCGGTGGAACTGGAGGCCGTGGCCGAGATGATTGCCGAGGCGAGGCGCCCGGTGATCGTGGCGGGAGGCGGGGTGCACCATGCCCATGCCACCGCCGCGCTTGCGGCCTTCGCGCAGGCGCATGGGATTCCGGTGGTCGAGACGCAGGCCGGCAAGTCGGCGCTGCCCTGGGACCACCCGCTGAACCTCGGCCCCGTCGGCGTCACCGGCGCGTCTTCGGCCAACGAGGTCTGTGCCACGGCGGACGTGGTGATCGGGGTGGGGACGCGGTTTCAGGACTTCACCACCGGTTCCTGGGCGCTGTTCAAGCTGCCCGGCCGCAAGCTGATCTCGCTCAACGTCGCGGCCTATGACGCGATGAAGCACGGGGCGGTGCCCCTGTGCTGCGATGCCCGGGTGGGCCTCGACGCGCTCTCGCGCAAGCTGTCGGATCACCGTTTCGCCGCGCCGGACCCCGCACTCAAGCGCGACTGGTTCGCTGCCGTCGATCCGCTGACCGCGCCGCCCGGCGACACCAACGCGCTGCCGACCGACATGCAGGTGATCGGTGCGGTCCAGCGCGCCTCCGGTCCCGACACGGTGGTGATATGCGCGGCCGGCACCATGCCGGGCGAGCTCCACAAGCTCTGGAAGGCGACCCGGCCCATGTCCTACCACATGGAATACGGCTTCTCCTGCATGGGCTACGAGATCGCCGGTGCGCTGGGGATCAAGATGGCCGAGCCCGAGCGCGACGTGATCTGCATGCTGGGCGACGGCAGCTACATGATGATGAATTCCGAACTTGCCACCGCCGCCGCCATGGGCGCGAAGATCGCCATCGTCATCACCGACAACCGCGGCTTCGGCTGCATCAACCGCCTCCAGCGCGGCACCGGCGGAGCAGAATTCAACAACCTTCTCGCCCATTCCCAGCTGGCGGACGGCCCGGGGATCGACTTCACCGCCCATGCGGCCAGCATGGGGGCGACGGCGGTCAAGGCCGCCTCGATCGCGGACCTCGAGGCCGCGCTCGCCCGCCGGCACGAGGCGCCGGGCCCGTTCGTGGTGGTGCTCGACACCGACCCTTACCCCTCGACGCCGCTCGGCGGCACCTGGTGGGAAGTGGCCGTGCCCGAGGTTTCCACCCGCGAAGAGGTGAAGAAAGCCCGGCAAGGCTATGAAAAGGCTTTGAAAGAACGCGCGAACTGATCCCGGGGCGGTGCGCGTTGCCCCCCACACTTCAACGGACACCCTCGAATGATCCTCTACGGAACCAACCCCATCGCCTGGACCAACGACGACGACCGCTCGATCGGCGCGCATATCTCGCTGGAGCAGTGCCTCGATGATGCCGCCCGCATCGGATTCGACGGGATCGAGAAGGGCCACCGCCTGCCGACCACACCCGACGGCATCGCGCGCGACCTCGGGGGGCGGGGCCTGCGCTACATCTCGGGCTGGCACTCGACCAACCTCCTTGTGAACGACATCGGGACCGAGAAGGCGGCGATGCAGCCCTTCCTCGACCTGCTGAAGGCGGTGGGCTCGAAGATCATCATCGTCTGCGAGACCTCGAACGCGATCCACGGCGACGACGGCAAGGCGGTGAACGCGCGGCCGCGCCTCGCGACGTCGGACTGGCCGGCCTTCGGCGCCGGCATCGAGGCGCTCGCGGCCTTCGCGGCGGGGCAGGGCGTCACGCTGGTCTACCACCATCACATGGGCACCATCGTCGAAAGCCCCGAGGACATCGACGCCTTCATGGCCCACACCGGCCCGGCCACGCACCTTCTTTTCGACACCGGCCACTGCTACTTCGGCGGCGGCGACCCGGCTGCGGTGGCGGCAAGGCACATGGCCCGCGTGCGGCACATTCACGCCAAGAACGTGCGTCCCGAGATCATGCACGAGGTCCGCGACCAGGGACTTTCGTTCCTCGAAGGCGTCCGCCGTGGCGTCTTCACCGTGCCTGGCGACCGCGAGGGGGGAGTCGATTTCCTGCCCGTCCTGCAATCGGCCGCGCAGCATGGCTACGAGGGCTGGCTCGTGATCGAGGCGGAGCAGGACTCGGCCGTCCGTGACCCGGCGGTCTATCAGGCGATGGGCCTCGGCGCGCTGCGCGCCTTTGCCCGTGCCGCGGGGCTTGACCGCGCGCCGCTTCCCGCGTGAGGCTGCACGCGGGGAGGCACGCCATGGCCCGCAGGTTCTTCGACGTCCAGCATCCGATGTTCCGGCCGCTCTGGCTGCGCGTGGTGATCGTCGCTGTCGCGCTCGGCTGGGCGCTGTTCGAACTGCTGGTCGCCCAGTCGCCATTCTGGGCGATCCTCTTCGGGGCGGCCGGCGCGTTCCTCGCTTACGAATTCTTTATCGCCTTTGACCCCAAGGACCCCGAGAAATGACCCCGCCCCTCCTGCGCAGACCCGCCGCCACGCATGGCAAGGTCCACGACATTTCGCCCGAGGACGCCGGCTGGACCTACGTCGGCTTTACCCTCTACCGCCTTGCCCCCGGGCAGACGGTGGCCGAGGCCACGGGCGACCGCGAGGCGATCCTCGTCCTTGTGGAGGGCAAGGCGCGCATCACTGGTGGCGGACGCGACTTCGGCGAGATCGGTCAGCGGATGGATGTGTTCGAGCGCACGCCGCCGCACGCGGTCTATATCCCCGATGGCGCCGACTGGATCGCCACGGCCACCACCCCTCTCACCCTTGCCGTCTGCACCGCGCCGGGACAGGGCGGGCATGCGGCGCAGATCATTGGGCCCGCCGGGATCAGCCTTGCCGAGCGCGGCAAGGGCACCAACACCCGCTACGTCCACGCCATCGCGATGGAAGACCGCGATGTGGCCGACAGCCTTCTGGTGACCGAAGTCTACACGCCGCAGGGCCACTGGTCGTCCTACCCGCCGCACCGGCACGATGCCGACGAGTGGCCCGAGATGACTTATCTCGAGGAGACCTACTACCACCGCCTGAACCCCGAACAGGGCTTCGGCGTCCAGCGCGTGTTCACCGACGACGGCACGCTCGACGAGACGATGGCGGTGGCCAACCACGACGTGGTGCTCGTTCCGCGTGGCCACCATCCCTGCGGAGCGCCCTACGGCTACGAGATGTATTACCTCAACGTCATGGCCGGGCCGCGCCGCAACTGGCGGTTCCGCAACCACCCCGACCATGACTGGATCTTCCAGCGCGACCGGCCCTGAGGGTCTTTCCACTGTCGCCGAACCGGGGCAGGGTGCGGCCATGCGACTTGCTATCCTCTCCGATATCCACGGAAACTCCGCCGCGCTCGACGCAGTTCTGGCGGATGCCCACGACTGCGACCTGACGCTGAACCTCGGCGATTGCCTCTCCGGGCCGCTCGACGCTGTCGGGACCGCCGAGCGGCTTCTGGCGCACAAGATGCACACCGTGCGGGGCAACCACGACCGCGCCCTGATCGACCGCCCGCTCGTGGAAATGGGAAGCTGGGAAGCCCCGGTTTTCCCGCGGCTCATGCCCGATCACCTCGACTGGCTGAGGGGCCTGCCCGAAACGGTCGCGACCGAAGGGCTGCTCGCTTGCCACGGCACGCCCGCCTCCGACAGCGCGGCCTGGCTTGACCGGCCTGGGGCCGATGGCACGATGACCCTTGCGCCACAGGATGCCATCGAGGCCGAGGCTGCCACCCATGGCGCGTCGGGTTTCCTTTGCGGCCACACCCACATCCCGCGTGTCGTCACGCTTTCGGACGGACGTTTCGTCCTCAACCCGGGTTCGGTGGGCTGCCCGGCCTGGCTCGACGCCCGCAACCCGGAACGGCCACTCCGCGCCGAGACCGGCAGCCCCCACGCCCGCTATGCCCTGCTCGAACGCCGGGGCGGCAGTTGGCGCGCCGAACTTCGTGCCGTGCCTTACGATGCCCGCCCCATGATCGACCTCGCCCGCGCGGCGGGTGACGAGACCTGGGCCCGCGCGCTTGCGACCGGGCGCGTCACGCCGTGAGGCCCTAGCGCGTGATCTCGACGGTCTGCCGCAGCGCGCCGTCCGACCCGTAGATCAGGATCCGGTCGTCGCCGGTCACGACCGCGAACCAGTCCGCCCCTTGCGTGAAGGCCTCCACCCGCACCCCATCGGGGAGCGTGATGCGGTCGGGCACGATCAGACCTGCGTCCCGGTCCTGTCCGAGCCGGGTGACAAGCAGCGCCACGATCGCTAGAAGCCCCACGATCATCGTGGCGGTCAGCACCGTCACCAGCCGCTTGAGGAACCTCAGGTCCGGCGGCAGTGGTCCGGGAGCGTCGTCCATGTCCGAAGAAGCCTCGCGCGTGATCCGGGTCGTCATCGGGGTAGACCCGCCGCCGCGGCTTGACAAGGCGCTGGCGCGGGAGGTGCCGGCCGAGGCCGAGTTGTCGCGCTCGCGCCTCACCCGCCTCATCGCGGAGGGCGCGGTGTCGCGCGGCGGTTTGGCGATGACCGACCCCAAGGCGAGGGTGGCCGAGGGCGACGCCTTCGAGATCGCCGTGCCGGAGGCGGCCGAGACCGCGACCGAGGCCGAGGACATCGCCCTCGACATCCTGTACGAGGACGAGGACCTCGTGGTGGTGAACAAGCCTCCGGGCCTTGTCGTCCACCCAGCCCCTGGCACGCCCTCGGGCACGCTCGTCAATGCGCTCCTGCACCACTTCGGCGGCAACCTCTCGGGCGTGGGCGGCGAGAAGCGCCCGGGCATCGTGCACCGGATCGACAAGGACACCTCGGGCCTCCTCGTCGTGGCCAAGTCGGACCGAGCGCACCACGGGCTTGCGGCGCAGTTCGAGGCGCACACCGTCGACCGGCGCTACCTTGCGCTCTGCCACGGTGTGCCGAGCCAGGCCGACCCGCGCCTGCATGGCGTCAAGGGCACGCATTTCGAGCCCGACGGCACGCTGCGCATCACCTCGGGCCTCGCCCGCCACCGCACCGACCGCCAGCGCCAGGCCGTGACCTATGCCGGCGGCCGCCATGCGGTGACGCGGGTGCGGGTGCTGGAGGCATTCGGCACGCCGCCTGCCGCCGCGCTGGTGGAATGCCGGCTCGAGACGGGGCGCACCCATCAGATCCGGGTGCACATGACCCACGTCGGCCATGCCCTGATCGGCGACGATACCTATGGCGGCCGGCGCAAGCTCTCGGACCGGGCGGTCGGGGCTGTTGCCGCCGCTGCGGCCAACGCCTTTCCCCGCCAGGCGCTCCACGCCGCGACCCTCGGCTTCTTCCATCCCGCCACGCGCGAGCGGCTCGCGTTCGAGGCGCCGTTGCCCGAGGACATGGCGGCGCTGCTGGGAGCCTTTCGAAGTTAACGACGTTAACACATGTGCGTGATAACGTTTCGTTAGCGGTTTCGCGCGACGGAATGGGCCGCATACTGCGTAATATGAGCACTGAGAGCCAGACCTTGAACCGAGCGGTTCAGTTTACTACCTTGTCCCAAAGCCGCCGAGGGCGGCCCGTGCGGGAGGGCACCAGATGACGACCACCTATGCCAATCTTCCGGCTCCGAGCCCGGAACAGGGCCTCAACCGCTATCTGCAGGAGATCCGCAAGTTCCCGATGCTGGAACCGGAAGAGGAATACATGCTGGCCAAGCGCTGGGTGGACCACCAGGACACCCGGGCCGCGCACAAGATGGTCACCTCTCACCTGCGCCTCGCCGCCAAGATCGCCATGGGATACCGCGGCTACGGGCTGCCACAGGCCGAGGTCATCTCCGAGGCGAACGTCGGCCTGATGCAGGCGGTCAAACGCTTTGACCCCGAAAAA
>CAZOHN010000011.1:32410-37002 GCA_964579325.1 uncultured Rhodobacterales bacterium
GCCTGGTGAAGCTCGGCACGACCTCGGCGCAGAAGAAGCTCTTCTTCAACCTGCGCAAGGCCAAGGCGCGCATCGGTGCGCTGGAGGAGGGCGACCTGCGGCCCGAGAACGTGGCGAAGATCGCGCATGACCTGAACGTGACCGAGGGCGAAGTGATCGACATGAACCGCCGCCTCTCGGGTGGTGACGCCTCGCTCAACGTGACCGTCGGCGCCGAGGGCGACAGCTCTACCCAGTGGCAGGACTGGCTCGAGGACGAGGATGCCGACCAGGCCTCGGCCTATGCCGAACGTGACGAACTCGACGCCCGCCGGGCGCTGCTCGAGCAGGCGATGGACGTGCTGAACGAGCGCGAGCGCAACATCCTCGTGCAGCGCCGGCTGGAGGACAATCCGGTCACGCTGGAGGAGCTTTCCACCCAGTACGACGTCAGCCGCGAGCGTATCCGCCAGATCGAGGTCCGCGCCTTCGAGAAGCTTCAGAAGCGCATGACCGACCTCGCCCGCGAACGGGGAATGCTGGCGCGCGCCTGAGTGTTGAGCGGGGGAGCCGGGAATGGCACTGCTCCCCCGCTTCCGCGAAACGGCACAGCCTCAGAACTTCGTGACCCAGTTCAAGGCATCTGCGCCGTTTTCCGGGGCGGAGACGACTTGGGCATCGGCATCGAGGTCGTACATGGGCGCCAGTCCTCCGGTGTGCGCCTCCGGGATTTTCTTCTGGCTCCTGACCTCGTGGGTATGCACGTTAGTCCCACCGACCTTGCTTACGGTCCGCGAGTTGAGTTTCTGATTTCCTTTGACTGACGCTCCAACCTTGACGGAGTACGTATCGGGATCGCTCGAAGGCCCAACCGCGCGTTGAGGCAGGTACGACCTGACCGTCAGCGTCCAGTCCGTGTTGCCAAGTGTGACCGTATCGGCCTTGCTCTGTCGGGGAAAATTCTCTTTGTCTTTAAGGATTTTGTTGCCCTGCGCAAGTCCGGCGATCGGGAGCTCTCTGGCGAAGTGGTCGAGGGAATTCTCGGAAAGAGACGCGTAGGTGCTCCAGATCTCGTCCTTGGCCACCCGCAGGACGGTGTCCCACGTCAGCCAGTCATCCATCGTCAGGTAGGACGCGGTGAAGTCCGCCTGTCGGGACGCATTCACGCGGTCGACGATATACTTGTCGCCGCTTCCTCCGTGGCGTTCCGCGCCGTGGGCACCTTCGGCGTCACGACCCCGGGCGATGAAACGACGGAATGCTTCAAAATGCCCCGCCGTGTCTTCCAGTTCGGTGTGAGTCTTGCCTTTCAGCGCTTCCAGAAAGTAGGCGTTGATCTCGGCCTTATCGTAGATGACGTCGTCCTGGTGAGCCGCCTGCGCGATTTCGAGCAGACGGTCGCGAACGAGTTTCTTGGACGACTTTTCATTCGCCCAGACCTGCGGCGTCACCCCGTTCAGGGTGCGTTGCGCTATACCCGAAGAGGCCTTGTGCTGCAGGGCGTTCAGGGCTGTCACGCGTGCGCAGCTCGATGCCGCCTGAGAGAGGTCTTCAAGCTTCTTTCCACCCGGAGCCGAGGCAGTGCGCATCTGACCCACGTTAGCTCTGGCGGCGCGATGGGATGGCTTTGTCGCTCTGTGCTTCATCGGAGGGCTGATCTGCTCCAGGTTGAGTGAAGGTGACTATCTGAGGTGCTTTCGGTCAAGCGTTCTTCGGGGGCGGCGCTGCTTTCCTGTTCCGCGCGGACGTCTTCGGGTACCAACGTCTGCTGCGTTTCGGGGGGCAGTTGCCCAGGTCGTTGCTGCGTCGGCGTGCCATGACATCTTCGGCCGATTCAGCGTCGGGCGGAGTAACATTCCCGAAAATCAGCGGCGTCTGTCGCCTTTGTGATGACATAGTTGGGCTGTACGACACCGTCGGTCTTGCAGTAGCGGAGTTTCCGCGTGTCCATGCATCGCGATCTGCCTCTCCTGCCCGTTTCGGCGACCGACGACCGGGTCGGACTGGCCGGTGTCGCCTGCGCGAGTGCGATGCTGGCGGGGCTGCTGTGGTGGGGGGAGGCGGCGCCGCTGACCGCGGTCGTGCTGATGATCCTGTCCTATGCGGTGCCGGTCGCGGCGCTCGAGATCTTCGTCCGCCGCGTGCACCGCAATCCCTCGACGGGCCTCGACTGGTCCCGTCCGCCCACCCCGTGCCCGCGGCGCATCGCGCTCAAGCTGATCGGGATCGCGGCCTCGGTCGCGGCGGTCCTGGTCGCGCACCTTCTGTTCCGGTTCTACGGCTACGCCGACCTCGCCATTCCGCTGGCGCTCCTGCTGACGGTCGCCGGGGCGCTTGTCCCGCTCACCTTCGCCTATGTCTGGGTCGTCGACGGACGGCAGGTCGCGCCGGAGGACGACTACTGGCGGCTCGGGGCGATCCTGACGGGGCTGCTGCCGGTCGGCGCGGGGGCCGCGCTGCGCGAGCATGCGCTGGGGTGGATGATCAAGGGCTTCTTCCTTCCGATAATGCTGGCCTACCTGTTCTATTGCCTGCAGCGCCTCGATGCCTCGGATGCGGTCATGTCGAGCGATCCGATCGCCTTCGTCGCCGGTCTGGCACTTGTGGCAGGCACCCTCGAGGTCACCATCGTCTGCACCGGCTACGCGATGACGCTGCGCCTCTTTGATGCCCATATCCGCAGCGCGAACCCGTTTCTCGGCGCCTGGGTGGTCACGCTTGTCTGCTATGAGCCGTTCAACCAGATCATCACGGGCCAGGTGTTTCGCTACCGGATGGAGGCGGACTGGACCTCGGTGATCGGGGGCTATCCCTGGCTGGCGCTGCCGTGGATCGCGGTGCTGCTGGCCAGCTTCGCGGTCTGGGTCTGGGCGACCTCGGTCTACGGCCTGCGGTGGTCGAACCTGACACACCGCGGCATCATCACCGGCGGGCCGTACCGGTTCACCAAACATCCCGACTACGCGGCGAAGATCGTGTTCTTCTGGCTCACGACGGTGCCGTTCCTGACCGCGGCGACCCCGCTCGCGGCCCTGTCCGGCACGGCAGGGCTGATCGCCGTTTCGGTGATCTATTTCGGGCGCGCGCGGATGGAGGAACGCCACCTGTCGCAGGACCCGGTCTATGTCGCCTATGCGCTGGCGATGAACGACCGCAGCATTTTCGCGCCGCTTGCCCGGCGGTTTCCGGTGCTGGCCTATCGCGCGCCGGGAGCGACAGTGGTCGATCCCGCACGGGACGGGGGCGGCGCGGCACCGGTGCCGGCCGAGTAGGGAGCGCACTGGACACCTCCCGCCCGGGCTGGCAGCTTGCGACGGGACAACGAGCGGCCCCGGCCAGGTCCGGCGTGCCGCCAGCACAGGGAGATCACACATGACCGCACCCGTCCGCTGGGGCATCCTCGGCGCGTCGAAGTTCGCGCGCGAGCACATGGGGCCGGCGATCCATGCCGCACAGGGGGCCGACCTCGTGGCGCTGGCCACTTCATCGCCGGAAAAGGCGGAGGGCTTTCAGGCCTTTGCGCCGGGGCTTCGGGTGCATGGCTCCTACGAGGCGCTGCTGGCCGATCCCGGCATCGATGTCGTCTACATCCCGCTGCCGCATACGCTGCATGTCGAATGGGCGATCAAGGCGCTGGAGGCGGGCAAGCATGTTCTGGTGGAGAAGCCTGTCGCGATGAAGGCCGCCGAGATCGACCCGCTGATCGCCGCGCGCGACCGGACGGGCCTCACCTGCCACGAGGCCTACATGATCGTCCACCACCCGCAGTGGCAGCGGGCGAAGGCGCTGCTGGCGGATGGGGCGATCGGGCGGCTGGCGCATGTGGACGGGTTCTTCAGCTACAACAACGCCGCCGAGCCCGGAAACATCCGCAACCGGCCGGAGACCGGGGGCGGCAGCCTGCCCGACATCGGCGTCTACACGATGGGGTCGTGCCGCTGGACCACCGAAGAGGAGCCGCAGGAGGTGCAGGCCACCATCATCCGCGAGAACGGCGTCGAGGTGACGGCCCATGTCGCGGCGCGGTTCCCCTCGTTCCGCTACCACGCCACGACCTCGATGCGGATGCACAACCGGCAGGAGATGACCTTCACCGGCGACGGCGGCGTGATGCGGCTGACGGCGCCGTTCAACGCGAACGTCTTCGGCGAGGCGCGGCTGGAGCTGCACCGGGGGATGAGCGTCACGGTCGAGCGCTGGCCGGCGGCGAACCACTATGTCCTGCAGGTCGAAGCCTACGGGCGGGTGCTGCGCGAGGGCGCGGCCTACCCCTGGAGCCTCGAGATGGCGAAGGGCACCCAAGGAATGATCGACGCGGCCTATGCCTGCGAGGGTGGCTGAGGGGCCGCTGACCGGGGCCGCCACGTGGCGCGGCGGTGGGGCTGCTCACGTTGAGCATTTGGGTCAAGGCATTGATACGAAACGGAAACGCCTTGAGCGTTAACCGGATTTCAACCTTTCCACCCCCACCCCTTCGGCGCGCAGGGCCTGGGCCTTCGGGGCTTGAAATGGGCCTGGAAGGGGCCTGGACGACGCCCGGACGGGGCCTGGACGGGGTCTGGACGGGGCCTGGACGGGGCCTGGACGGGGCCTGGACGGGGCCTGGACGGGGC